>NC_010681.1:4148427-4467537 GCF_000020125.1 Paraburkholderia phytofirmans PsJN
TGCTACAGCGCTGCAGCTGGCTGAAAAGGGTAAGACCGTGCTGCTGGTCAGCACCGACCCAGCGTCCAATCTCGATGAGGTGCTCGAGACTCAACTGTCCGGGCAGCCAACGCCAGTCGCGCAGGTTCCAAACCTCCACGCGCTGAACATCGACCCCGAACTCGCGGCGGCGGCCTACCGCGAGCGTACGGTCAGCCCTTATCGAGGCGTGTTACCCGATGCGGCAATTCGCAGCATGGAGGAACAGTTTTCCGGTGGCTGCACCGTCGAGATAGCGGCGTTCGACGCCTTTGCAGACTTGCTGGGCGGCAGTGCCACAGCGAATGCGTACGACCACATCATTTTCGACACCGCACCCACGGGGCACACGTTGCGTTTGCTGACACTGCCGTCGGCTTGGAGCAACTTTCTGTCGACGAACACGACCGGCAATTCCTGCCTGGGCCCTCTGGCAGGCCTTGAGCAAAACAGGCAGCTGTATGCAGCGGCCGTTGCCGAACTGACCAATCACGACCGCACCACTGTGGTCCTGGTGACCCGGCCCGAGGCATCGGCATTCCGTGAGGCGGAGCGCACCCGTATCGAACTGGCCGACCTCGGGGTTCGAAACCTGGTGCTCGCAGTCAACGGAGTTTTCAAGGCTGTCTCTTCTGACGATGCCATTGCTCGCGCGATGGAAGAACAGCAGGCTGTATCTATCAAGACAATGCCGCCGGGTCTCGCAGCCCTTCCGCGAAGCGAAACAGGCTTCATTCCCAGGGGATTGGTCGGGCTGACCGCGTTAAAGGCGTATTTGCACCCGGAGCAGATTGCAGCGCCCAGGACAGATGTCCGGTTGAGCGTGGAGTTGCCCGGCGGCCTCTTGCCGCTCGTTGACGACCTTGAGAAGGCGGGCCATGGCCTTGTCATGACAATGGGCAAGGGTGGCGTCGGCAAGACGACGGTTGCTGCGGCGATAGCACTTGACTTGGCGCAGCGCGGACACGCAGTCCTGCTTTCGACCACTGACCCAGCTGCACATGTGGCGTGGACTCTCCAGGAATCGCTGCCGGGTCTAACCGTGAGTCGCATCGACGCGGAACAGGAAGTGAACCGCTATCGCGATGAAGTTCTTGCCAAGGCCGGTGCCCATCTCGACGCCCAAGGGAAGGCGATGTTGGAGGAGGACCTGCGGTCGCCGTGCACCGAGGAGATAGCGGTTTTTCGTGCTTTCGCGCGAACGGTGGATGAGGCCCGGGACTCGTTCGTGATACTGGACACGGCTCCGACCGGACACACCATTCTGCTGATGGACTCAGCGGAGGCCTACCATCGCGAAGTCACGCGCACGCAGGGTGATATGCCAGAAGCGGTTCGCCAACTATTGCCACGTCTGCGCGACCCCGATTTCACGCGTGTACTTATCGTGACGCTCGCCGAGGCAACACCTGTTCATGAGGCCGAGCGACTACAAGCCGACCTCCGGCGGGCCCAGATTGAACCGTATGCCTGGGTCATTGACCAAAGTCTGCTCGCAAGCGGCACCCACGACCCGGCACTTGCCGAACGAGGGCGCTACGAGGTGCCATTTATCGAGCGCGTAATGAAGCAGGATGCGAAGCGGGCTGTGTTGCTGCCGTGGCAGGCGCACGCGCCCGTTGGTCTACATGGGCTGGAAGAGTTGGCTCGCGGGCATTGACTATAAAGCGGTCGTAGCGGACAGAATCGCGGGTAGGCGAATAAACTGGCGCGTAGGGTGTCTGTAATATTATGACGGAGTCGTCAACACGAAAGCGTCTCCAGCACCCTGTTCAATGCCCCATTCTGTAGAAATTTCTGCCGCCATCATCTTTGCCTTTGCGCTCATTCATACGTTCGCCGTAGCGCGCATTGAAAAGCTCTCCCACCGTTTTCCGCGGCATGCGGGTGTTTTCCACTTCCTCGCGGAGGTGGAGGTCGTCTTCGGATTCTGGGCGCTGATTCTGTGTCTCGTGATGTGGGCGCTCGTCGGGTCACATGTGACCATCGAGTACCTGGAGCATCGCGAGTTTACGGAGGCGCTGTTCGTCTTTGTCATTATGGTGGTCGCCGCGAGTCGACCTATTCTCGTACTGGTGACGACCATTGTGATGCGGCTTGCGCGGTTTCTGCCGGTGCGCACCCAGGTTGCCGTTATCTGGTTCTCTCTGTCCGCAGTTCCCCTCCTGGGCTCCATCATCACTGAACCTGCGGCGATGACACTCGCCGCGCTATTGCTGCGCGACACGCTGTTCTCCGCGCGAAGTTCCGAGCGGGTGAAGTATTTTGGCCTGGCGTTGCTTTTCGTGAATGTGTCCATCGGTGGGGTCATGACGGCGTATGCAGCACCGCCGGTGTTGATGGTCGCGAGTGCCTGGGGGTGGAGCACCGGATTTATGGCGGCCACCTTCGGATGGAAAGCAGCGCTCGCAGTTGTTTTCAATGCTACGGCTTTCGTCGCCCTGATTGCCAGGAGCGTGCCGACGTCCCAAGGGAGCGAGGGTGGTACAACCTCACCGTCCCAACGCGTTCCGGTTGGCGTCACGCTAGTCCATCTCGGGTTTCTCGCGCTTGTCGTCATCAACTCGCACCACGCTGTCGTGTTCATCGGGGCATTCCTCTTCTTCCTGGGCTACACGCACGCTTACGAGCGCCACCAGTCGCCTCTCATGCTGCGCGAAAGCCTTCTGGTCGCTTTCTTCCTTGGTGGGCTGGTTGTGCTCGGTGGCCTACAGCAATGGTGGCTTCAGCCGATAGTGCGTTCCATGGATGCGTTGACACTGTATTTCGGCGCGACAGGTCTGACGGCAGTTATGGACAACGCTGCCATCACCTATCTCGGGTCGCTCATACCTGGCTTATCAGACAGCGCAAAGTACCTGCTCGTGGCGGGAGCGGTGACGGGCGGAGGATTGACGGTGATTGCAAATGCTCCGAACCCGGCCGGCCTCGCGATACTTGGAAATCGGTTTTCAGGAGGCGCAGTCAGTCCGATAAAACTGCTCGGCGCCGCGCTCATGCCTACCATAATCGCAGGTCTAGCCTTTCTGGTTTTATAGGCAGGTCGAACAAAAGCGACACGGGCGGTCGCGGCGTTCAAATGTCCGCAGGTGATGTGCCCGGACAACGACGCAGGAACGCACGAAAGTTCTCGGTTGGTGGCGTACCTGCGGCGCCGAGGCCTCATCATCGGAGACGGCTCACCCGGACGACGGAAGTGATGGCAAGCATGTAGCTCTGGGAAACGACTTATGTCAGTGCAAATGCGAGCCTTTTCCGAAATTCGTGGCCTCGCAAGAAGCCGCCACCTTGTCGCCATGACCAATTACACGAAAGCGTTGCACTAAACGCTGCGGTAGCAAATGGCTCAAAGAGCTCTCATCTGGCTCCGCGCCGAACTAGCCGACCTCCTCGTCAACATGGCATAGTTTGACATCTCAACTGCGGAGCCACGAATGGCGACCTTGGAATCCTTGCAAGCAAAAATCCAGAGACTACGGGCGCAAGCCGACGCGCTGCTCGCGAAAAAGTCGAGTGCCGTAATCGAGAAGATTAAGAACTTGATGGCAGAACACGGTCTTACGACTGCTGACATCGATGCGCATACAGGTGGCAAGAAACGTGGACCAAAGCCGGGCGCTAAGGCCGCTGCCAAGTCGTCGGTTTCGGCCGCGAAGTACCGTGACCCGAAGACGGGCGCGACATGGTCGGGTCATGGCCGCGCGCCGGGCTGGATTGCCAGCGCTAAGGACCGCTCTACGTTTTTGGTTGAAGGCAACGCAGTGTCCTCCGCTCCTGCCGCAAAAAAGTCAGCGAAAGCCGGAAATTATGTCAGGGGCCCGCAGCCAGCGCTCTATCGTGACCCCAAGAGCGGCGCGACATGGAGTGGACGCGGGCGCGCGCCGGCGTGGATTGCTAGCGCCAAGGACCGCAGTCGATTTCTGATTGACGGTGCTAACGCGGTCGACAAGAGGCCGGTGGTCAAGAAGCCTGCGGCCAAGAAGGCCCCGGCGGCAAAGAAAGCGTCGGGGACGACAGCGTCGAGCAAGAAGATGACTGCGCCCGCTCCGGGGGCGAAGGCCGGCTCTGAAGCTGCAGCGACTGTCTAAGAATGGCGATGTGCACCAGTAGAGCCGACATTGTGTTCGGCTCTACCGGCGAGCGGTGATTGACGCGCTTTACTGGTCCGACGGGGCCTGCCTCTGTGCAGCTTGCTCGTGGCGACTTTCACCATCGCACTGGACGGTCATGCCGTCGTGCATTGAAATAAGATAGCGCGCCTTGTAAGCATCGTTTCATGCAAAGACCCAGCGGCATTCTGCAACGCATTTCCCTCTAGCAAACATCCTGTGTTTTTGTGAATGCCCCTTGGTGAAGTTGAGCCCCGCCTTATCCTGAGCGAGGCCTTCAGACACGTTCCAGCATCGTTAGATGCCCCTCGGAGCCAGCGTCGCCCGTCAGCCGTTCGCCTCAGGGCGCTAACTTCGCCACCCTGTCCGGTATCTCAAGGCTATCCCACAGTACCGGCTGTCCAGTGACCCGCCGTTGATGTCCGACCAGTCACGCGGCTGCACCGCGGAACAGGCAGCAGTATGTATACAGCGCGACAGACGCGATGTTTTCGCATCGGAGAGACGCGCTCGGAAATCTGGCTACGAGCAAAGTAGATTTGTCTGCAAGAAAATTTTGGAATCCGGAGGCGACCCACGAGAAGCGGAGGTTCGCCGTTTGTTCGCCGTTTGTTCGCCGAGAAGGTTTTTCCGGTTTGTTCTCCGGCGTACTCAAGTGGCCGTCTGCTGTCACCGACCGACTTGTCGGGTTGCACGTTACTCACGCTCGAGGACGCAGAGCGAAACTGGATGTCATGGCCATCGTGGTTCTCGCTTGCTCATGTCGAGCTTAAGAACTCTCACAACAAAATCACGTGCAACCGCTATTCGGTGCTTCTTGGTCTGGCCGCAACCCGGCAGGGTGTCGCCCTAGGCTGGGACAACATTATCGACCCGCTATTGAATGACGGAACACTCGTGCGAGCATCTGACGTTGATGCTTCTCTTGGCGGCGCATTTTTTCTGACCTGACCTGCTGAGCGGGACCATAGCCTTCCCGGTCGACGCTTTCGGGCTTGGATTGAACGGAAGTTTGACTCGAAGCGTTAATCCAACGTCTTTGATGTGAGTCCGCATGACTGCCGCACCCAAGATTCTCTGTTGGAGGCCCTGAATGTTCTGCAAGTCCAGTTAAACAAAAAAAGCGGAGACACCTTCGACAGGCAGCCCCCCTTGGGTACGGGCAATTAGAACTTGTGCCTAATGCCCACCACGACGCCAGTCTGGTTGTCGTTCGCCAAGGTGGTTCCATAGCCGCCAACTCCGAGCGTCGAACCGCCCTTGTTATGCGCAAAGGCCGCCGTCGCGTAGAGGTCGGTCCGCTTGGACAGGAAGTAATCCGCGGACAGCACCGCGAGCCACGGGTCTGCACTCGTTGAGTGAACGTCTTGATAGTACGCGCTCGCCGTAAGGGCAAACGCCGGCGTGACGTAATATTGGGCGCCAAACCAATACATGTTAGCGGCGTTGGCTTGCGAGCCGTTCGCCACTGCAATGGGACTTGCGGGAAGGAAAGCGCTCGCTGCGCGCAGGTAACGATACCCTGCATACGCCTTCACCTGACCGAATTGATACGACGCAGCAGCGGACGCTCGACGCTCGGTGGCGGTGTTCGTTGCTGCAGTGTTGCTGTTGCGCTGTTCGTACACGGCGGTCGCAGCGAATGGGCCTGTGGCATAGGTGAGTGTGCCACCGAAGTAGCGGCCGGTCAGCTCCGCCCCCGGCACTTCCGTACCGTAGCCCGTGTCGTAGCGCGTACTGTACATCGCAGTTGCGGTCAACGGCCCGAACTTGCCGGTATACTTCGCGGAGTTATCGATACGCCCGGCGAACGCAGAGTCAACCGACAGAGTCGAGTAACGCGTCGCTGCACCGAACGGGTCGAATGCGATAGCCTCTTCGAAGAGTAGCGAGTTTTGGCGCCCGAACGTCAACTGATGATTGTTGTACGCAAGCCCTACCCATGCCTGTCGACCGAAAAGTCGCGAGGTGGTCGTGGCATTCGCACCGAGACCTTTGGTTGACTGGCCCAATGTACCGTCGTTGACGTTGAACCCGCTTTCAAGAACGAAGAGCGCCTTGAGGCCGCCGCCCAAGTCCTCTACGCCTCTCATGCCCCAGCGTGAGCCCGAGGAGTTCCCCGAGACTTCGCGGGTCACGGCACCGCCCGAAGTCGTGTTATTCAGGTGTTCAATGCCGACATCCACAATGCCGTAAAGAGTGACACTACTTTGCGCGTTTGATTTAGCTGGCAAGCCCAAAAGGGCAGCTGAAGCGGCGACCCCCATCACATACGCGGGATTTGCGAGGGCGTTCTTTTTTAGCTTCTTAAAAGGCATTTTTTCTCCAAACATTTTGATAATAGTTATGCGAGTAAATCTGTGGCTCGCCAATCGATAGGCACAGACGAGCCATCCCCGCTGCGGCATGACTAGGCCGGCAGACCAGGAAGTTGCCCTCGAGGCGCAGGGGCATGAGTGCTGTGTACAGCGGGTGCTTTGCGGGCTACGCTGCTACAACGAATCTCGGAGGAGGAAGGACCGCAAGATGAGCGTGCGTTGCGGATACGTTGCTTGGAGTGGCCGAATAGCCGAGCAAACGAATACCCGCAAACGCACAGCTTTCGAGAACACCGAGGGGTGTTTCACGAACCCCTGTCGAATAAAACTACTTCAGGCGGTTCAGTGAGCTCAATTTATCGCCAATTCAAGTGAGCTGTTAGTCTCATTCGGAACCTTGAATACGAGCGCAGCGACCACCGACAAAACTCCGACCCCAATGAGCAGATAGAAAGCTGAGAAGAATGCTCCATTTGCTGCTGTGATAAGGGCGCCCATAATTGCAGGGAAGATGGAGTTCGCCAGTTGACCGCCGAAGTTCATAAGACCAGAGGTCTTCCCAATCAATTGCTCCGGTACCCGACGCAGCGGAGTGGCGAATACTGTGGCGTACACCAGATTGAACGACAAGGAGAAGAGCGTCCAGTATGTAAGCAGCAGCCAAATTTGGGTGGTTGTAATCATAAGCACCAAGAAAACAGTGCTGAGAGCCGAGCCCGCGACCAAGCAACCCTTCTCAAAACGCTTATCGAGCTTGTCCAGGAAAAACCCGACCGTATTAGCGCCTGCGAACGCAATCAGGTTGGGCACGACCAGAGCAAGTCCGGCGTGCTTCAAGCTGATGTGATAGCTCGTCATGAGGTAGGTCGGCATCCACGAATTCACACCGACATGCAAGGCACTGGTGAAAAACCACACTGCCGTGAGCTTCCACGCCAAGGGGGATTGAAGAACTGGCTTCCAGGCGACGCGAGGACGCTCTACATCAGTCTTCTGCCGCGCTCGCTTATCGCCACGCAGACTGAACCAGAGAATGACAGCGACGGCGAAGCCGACAACAGACAGAATGTCGAACGCCCCACGCCACCCAAGCTTGGTAACGCTCGCTGCAATGATTGCTGAGCCAACGGCACTGCCCAGAAACGTCGTGGAGACGAGAAAGGATTTGGCTCTCGCTCGTTGCTTCTTGGGGAACACTTCAGCGACCGTGACAGAACTCGCGGGCGAGAAGCTGCCTTCGCCGAGACCGAACATGAAGCGAATCACCAGCAGCGACGCAAACGACCACCCCAAGCTAGTCACGCCGGTGAAGATGGACCACATTACGACGCACGCGACCACGACAATCCGGGAGCCGAACTTGTCGGACAGCCAGCCACCGGCTAACTGCATGATTGCGTAGCTGAAATAGAACGCGCTCAGAAGCATGCCTCCCTCCTGAGCGGTGAGCATGAACTCCTTCGAGATTGGAACGAGCGCGACGCTCATCAGAATGCGGTCGGCGTAACCGACCGCCCACGCGAGGAAAAGACCTGCAATCACTGCGGTCTTCTGCGCTCGGCTGAATTTATCTCCCATCACCTTCTCCAATATATTTAGGGCCGGGGCTAGTTTGCTTACCACCACCCACCCCTGCAATTTGCTTCGCCGGTATTACTGCGTCCAATGAAAAGAAATTGGGAGACATAGACTCAGGTTATATCGCGCCCGCTGCATAGCTTAGTCCCGACCGCATAACCACAGGTTAATCCTCCCCTCGTATATTCAATTGTCGAGAACCGTCCGTACGTTCACACTTGGCTGCACACAGCGCGGATGCGCTTTCCATTGGGGCGTCGCCGCCTTGTAGGGCGACCAAAATAGGGGGACTTATGCGAGTTTTCACTGCAGGGATGGGGACAGAGACAAATACTTTTTCCCCAGTGCCGACGGGACTTGATGCTTTTCGTGAACGCGGAATTTATCCTTCCGGGACACATCCAGACCGCATGTCGCGCTACGGCGCTCCCATGTTCATTGCTCGCGAGCGTGCTCGAAGCGAAGGCTGGACAGTTTTCGAAGGCCTTTACGCGGAAGCCCAGCCTGCGGGACTCGTCACGCGCGAGGCATACGAGAGCCTGCGGGATGAGCTTCTCTCTGACTTGAAAAGAGTGCTTCCTATCGATGTCGTGCTTCTTGGGCTGCACGGGGCGATGGTGGCCGACGGCTACGACGACTGCGAGGGTGACCTCATCGCTCGCGTGCGTGAACTGGTGGGACCGAAGGCAATCATCGGCGCCGAACTCGACCCGCACGCGCACCTGAGCAAGGAAATGGTCGAGAGCGCAACGTTGCTCATCGCTTACAAGGAATACCCTCACACGGACATCAAGGAGCGTGCGGTCGAACTGGTAGACCTTTGCGCACAAGCCTTTGCGGGAAAGATTCATCCGGTCGCCGCCGTTGTCGACACGAAGATGGTCGTTCCGATTCACACCTCGCGAGACCCCGGCCGTAGCTTCGTCGACAAGCTGAGCGCGATGGAAGGCAAGAACGGGGTGCTTTCTCTTTCCGCCATCCAAGGGTTCGCCACCGGTGACGTACCGTCGATGGGTACTAAGGTCCTTGTCTACACGGACGGCGACAAGGCGGCGGCGCAGACGCTGGCAAAGGAATTGGCAGCCGAGCTTATTTCCCTGAGGGATAAGCTGCGCGTGAACTATCTGTCGGTGGACGAGGCGCTGGACAAGGCGCTGGAAGGAGGACCTACGCCGGCAATCCTGGCGGACCGAGCCGACAATCCTGGCAGCGGCGCGGCAGGCGATTCGACGTTCATCCTGAGACGGCTGCTCGAGCGCAAGATTTCCGACGTAGCGATTGGACCGCTCTGGGACCCGATTGCGATTCAAATGGCGTTCGGAGCGGGCGTTGGCGCCCGCATGCCGTTGCGCATTGGCGGGAAAATCAGCCCGATGTCCGGAGACCCGGTCGACGCCGTTTGTTTGGTGAAGGAATTGAGGCGCGGCCATGTCATGACCGCGCAAACTGGCGAACCCCTGAGCGTCGGCGACTCCGCGTTGATTGAAGTCGACGGCATCGAGTGCGTGCTGATTTCCGTCCGCGCTCAGGCAATCAACGTCGACCTTTTCACGGGGTTGGGTTGCAATGTCGCCAGCAAGAAAATCGTGGTGGTTAAGTCGGCGCAGCATTTCTATGCATCGTTTTCGACCGTTTCGAAGCGAGTTCTTTACGTGGGAGCGCCCGGCTCCGCGACGCCTCGATATGACCAGCTGACCTATCGTAAAGCCGAACTTCCAAAGTGGCCCATCACGCTCGACTGACAGCACCGCATTGCTGATGAAAGCGGTGGTCTCCGCCACCGCCTCGACCCGCCTGAAGATTCGAAACGCCTGCTTTCCGGCTAGCGCCGACCTCCAGGCGTACAGAAACGCGACCAAGTATGTAAAAAAGGCAACGCATCCCAGATGCGTTTCCAGAATCTTTAAGGCTGGCACGTTCCACACGACAGTCAGCCCGTCGCCGCTGTGCAAGTCTACGTTCGGGTCGGTCCTTTGACCTCGATGTCCAGCAGCGGCGAACTCATTGACTTGCCGTGCGCGTCCAGCGCCAACGGACGCGTGACGCCGCCGCCAAGTGATACGCGCCGTGGTCGCGGGCGCGGTAAATGCATTGGTGCGCAACGATGAGGCCGACATCGGTCTAACAGACGGTGGCATACAGGATTCGACACTCGAAGTGCTTCACACGGGAACGGACCGTCTGGTCGCAGTCTTCCCGAAGACGCATTCGATGGCGAAACAACAAAAAAATTTGGCATCAGAGAGTTGCTGCGTTCGCCTCTTGTGCTCACCGCACCGGGCACCAGCGTAAGAGCAGTCGTCGATAGCGCGTTCGCCCAAACCGGCGAGCAACCAACGATTGCCAGCGAGACAACCTACACAATGACAGCCGTCGCGATGGTACGCGCGGGACTAGGTGTGGCAATCTTGCCTGAGTCAGCAAGAGAGCTGCGTGCCGAACCAGAACTCGTGACTAACGTGATTAAGCATCCCTCGTTCGTACGGCCAATTGCGCTCATAAAAAAGCGGGGCCGCACGCCTCCTCCAGTCACCGAGCCGTGTATTGCCCTGCTACGCGACGCGTTGGACGACGCCGCGCGCCACCGATGAAAGTCGGCGATTACGACCTCCCCACGCGCTTAGCGAGTTGTTGCATGAACACCTTTAGTGCGTGAGTTCCAGCATTGCTCGCAGCGGTCATCACGCTAACCCCAATTGAGAAAGCAGGTTCGAGCTCCTTGACGAAACTGCGGTCTCCCATCCCTGTGGCGGTGTATTCGTCGATAATCGTGAAGCCTACGCCGCTCTCGGCCAGCGCGCGGGCAAGGTAGTAGGTCTTCACCTCAATCATGGGCGATACATCGTGCTTGTCGAGAGTCGCCAACGTGGCGCTTATTTTCAATCCGAGCGGGTCCGCGGAGTCGAGGCCAATCCACTTCGAGTAGTCCAGGTCACCGAGATGGACAGGACTGAGGCCACTACCGGTTGTCCCATCGTTTGGACCAACAAACACTGCCTTGGCTTGCCCGAGTTCTTCGATGGTAATACCGGCCTTTGCTGTCGGTTCAAACGCGATACCAACGTCGATTTCCTGTGCTAGCAACAGGGCCGAAAGGGTCTCGTTGTTTTCCGTTCGAATGTTTAGCGACACGTCGGGACAAAGGCCAGTGAACGCAGCGACTGCCTGTGGAACGAGACTGAGACCAAGGCTCGGGATGCACCCAATTCTCAGCATCCCGCCTGGATGTGAGGCGAGGTTGCGGGCCAGATTCCGGACTCGCTCAAGGCTCAAGTGAAGAGATTTCGTCTCTTGAAACAACATGACGGCTTCGGGTGTGGCCTTGAGCCCGCCAGGCAATCGCTTGAACAGCGCGACACCGAGGCTGTGCTCGGCTTGCGCGAGCATTTTGCTCGCGGCCGGCTGAGAAATATTCAAGAGGTCAGCCGCTCCCGAGAGAGAGCCCGCCTGCATTACTGCATGGAAAACCTCGATGTGACGCAAGCGCATGGTCATGCTAGTGACGTGTTTAACTGTTGGCGAGACACCAGCTCCGAGCACCGAAGCAGGTGACCCAGCTACGCCGGCATAGTAACGTGGCTGATGGAAGTTTACTCCCATCAGCCACTCTGAACTCGCCGTTGAAGATGAGCAACTCTTCGCGGGACCGGGCCTCGGGGAGTTGGTGGGCTGATTTGCGAACTATCGCTTCGTGCGAGTAATCACAGTGCCGTTTCGAGCGCCGAGATGGGCGCGCTGCTGCCACGTAACAGTGCCATTCACGATGACATAGTCGATACCGTCTGCCGGCTCCTTGGGGTTATCGTAAGTGGCACGGTCCAGAACAGTGTTGGGGTCGAACACGACGACATCGGCGTGGTTTCCGACCTCGAGGATTCCGCGCTGCTCAATCCCGAAATTCTGTGCTGTCAGGCCAGTCATTTTCCAGACTGCAGTCTCCAACGAGAAGAGTCCGAGCGTGCGACTGTAGTGACCAAGAACCCGAGGAAAGGTACCCCAGAGGCGTGGGTGCGGATTTTCTCCGGTAGGAAGACCGTCTGACCCAATCATCGTCTCATCGAACGCCAGAATCCGCTGCACGTCGTGCTCGTCCATGCTGAAGTAGATGGCGCTTGCCGGCTGCAGCCGCTTCGACGCTTCAGACCTACTCACGCCCCATTCTTCAGCGATGTCGCCGAGTTCCCGCCCGACAAGCTCTGGGTGAGTGCCGCTGCTCGCAATTCGAA
Organism: Paraburkholderia phytofirmans PsJN; assembly: GCF_000020125.1. Taxonomy (NCBI): domain Bacteria; kingdom Pseudomonadati; phylum Pseudomonadota; class Betaproteobacteria; order Burkholderiales; family Burkholderiaceae; genus Paraburkholderia; species Paraburkholderia phytofirmans. The sequence goes on from NC_010681.1 coordinate 4,160,677, forward strand.
TCTTGCCTGTCAATCTGTCTTCGGCGAGGTGCAACATCGTCGAGCTTGCGTTGTAGGGGTAGCAATCGAGCGCTACGCACTGACATTTCATCGCGGCACGGATGAAAGGAAGCGTGATTGTCGACTTTCCGAAATTCTGCTCGCGCATCAACTTGTGGTGGGACACTACCACTTTGACGTCTAGTGCTTTACCGATTGCAAAGGTCTCTTCGAGCGACTCAATGCTGCTATCGGCCTCGTTGCGCATATGCGTTGCGTACACGGCACCTGTTCCGGTCAGGGGCCGACAGACTTCGATGACTTCTTCCGTAGTGGCTGCTGCGGCCGGTGGATATGCCGTTCCAGTCGATATGCCGAGAGCGCCCGCATTGAGCGCTTCGGTCAGCAACTCTCGCATATCGGAAATCTCTGCGGAAGTCGCGGTGCGACTCAGGTCCGCCATGGTCCGCGCTCGAAGCGTGGTATGGCCTACCATAGGTGCAACGTTGACCGCACACGGCGCCGCGCGAAGTGCTTCGACGTAGTCGCTGAACGTTTGGAAGGACGTTCCATCCTGAGGTTTCTCTGGGACCAGCAAATTGAGCGGCGCGGGCACCGGCGAGTCCGCACGCAGCGGAGCGATACTCACACCGCAGTTGCCTGTAACAACGGTCGTGACGCCTTGCGAAACCTTAGAGTCCATCGAAGGTAGGCGCAGGACTGCGGCGTCATCGTGAGTATGCGAGTCGATAAAGCCGGGCGATACTATCTTCCCTGAGGCGTCGAGAGTCGTTTTTGCGGCTTGGCCTCTCAAGTTTCCGATGGCGACGATACGACCGCCACGAATACCGACATCCGCCTCGTAGCGCGGGCGCCGCGTCCCGTCGATGACCGTGCCACCAACAATCAACAAATCGAAGTCTTCAGCGACGGACATTCTCAGAGCCTCATTTTTCAGGTGACCGGCTGTCCACCGGCGGCCTATGAGACAGAGCGCGCCGCTGAACTCCACAAACGTGCCTTAAGCAGCAAGCTTCTTATAGACCAAGGCAGAGAGAGCGACGTCCACAAGACCAACGCCAACGGACTTATATACGGTGATGCCTTTGGCTCGCTCTTGTCCCTCGGACGCAGCCAGGACAGGGCCCAACTCCTCAACCTTTGCCCAATCAACGATACCCTCCTTGGCCATCAGAAGGTCACCTGCTTCTTTCTGCGCTTGCTCTTTCAGTTCGACGATGACACGGCTCGCACGTTCAAGTGTCGTGTCGTCAATCTCGCGTGTTTGCGGCTTGCTTGACCCGATTGCAGCCACGAAGACGTTGGGCTTCAGGAGAGCGCCGTCGAAAATCGGAGTCGGACTACGCGTGCAGGTGACGAGCACATCTGCCTGCGACACCGCAGACTGGATGTCTTCGGTCAAAAACTCGACATCCGGATGACTAGCTCTGAATTTTGAGGCGAGTTGCTCGCCATCGCCTTTGCTGACAATGTAGACGCGCTTGAACACGCCAATCTCAAGCAGAGCTGCGATGTGCGCTTTTGCCTGCACCCCAGCACCAAACACCGTGAGGGTACTCGCGTTTTCCGGGAGTTGTGCCTCGACAGCCACGCGGGTGGTTGCAGCGGTGCGGAACTCTGTAAGGGCATTGCCCTGGATGCTTGCGAGATAGCGTCCGTCCTTCGTATCGAAGAGAACGACTACAAAGTCGAACTTGCCTGCCAGCGTTGAATAGACCTTCGCGCCGCACACCTCCGCGTCCGTGACAATCCCGCCCATCACGCTGAGGGTCACATTGTCTAATTGCTTACGACTTCTTTGCAGCGAGACTGCGCGACCCCGTGCGTCCGCGAGAAACGCATCGCGCACGACCGAACTACTCTCGTTGAGGGTAAGGGCGCCGCGGACCTGTTCATCGGTAATCAGTTTCATGTGCATGCGTTGGCTTAACTCCAGACAGTCAACCAACTTTCCTAAAAGTTATGTCGAGTCTGATTGTTTCCCGTGAGAACCAAGCAGTCTAATGCAATTTTTTAGTTCGACATAACCTGCGGTTATGCGCAGCCTCCCTGCGTAGACGACGCATCAATTGCCAAATAGTGGGCAACGCGTCGTACATCCAGACAAGAGCTCCTGCACTTAACCATGGGTTATGTCCTGCGTCGAATTCTCAATTGCGACGACTGCCGAACCTTCCCATACTGGATTTATCTCGGGATTGACACGACCCCGCAGCAAATCGAACCATTTTGGGAATTGAATGACAATGCATGTCTGTGTGCTCGGCGGCGGAGTTGTTGGTGTGACTACTGCCTACTTTCTGGCTCGCGAAGGCTATCAGGTGACGGTAGTCGAAAAACACACGCAGGCAGCTGCTGAAGCAAGCTTCGCGAACGGCGGCCAGCTCAGCTACAGCTACGTTGCGCCTCTGGCTGGGCCATCGGTACTGAGCCATCTTCCAGGTTGGCTGTTGAGCCGCACCGCGCCGCTTCGTTTTCGCCCCAGCCTCGATGTTGACCAATGGAAATGGTGCTGCGAGTTTCTTCGACATTGCACGAGTGCGCGCAGCCGACAAACGACCGTCGAACTACTGAGGCTCGGTGCCTACAGCCGGACAGTGATGCAGGAGCTGATGACGAACGAATCGCTCGACTTTGCCTTCAACAAGAGCGGAAAACTCGTCGTCTACCGCAACGCCGAGGATTTTGCGGGCGCGCGCAAGCAAATGGATTTCCAGGCCGGGTTTGGCGTCGAGCAGTCGGCACTCGATGCCGATGCATGCATTGCCGTCGAGCCGGCTCTGGAAAGCATCCACCAAAAGCTCGTTGGCGGCATCTACACCGCATCAGAGGAAGCCGGTGACTGCCATCTTTTCACTCGAGAACTCAGCCGATTGGCGACCGAAAAGTATGGCGTGCGCTTTCTCTTTGGGACGCAATTGCACGGGCTGAGGCAGGAGAGTGGCAAAGTGGTGGCTGCTCAAACCTCAGAAGGCGACATCATCGCGGACGACTACATTGTCGCGCTTGGCAACGGTAGCCCAAATCTCCTCCATCCACTCGGTATCAATCTGACCATGTATCCGCTCAAGGGATACAGCCTTACCGTACCAGTGAACCTTGGCAACGTAGCACCGAAGGTCAGTGTGACTGACCTCCATCACAAAATCGTATACGCTCGCCTCGGCGACCAGCTCCGCATTGCAGGCATGGTCGATATGACGCCTGCCGGTTCGAAAGAAGACTCTGCGCGAATTCGCCTGTTGCAGTCGCAAGCGCAAGCTACGATGCCAAACGCCGGCGACTTTTCGGCGACGCAGATTTGGACGGGGTCTCGCCCGACCACACCTGATAGCAAACCCCTTCTCGGAGCCACTCGTTTCCCCAATCTTTGGCTCAATACCGGCCAAGGCTCCCTTGGTTTCACCCTCGCCGCTGCCAGTGCGAAATTGGTCACAGACGCCGTTCGAGGCCGAACGACTCGAATCGACATCTCGCCTTATCAGCTCGCAGGCAGAAACGAAGCACGGACATACGAGTTCGCCATCTAAGCTTCGAGACAGGGACCACTGAACCATGGGTAACGAGATTCAGCGATTGCAAACAAACGCTCGCATGAGCCAAGTTGTTGTGGCGCGCGGTACGGTGTATCTGTCGGGCCAGGTACCCCACACGCCCAATGCCTCAATCGAAATTCAGACGACAGAAGTGCTCGACCGTATCGACAAACTGCTCGAGACCGAGGGCATTGACAAGACTCGACTTCTGACTGCGAACATCTGGTTGAGTAGCCCCGAGCATTTCGCTGAATTCAATGGTGTCTGGGATGCCTGGGTTGCGGAAGGCACTGCGCCGACGCGCGCATGCGTCACATCGCTGCTCATGCGCAAGGGGCTTGATGTGGAGATTGCTGTCACGGCGCTCGCTTAGTTGCTCCAGTGGACGTGTACATTAAGCCGCGAATACGCCTCACGAAAGATTGCGACATCCGGTCTGACGCCTGACGTGGCGCTGAGTCGCGCCGAAAAGGGCGTGAAGTTGAAGGTCGACGCCGGCGAGTGGGAGTTCTCGCAGCGCGAGGTCGCGTGGGTCATGAAGCGCACGCGGGAACTGTCGCCCTCGAGCGACGATTAGCCGAGCGCTGCCGTAGGCGCCACGCCGCGCGCCGGGCGCTCCACGGCAACCGCCACCACCCCATCGGCCACTGCGGCGCGCACACCCCCCGAAAACCCTGTACTCACCTTCCTACGTTTCAACGCGTCTCCTCAGCGTTCATCCTGTTTTTCGAGTGATGCCCCTTGGTGAAGTTGAGCCCCGCCTTATCCTGAGCGAGGCCTTCAGACACGTTCCAAACATCATTAAGATGCCCCTCGGAGCCAGCGTCGCCCGTCAGCCGTTCGCCTCAGGGCGCTAACTTCGCCACCCTGTCCGGTATCTCAAGGCTATCCCACAGTACCGGCTGTCCCGCGACTGCTGCCGTTGATGTCCGAACAGTCGCGCGGCCGCACCGAGGAACGGGCAGCAGTATGTATACCGCGCGACAGGGGTGATGATTTTCGATTTGGAGACCGTGTTCGCAAACCTCGCCGTGTGCTGGGGAGATTTTCCAGAAAAATATTTTGGCGGACTGGCGGAGCGCGTGTGCGACCCTCGACGAACAGTTCGTCAACGACTTCCGCGAGGCGCAGCGTTGCCACGCCCACCGCCTGACGGATTTCCAGTCGTGCTCGGCCAGTTACCGCCGGAAGAGCCACTTCCCGACCGGCCACCACTCCCGGCTGATTTGGCCCCGCTGGACGAGCCCTTCGATGCACCGCCCGAGTTGCCGCGCGCGCCGCCTTGGCTGCCGCCTGTTCCTTTGCTCATCGCCGCCCTCATTGAAATTTGGGGTAATACCAGCCGCGTCCGATGAGTCCGATTGCGCATCGGAATCGAGACCATCACAACAAGATACCTCTCAGGGCGTCGCTTCGGCGCATCCTTGGATAATCTAGTCGGCGAGAACGCAGACGCTCCAGCTCAGGCGAAGCGCCGGCGGGCATAGCTGCCTAGCAGCTGCGCGTGAGCTCTATCTGCGTCGAAAACTATCGATTCCATCTGTTCGCCAAGTTGCGCAAAGCGTCGGTTCGCTTGCCTGAAGGCATCGCGAACGCCGGTCAACGCGACGCACACAGCACGCAGTTCGATGTTGGTCCGGTCGGTCAGGTCTGCGCAGACACGAACCCCTTCCAACTTCGCTTCGTCCAGCGTCTCGTAGTCATGTGCTTCTGCGTCGAGTCGAGTGAAGCAGGCGGCCGCAACCTCATTCGAGTGCGCGGCAGATGCGCTACAATGCTATCGAATGAACGTTCGATGGGTCGAGCAAATGAACGACGAAACGCACTTGGCCGCTCTACGTAGTTATTGGAAGCGACATCAGACCTTTCCAGCGATGTCGAAACTCTGCGATGTCGTTGGCCTAACAAGCACGAGCAGCATCTTCGCCCTTATCAAAAGGCTATCCGAGGCGGGCTTCCTCGAACGAGTCGAAGGTCGCATCGCGCCGACGCGCCGTTTTTTCGGTCGCCCCGTGCTCGGCGCCGTCCGAGCCGGTCAGCCCCAGCCTGAGGGGCAGGAACCGCCGGAACTGCTGACTATCGACGATTACCTCGTTGATGACCCAAACAGAACAGTGCTCTGCCGGGTGCGAGGTGAGTCGATGCGAGATGTCGGTCTTCTGGACGGAGACTTGGTGGTCGTCGAGAAGAATCGGCCGACTCGTCCTGGCGACATCGTCGTTGCGGTCGTCGATGGCGAGATGACCGTGAAGACTCTGCGTCTCGACAAGAATGGTGCGTATTATCTCGAGCCCGCTAATCAGGACTTTCAGGTGATTCGACCGCAGGGGTCGCTTGAGATAGTTGGTGTTGTAGTCGGCTCTGTTCGCAAGTACGGCCGTTAACCCACGAGGCCTATCGGATGTCCTCTAGCGCGGCAACCAACCTTCAGACCTCGCTGTCGGTATGAGACGCATAAACAGCAAATGAGCTTTCGGTAGAAAAGAATGACGGACTTCGTGCTAACAATGCTCAACTCGGTGATGAGCGACGGATTGAGCGCTGAGAAATTTGCAGCAGCCAGTTCGGCGTCTGCTCTCGCAGCAGAAACACTGAAAGGCGTAATGAAACGACGCCATGCGACTGCCGTGCGAATCCTTCTCGAGGAGCTGAAGGCTGGGAAAACGACTCCAAGCGACAGCGATGTTCCTGAGGTGATAGCTGCTCTATTCCGATTTCAACGCGCGGCTGAGGAAGGGGCTGCCAGACTCAATCTTCGGCTGATGGGGGCGGTCTTCGCCGGACAGGTTGTCCATCGGTCAATGACGGCGGACGAATTTCTATATCTGGCAGATATTCTCGCCCCACTTAAACGGGAAGAAGTCATTCTGCTCGGCACGTTCGCACGACTCTGCGAGGATGGCGGACCAGCGTTAGAGCCGCGCGATTTGCAGCTCCGCGCAATCCAAGAGCTCGTACCCGATGTTTTCGACAACGTTGATGCCTTCATGGCGACAGCCGGCGCTTTGCTGCGAACAGGGTTCGTGATGGCAAGTGTCCCTCCTACGAACTACGCAGCTCAAATGAGCGGGTTCATTTACCGTCCCACGCATCTTTTAAGTCGACTCAGCGGGCTCTTGGACATTGAAGGCGTCGTCAAGCGCCACGAGGCGGACCAGAGTTAGCATAAACGCAGTCAATACCCATCAAGCCGCGGCCGGACACATAGAACGGCGACGACAATATGACAGCGGCGTATTTCAGTTAGTACATGATGGAAGCATGGCTATCGCTTCCGGGCTGAAAGAAGCTGGATAGAATCGCACTCTACAAGAGAGGTCGACCAATGAGTGGCGGGCAAAGCAAAATTGAATGGACGGAACGCACGTGGAACCCAACGGTCGGGTGCACGAAAATCTCCCAAGGCTGCAAGAACTGTTATGCGGAGGGAATGGCCAAGCGTCTCAAGGCCATGGGCACTCCAGGTTACGAGAACGGTTTTCGTCTCACGTTGTTACCGAATCGGCTTGAAGAGCCGCAGAAGCGGAAGAGCCCGACAGTCTATTTCGTGAACTCGATGTCGGACCTCTTCCATCAGTCTGTCTCAGACGCGTTCGTTAATGAGGTGTTTGACTCCATAAGAGCCTGCCCCCAGCACACTTTCCAAATTCTCACGAAGCGTGCTGAGAGGTTGGCGACCTACTGCAGCCGACATGAAATACCTCAAAATGCCTGGCTAGGCGTATCTGTCGAAGACCGCCGCCACGGCGTCCCACGCATCGAACACCTCAGAAGCGTCACAGGACGCATCCGGTTCCTCTCTGTAGAGCCACTTCTGGAGGACCTTGGGACGCTTGACCTCAGCAACATAGACTGGGTCATCGTAGGGGGTGAGTCTGGTCCCAAGGCTCGACCAATGAATGAGCAGTGGGTCCGCCGAGTGAAGGTCCAGTGTGAGGACCAAGGCGTCAAATTCTTCTTCAAGCAGTGGGGTGCCTGGGGGACCGACGGAGTTCGTCGCTCCAAGAAGGCGAATGGCCGTCTCCTCGACGGCCAGACATGGGACGACATGCCAGAGCGACTGTGTTCCGCCTGAGAAACCACTAAGTCAGGAAGTGCCGCTGTCCCGAATACTGGATGATGTCCGTCGGCTTGTAGAGCTTCGAAGGCCGACGATTCCGGTCCTCGCTCGTGGTGACCACGATGCTCTTTGACGCGTGCATGCCGCGAATCACCTTTTGAAGCCGTGACTCGTCCGCCATCGTGTTCGAGATGCTCGTTTCCAGGAGCTGGGCTACCGTAATTGGTTGCCCGCTGTCGGCAAGTTTCCGACCGAACTGGTCGACCAGGGCTTCGAAGCAACGCTGCTCTCCGCTCAGGTCAAACAGGAGCGACGTCTGTCCGCTGTACTCCTCGTCCTTGCGTGGGTTGTATCCAAGCATGAAAATGCCTGGCTCCAATTCGTGCCCGAACTCGCTGGAATGCTCCCAGTGGAGCGCTTTCATGACATCGTGCGCCTTATAGTGCTGCGAGAGGTGCACGAGCCAATAGCTCCACGGGTTCGCTGAGTGCGGGCGCACGAAGAACAGCGTCATGAACAAGGCCCTGGTCTCGGTCTTGATGCCATGAGCGATGTGTCGCTGGAGCGTGGCGCGCCAGTCCCGCCGAGATTTGAGGTGCTTCAGTTGCTCCCAAGGGATGTATTTCTCGAGACCGACGTTCCGCAGCGGCTTCCGGTTGCGCTCGGTGTCGCTAAGGAAGGTCAACAGCGAATCGACGTTGAAGTTGAGGATGACCTCTGCCCGCGGAAGCTCGGTCATCAGCCAACGTAGGCTTTCCATCGAGACAGCGTCGTAGCTGTATTGGTCCAACAGAAAGATGGCACGCCCGCCGGCCCGTCGGCTCTTGATGCGCTCAACGACACCCCGCAACTCGCTCTCAAAATCGCCATTCCGAAGGCTGATTCGAGGATAGTCCTCGTTCGCAATCGCGCCTTCACCGCGACGCTTTTCGATATGGTGATGCAGGTACTTCGCCGATTCCTTGTTTTTCTCAACGAAGAAGAACTCGGCATCGATTTCGCGCGGCGTTACGGTTCGGCCGACATTGATTTTCGCCCGGGCTTCATGGACCGCTTGGAGCATGACGAGCGGCGTCCCGTCCACCGAACCGGCACCGTTTTCATCGAGATATTCGCCGCCGCCCGCAAATCCATCGACGAGTGAAAGTGTCAGCTTCGGGATACCCGGTTGCGACATTAACGTCTCGATGTAGCGGGTGATATAGCTACGCACAATCGAATGTTTAACTGCACTGTGCTGGTCCAGCTTCGGCGGGGCGTGACCCACGAGCCAGTCATATTTATCTTCGCTCTTGGCCATGGATATTTTGATGGGCCTTGTTTTTTGCAAGATTAGCAGGTTTACCCCCTTGTAAACGGCACGTTGCCGTATTATTTGAATCCCCAATACACGCGTTGTTACGCAACAAAAGCGTGAAAAATACAGAATCTGAGAAACCGGTCTACGACCCGGTAGACGGCCTTCCCGTGATGAAGGTCGGTGCGTGGTCGGAACTGAAGCACATCGCCTTGTCCCGTTACGTTGACTCCGCCCGGGGCGCCCGGGCGAGATGGGGCTACACCTCATTTATCGACCTCTTTTGCGGGCCCGGCCGCGTCATCAACCGGGAAACGAAAGAGATGTTGGACGGTGGCGTCCTCACCGCGTGGAAAATGTCCGCGCGCGGCCAAGGCCCGTTCAGCCAAGTGTTTATCGGTGACCTCGACGGCGACGCGGTCGATGCCTGCGAGCGCCGGTTGGTTGCAGCTAATGCACCGGTCCGCTCCTTCGTCGGTAGCGCGATTCAGACCGTCGACACGGTGATGGCAGAGTTGCCACACGGTTTGCATTTCGCCTATCTCGACCCGTTCAGCATCGAGCAGCTGGACTTCGAGCTCATCCGCAAGCTCTCGTCACAGCGTCACATCGACATCCTGATTCACTTCAGCGTGATGGACGTGCAGCGCAATATCGGCGGCGATTTCAAGTTGAGCAGCTCGCGCCTGGATGCAGCAGCGCCCGGGTGGCGTGATGCGCTCAAGCTCGACGTATTACCTAAGCGCGAGCATGTCGGGGCATACCTGGAGTACTGGGAGTCGCTCGTGGTCGAGCTGGCCCGCATGCAGGTGTCGGCGAATAAGCCGCTGTTCGTGAACGCAAATCGCGGCCCGCTGTATCGCCTGATTCACCTCAGTCGCCATGAGCTGCCGCAAAAACTCTGGAATGACGCGGCGTTGCCTAAGTCGACCCAGCAAAGGCTTCCGTTCTGAGCGCAGCCGCCGCTGACACCGCTGGCGACAGCTCGACTTCGGCGCCATCACCGCGCACTCATACGCCACCTATCAACGTTTCGACGGCAATAGAAACACGATTTAAAGTTTGCAGCCGCGGTGCCGCTATCCTGAGTACCCAACCTGCCACATGCCGTGTGCCGTTTAGCTTCAGGAAGATTCGGTCGTGAAAAACAACCTGGCCATCGTCAATCGGTCGAGCGGTCGCGCGAAGCGACAAGGCCTCGGCGACCAAAAGACCATCGACAACACCCGCACGCCGGAAGTGGTGATTGCGCTATGCGGTCCGATGGGAACGCCTTTGCACGAAGTTGCCGAGACGTTTCAGACCCTGCTAGAAGGCACCGACTATAGGTATAAAAAAGTAAACATCATCCGGCTCAGCCAGGAGATTCGACGCTTAACCGGGATGCGCGATGATGTGACATCCATTCGCGAACTCATAGATGCAGGCAACCAGCTCCGAGCGGACCATGATAACGCGGTGCTTGCTCGTGTCGCGATTCAGCAGATTGCGCTCGAGCGCGCAGAACTGAATGAAACTGACGACGCAAAACAGACGGATATGTTCGAGGACGAAGGCATGGCCCCCGATGCCGTCCGGCCAACTAAGTCCGAGCGTTGTTGCCACATCATCGACTCCATCAAGCACATCGACGAGCTACGCCTCCTGCGGTCCGTGTATGGCGACATGCTTCATGTCGTTGGCGTGTACACTCCGATTGAGCTTCGCCTCGAAAAACTGGCCAAACGCGCGCTGAAGGGCGAAGACGTCTACAAGCTCATCGACCGCGATTCTGGGGAGGAGCTCGCCCATGGCCAACGGGTACAGGACACGTTTCCGCTCTCGGACTTTTTCTTGCGCGCAGATAAAGCAACGGATTCACAGCTTCGTGCGCGCGTAAAGCGCTTTCTGGATTTGATGCTCGGGACGCGAATCGCGACACCGACGGTCCAAGAGCGGGCGATGTACGCCGCTTTTTCGGCTGCGCGCAACTCTGCTTGCCTGTCCAGACAGGTGGGCGCTGCTCTGACCAACGAGCGCGGCAACGTCATCTCAGTCGGATGGAATGACGTCCCGAAGCCATTCGGGGGACTGTATGAGACGCAGGACGCCGGCGACTCCTTCGATACAGACCATCGCTGTTGGAATCTCGACGGCGGCCGCTGCTTCAACGACAGCGAAAAAGACGTCATCGCGGAGACCGTCGTCAAAAAAATGGTCGACAACGGAATCATCACACCGGAGAAGCGGAACGCCGCCTATGGCTTGATGCGCCATGACAGCCAGCTCAAAAGCCTGATTGAATTTTCGCGCGCGGTGCACGCCGAAATGCACGCGCTGCTGAGTGCGGGTGCGACCCATGGCAACGAGATTCGTGGCGGAAAACTCTTCGTGACAACGTATCCGTGCCATTCATGCGCGCGGCACATTGTCGCTGCTGGAATTTCCGAGGTGTACTTCCTTGAGCCTTACCGGAAGAGCCTTGCGACCAAGCTGCACTCCGACGCCATCACCGACCGGGAAACGGACACAGACAAGGTCCGAATCATGCCTTTCGACGGGGTAGCACCTTCACGCTTCCTGAAGTTCTTTTCGTCACACGAGGGCGGCCGTAAGAATGGTTCGGGGATGATGAACGTGCGTCCCGCTTTTCCTGTCACAGCAATCACCCTCGAAGCGATTTCAACGCTTGAGGGAATTGCCCTACGTCAACTACAATCCTCGGGACTGGCCGACGATGCGTTGCCAGCTCAAGGAAGTACGGGCTCGGAAGCCGACCCCGACAAGACAACGTAACCCTGCGAGGAAGACATGGACAGAGAAGAGCAGCTCTCGCTGTGTTTTGATTCGGCGGACGACATACGCTCTGCGGCCGCACCCGCAAGGCCCGAGACAGCGGCTCGCGGCCCAGCACGCCAAGCTGTCGTCATTCATCTGGACAAGTTCAAGCAACGGCAAGACTCGAAGCCAGACCCCGTCAAGGCGCGCCTGCTTCAAAAGCTCACGCGTAAGGTCATGTACTTCTGATTTCAGTGTCCATGCATGTTCATGGCACGAACACGATGCTAGGCCCGCTCTGAAAGCGGGCTTTTATCGTTGTGGCCCCAATAAAACATGAGTCAATACGTCTCGGTTTTGCCGTCCTGCTGGCCTCCCGTTGCGCCGGTCAATATCTGAACACAACGGCGACGTTACCGGGTAAACCCGGAGTCAAGGGCACGATGAACCCAGACAAACAGAGCAGGCGCTGCTCGACATCTTAGTGATGGGCAAGACCGAAATCGAGGCAGGCAACTTCCGTGATGCGGATGAGTTCCTGCGAGAGCTCGTCGACAGCGATAAGCCCAGCGGCCCCTTGGGCGACTGAGCCCTTGGAGTTGAAAAGCTCGGGTACATGGAGGTCGCTATTATGGAAAGGAATGGGCCCAGGAATGGCTCTGACGAACCTGGTTGCGCGACCGCGCCGATGACGATTGGAGAAGCCGCCGCAGCTCTCAACGTCTCGACCGAATTCGTTCTGAAATTCTCGGCCGCCGGTGAACTGGGGCCGTCGCCCAAGGCGAGGATGAGTCTCCGCAGTTGTCTGGCAAGTCCATTCTGCTCTTTCGCGACGAGCGGGAGAAGCAGGGATTGGCTGCGCTCCAGGACGTAATCGACGTCAGCCAGGGAACGAGGGCGTACGGGAGCGGCATCGACCGCACGCCTCACGCCGGCCGGCGCTAACAGTTCATGCCAGCAGAGCGAAGTATCGGTCGCGTCGTGACGACGACCCGATGCAACAGGCTGGGCTACTTCTTCTTGGTGTACTGCTTGTCGAGGACCTTCAGGACATTGGTCGAGTAGAACACTTTCTTCGAGCTGCTCAAATTGTTCGGGTCGAGATACCTGACGCGAGTCAATGCTGAGTTCTGCTTCGCCTGCGCGCAGATGTCGTTGAAGGTCTTGTTCTGCACGAAATCTGAGTATCGGCCGCGACACCGCTTCAGCAGTTCGGCGTAGTCCCATGGGAATGCTTGGCGGACGTCCTCTTCCTGCAGGATGACCTTCATGGCGTTCGGGTCCTGCGACAGTTGCAGTTGCGAGGCCATCGCACCGGGGGAGCGCTTTAGCTTTACGTCAACGGACAGGGCGACAAAATACTCTGCCGCGGCGTCGCCATCCGCCGCTTTCTCAAGCTCCGCAAGATATTTGATGAGCCGCTCCTCGTCTGGACTTGTCGGCACAGCCTTTGCCTTCAGATGAGAGCCGACGAAGCCAACTGGAAACAACAGTGACAGGCTCGATGACAAATCGCGCTTGAACCATTGCCCCACGAGAACGACGAAGTTGGTGACGCTCGCGCTGCCGATTTCCAGAACCTGCTTTGAGAACGCCGGACCGATGTTGATGAGGTGCACAGCGTTGTCGCGTATCTCGGTCAGCGACTCGATGTTGGCGCGGACGGCCGCAGGCAACGCAGCGTTTGGCAATTCGTCAAGCCGAGCCATCGCCTTATGCAAATTGATGGTGGTGGGATTACCTGACCTGTTCTGTTTTATCTGGCGCTTTTTGGATGGCTTCCCGTTGGCGAGCAGCTTGTTCGTGAACTCATAGATGGCCGTCTTGTTGCCACCGCTCTCTGCCATCACCTTTGCCTTCAGCAGGAGTTCCCAAGCATTGATGGCAAGGATGGAAAAGCTCTCTTCTCGATAAGGGAAGTTGGGTTTGTTATAAATTTCAATGGCCGCAACGAGGGCCGCTTCCGCCTTCTCCACAAGGCGCATATATCCGCGTGGTCGCACTCACGTCCCCGTCAAGAGCTTACAGAATTCACATCCTAACGGATACGCAGAGCGGGTGTCTTGCCGTATCCGCTGCTAGCCTTATGGAGACAAGAACTGACAAGATGGGCGGCGGAGCCGCTGCTGACTGCCAGACGCGCGTTCCGCCACTAATCAGTGTGCTGCGGGCAGATGCGGTATCCCATTTAGAGGTAGTCAGGCGTGAGCTCGGGCTCAGCGGAGAGTTGGTAAGGTGCCTGCAGCGCGCGTTGGACCGGCCCGGTTGTGCGCAAGGAGTTTTGGATGCAGACCAAAGGAGCCGGTTCAGGAACCGCGGCGGCAACCTTTGGAAGCAAGCGCGTTAGGCGGTTCGGTTGCTCGCAGAGAATTGGCCGGAGGAGTATCCGGAAGGTGCGGTTGAGTGGCTCTTGATAAAGCCCGCTAGCGCGGAACGTGCGCCAATGGAGCCGGCTACGGCGCGGGACTATTAGTTCCGGTTAATCCTTTGCTGTCAAGGAGTTGGACGCGGCTTTGAACCGCCGCTAACTGAAACTAATGGTGCCCACTATCCGAAACTAATAGTGCTCTCCAACCGTCAACGCCCCAGCCGGCAACTCACTCCACCGTCACCGACTTCGCCAGATTCCGCGGCTTGTCCACGTCCGTGCCCCGCGCACACGCCGTGTGATACGCAAGCAACTGCAACGGCACCACATGCAGAATCGGCGACAACAAGCCATAGTGCTCCGGCATACGGATCACATGCAGACCTTCGTCATTGACGATCTTCGTGTCCGCATCCGCGAACACATACAACTCACCGCCGCGCGCGCGCACTTCCTGGATGTTCGACTTCAGCTTTTCCAGCAGCGCGTCGTTCGGCGCCACCGTCACCACCGGCATCGCTTCAGTCACGAGTGCGAGCGGCCCATGCTTCAACTCGCCGGCCGGATAAGCCTCGGCGTGGATATACGAAATTTCCTTGAGCTTCAGCGCGCCTTCGAGTGCGATCGGATAGTGCAGGCCACGCCCGAGGAACAGCGCATGTTCCTTGCGCGAAAACTCTTCCGACCACGCGATGATCTGCGGCTCCAGCGCCAGCACGCTATTCAATGCCGCCGGCAAGTGGCGCAGTTGCTTCAGGTATTCCGCTTCCTGCTCGTCACTCACACGACCGCGCATTTTGCCCAGCGTCGCCGCCAGCACGAATAGCGCAACCAGTTGCGTGGTGAACGCCTTGGTCGACGCCACGCCGATCTCGCGGCCCGCGTGTGTCAGAAACGAGAATTCCGTCTGACGCACCATCGCGCTCGTACCGACGTTACAGACCGCCAGCGTATGTTTGTGACCGAGTTCCTGCGCATGCTTGAGCGCCGCGAGCGTATCCGCCGTTTCGCCCGACTGCGAGATCACGACTACCAGCGACTTCGGATTCGCCACCGACTCGCGGTAGCGATACTCGCTGGCAATTTCCACCTGAGTCGGAATCTTCGCGATCGATTCGAGCCAGTACTTCGCGGTCAGCCCCGAGTAGTAGCTCGTGCCGCATGCGAGGATCAGCAGGCTGTCGATCTCCGCGAACACCTTGCCCGCGCCCTCGCCGAACAGCGATGCGTCGAACGAATCCGCTTGCGGAATCGTGTCGGTGATCGCGCGCGGCTGCTCGAAAATTTCCTTCTGCATGAAGTGGCGATACGGTCCGAGTTCGACCGCGCCGCCATACGCCGCTACCTGACGCACTTCGCGCTGCGCCTCATTGCCGTCGCGATCGGCGATGCGCACGCCATCGAGCGACAGTTCGCAAACGTCGCCTTCTTCGAGGAAGATGAACCGTTCCGTGCTGCCCGCGAGCGCCAACGCGTCCGAGGCGAGGAAGTTCTCGCCCTGACCGAGCCCGACCACCAGCGGCGAACCCTGCCGCGCACCGACCACCGTATGCGGCTGGTCCTTATGCAACACGGCGATCGCATACGCGCCATGCAATTGCCCGACAGTTTCACGCACCGCCGCGAACAGATCGCCGCGATACAGGCTATGAATCAGATGGGCGATAACCTCTGTGTCGGTTTGCGAGACAAACGTGTAGCCCTTACCACGCAGCATTTCACGCAGCGATTCGTAGTTCTCGATGATGCCGTTGTGTACCAACGCCAACGCATCTTTCGAGAAAATCGGGTGTGCGTTGTCCGTGACCGGCGCGCCGTGCGTCGCCCAACGCGTATGGGCGATACCCGTGATGCCTTCGAGGTGGCTCTCGCGTACCTGCTCGTCGAGGTCGGCCACGCGCGCCACGCTGCGCGCGCGGCGCGGCCCGTCCTTGCCGAGCACGGCCACGCCGCACGAATCGTAGCCGCGATATTCGAGGCGACGCAGTCCTTCGATCAGGACTGGAACGATGTTACGTTGCGCTACTGCGCCGACAATGCCACACATGGCTCATTCCTTTTCAATGCTCTAAGTGCTGGATTTCAATGAGCGCGCTTATTACGCGCCTCACGCCTATCAGCTCTTCTTTTTGGTCGGACGCACGTAGCCCGTTTTGCTCGTTTGCGTCTTGTCGTTCAGAACCAGCGCGTCGGCTTCGACATCCTTCCAGACCGTTGTGCCCGCCGCGATCGTCGCGCCGCGCTTCACGCGCACCGGTGCAACCAGTTGCGTATCCGAACCGACGAACACGTCGTCTTCGATGATTGTGCGGAATTTATTCGCGCCGTCGTAGTTGCAGGTGATGGTGCCCGCGCCGATGTTCACGCGCGCGCCGATATCCGAGTCGCCGATATACGTGAGGTGGTTCGCTTTCGAACCGCGGCCGAGCACCGCGTTCTTCACCTCGACGAAATTGCCGACGTGCGACTCGTCGTGCAGCGACGCGCCGGGGCGCAAGCGCGCATACGGTCCGAGCACGGCATTCGCGCCGACTTCGGCGCCTTCGATATGCGTGAATGCGTCGACGCGCGTACCGGCGCCGATGTTCGCATCGCGGATCACACAGTTCGGTCCGATGGTGACGTTGTCAGCCAGCGTCACGCGGCCTTCGAACACGCAGTTCACGTCGATCGAGACATCGCGGCCGCATTCGAGCGTGCCGCGCACATCCAGACGCGCCGGATCGGCGAGCGTCACGCCCGCCACCAGCAGCGCATCCGCCACGTTGTGCTGATGAATCCGCTCGAGTTCGGCGAGCTGCTGCTTGCTGTTCACGCCGAGCGTTTCCCACTCGTCTTCCGGCTGAGTGGTCACGACTTCAAGTCCGGCTTCGATCGCCATCTCGACCGCGTCGGTCAGATAGAACTCGCCTTGCGCATTGTCGTTCTTCAACGCAGCAAGCCAGCGACCCAGACGCTCGGTCGGCGCGACGATGATGCCGGTGTTGATCTCGGCGATCTCGAGTTGCTCGGGCGTCGCGTCTTTCTGTTCGACGATGCGCGCCACTTTGCCTTGCGCGTCACGCACGATGCGGCCGTAGCCGCTCGGGTCCGCGAGCGTGACCGTGAGCACGCCGTAGCCGCCCTGCCCCGCGCGCTCGGTCAGCGCCTGCAGCGTGCCGGCGCGCGTGAGCGGCACGTCGCCGTAAAGCACCAGCGTGGGCGCGGACGGATCGAGCAGCGGCAACGCCTGCTGCACCGCGTGCCCCGTGCCGAGCTGCTGCTCCTGCACGGCGAACTGTACGTCCGGCGCGGCGACCGCTTTGCGCACGGCTTCCGCGCCATGGCCGACCACCACCACGAGATGCGTGGGCTTGAGCGTGCGAGCCGTGTCGATGACGTGAGCGAGGAGCGGCTGGCCAGCCAGAGGATGAAGCACCTTGGGAAGCGCGGACCGCATGCGCTTGCCGGTGCCTGCCGCCAAAATCACAATGTTCATGGCACGGCAAATAGACGAGTTTGGAGGCGTCGATTCTAACACGCACCCTCTAGCGAAAAAGGCCGCTGTGGCGGCCTCGATGCGTGCTGCAATGTGCGGAAACGCCCATACCACGGGCGTTTTTTGTCAAAGATCGTCGAACTGGACGATGGAAATCGACTTGGTCGCGCCAGGCATTGCGCCTTCTGCGGCATCGGTCGAACACGGCTCCTCGTCGAACGCGATATCGCCTTGCGGATCGGCCTCGCCGGTCGCGCGCAGACCCGCGAACGGGAACAGCTTGTGATCCATCAAATGCGAGGGCACGACGTTCGACAGTGCGTTGAACATATTTTCGATGCGGCCCGGGAAACGCTTCTCCCAATCGCGCACCAGCGCTTTCATTTCCGCGCGCTTCAGATTCGGCTGGCTGCCGCACAGGTTGCACGGAATGATGGGAAATTCACGCAGCTCGGCGTACTTCTCCAGATCCGTTTCCTTCACGTAGGCGAGCGGACGGATCACGATATTCTTGCCGTCGTCCGATTGCAGCTTGGGCGGCATGCCCTTCAGCTTGCCACCGTAGAACATGTTCAGCAGCAGCGTTTGCAGAATGTCGTCGCGATGATGGCCGAGTGCGATCTTGGTCGCGCCGAGTTCGCCGGCCACGCGGTAAAGAATGCCGCGCCGCAGCCGCGAGCACAGCGAGCAGGTGGTCTTGCCTTCCGGCACCAGCCGCTTGACGATGCTGTAGGTATCCTGATTCTCGATGTGAAACGGAATGTCGAGCTGCTTCAGGTACTCGGGCAGCACGTGCTCGGGAAAGCCGGGCTGCTTCTGGTCGAGATTCACCGCGACGATGTCGAAGTTGATCGGCGCGCGCTCACGCAGCCGCATCAGGATTTCGAGCATCGCGTAGCTGTCTTTCCCGCCCGACAGGCACACCATGACCTTGTCGCCGTTCTCGATCATGTTGAAGTCGACGATCGCCTCGCCGACCTGGCGCGCGAGCCGCTTGAACAGCTTGTTGTTCTCGTACGCTTCCTTCTGCTCACGGCGCGTGAGCGGCGTCTTGGCACGCGCGGCGGTTTGCGTGGCCTCGGTTGCGTCGGCAGGCGAGGCGGTCGCGGCGCCGTTCAGGATTTCCGGAGCATTCATGGCTTAATCCTCCTTGATACGGAAGACTTCGACGCCCACCGCGTCGCAATCAGGATAAACGTCCGGCTTTTCCGTCGACACGCGCGCGGCCCGCACTTGCGGATGCTCCAGCATGGTCTTGACGAGGTCGTCGCAGAGCGTTTCCTGCAAGTGGATGTGACCTTGCTCGACGCGGCGCGAGATGGTGGAGCGCATGAAGTCGTAGTCGACGACTTCGTTCAGCTTGTCCTGAACCGGCGTGGACAGCGCGAGCGGCACGAACAGTTCGACGTTGATCACGACGCGCTGTTCGCCGCGCTTTTCGAAGTCGTGCACGCCGATGTTGATGTGCACTTCGTAATTGCGCAGAAAGAGCCGGCGGCAATCGGCGAGCCGGGGATGCGAAAGAGCGGCAAACATGTTCGTTCCAGTCGAAAAAGGCGTGCGGAGCACGCAAAGGGACGCTTCACGGCACGGCGGCCGCCGCTATCACGGCCGGCCGCGCGCGCTTCAGGCGCCCGTCAAAAACATAACGTCGCGCGGCAGGGGCACGAGGTGCTGCCCGCCGTCGACCACCAGCGTCGTTCCGGTGACGCCCGCTGCATCCGCGAGATACAGCGCGGCGGCGACAATATCCTCGGCCCGCGACGCGCGGCCCAAAGGCGTAGTACGGTGAGCGGCTTCAAAACCTTGCGGCGTTTGATCGCCGGATTGCATCGTCAGACCGGGCGCGAGTCCGACCACGCGCACTTTCGGCGCCAATGCCTGCGCCAGCGCGACCGTGGCTGTCTGCAACGCCGCCTTGGTCAGCGTGTACGACAGATAGTCCGGGTTCATGTTGTACAGCTTCTGATCCAGCACGTTGATGACGACGCTACGCAGGCTTTCGTCGGTGCGCGCGGCGTCCGGCGTCGCCTCGAACAGCCTGCGCGCCAGCACCAGCGGCGCGCCGACGTTCATCGCGGTGAGCTTCAGCAGCAGTTCGTAACCGACGGTTTGCGCCGTGTCTTCCTCGAAGCGCGACGCATTGTTGACGATACACGACGGCCGGCCCAAAGCGTCGATACAAGCCGGCAAAAGCCGCTCGACTTGCGCTTCATCGCCTAATTCCGCCTGCAAGGCGACGGCCCGGCGGCCCAGAGCGGTGATTTCAGCGACCAGTTCGTCGGCTTCCTCACGCGAAGCGCCGTAGTGGACGGCCACGTCCCAGCCACGCGCGGCAAAGCCGAGCGCGAGCGCCCGCCCGATACGGCGGGCGGCGCCGGTAATCAGCACGACGCGCGGCGTTTCGGGCGCGCGCGGGGCGGCGGTGTCCAGAGAGGCGGTCATTTACAATGCGGGGATGAATCCGAAAGCTCACCAACCCGATAGTTTACCTGCTCCCGGCCCGAGCGCGCTTGCGCAGTCCGAAGCGCTGGTCGCGCAGATCCGTGCGGAGCTCGATACCGCTGGCGGCTGGCTGCCGTTCGATCGCTACATGGAACGTGCGCTGTACGCGCCGGGACTCGGCTATTACAGCGGCGGCGCCCGCAAATTCGGGCTGCGCGGCGACGACGGCAGCGACTTCGTCACTGCGCCGGAACTGTCGCCGCTGTTTGCTGCGACACTGGCGCGCCCGGTTGCCGAGGCCTTGCAAGCGAGCGGCACGCGCGACGTGATGGAATTCGGCGCCGGCACGGGCAAACTCGCCGCCGGCGTGCTGAACGCGCTCGACGGATTGGGTGCGGAATTCGACAGCTACTCGATCGTGGATCTGTCGGGCGAGCTTCGCGAACGCCAGCGGGAGACGATCGAAGCCGCGGCGCCCACGCTCGCTGCCAAAGTGCGCTGGCTGGATGCTTTGCCGGAGCGGTTCGAGGGCGTGGTGATCGGCAACGAGGTGTTGGACGCGATGCCGGTGCGGCTGTTCGCGTTCAACGGCGGGGCATGGCTCGAGCGCGGCGTGGTGTGGCGCAACGGGGCGTTCGCATTCGACGACCGGCCTGTGTCCGCCGCTGCGGATCTCGCGCTGCTGTCGGAAATCGAAACCGCCGGCGAAGCCTACGTGACCGAAACGCACGAAGCCGCGAGCGCATTTACGCGAACCATCTGCACGATGCTTGCGCGCGGCGCGGCCTTCTTCATCGACTATGGTTTTCCGCGTCACGAGTATTACCATGCGCAGCGTGCACAGGGCACGTTGATGTGTCACTACCGGCACCGGGCACATGGCGACCCGTTCCTCTATCCGGGCTTGCAGGACATCACGGCGCATGTGGAATTTACCGGCATCGCCGAAGCGGGCGTCGAGACAGGGGCGGACTTGCTGGGGTTTACGTCGCAAGCGCGGTTTCTGCTGAATGCCGGGATTACCGACGTGTTATCTGAAATCGATCCTGCGGATACGGCGAGATATTTGCCTGCGGCGAATGCGGTGCAGAAGTTGTTGTCGGAGGCGGAGATGGGTGAACTGTTCAAGGTGATTGCGTTTTCGCGCGGACTGGATGACACGCTGCAAGCGTTTTCCAGCGGCGACCGGTCGCATACGTTGTGAATTTTTGCTTCAGGAGCTGGCCATGATTCGCTGGCTGTTGACTACGTTTATCGCCGTGGCGGTGTTGTCGTCTTGCTGGCCGTGGCTCAGGAAAATTGGTATTGGGCGGTTGCCTGGTGATGTGACTTTGCGGATTTTTGGGCGGGAGTATCCGTTTCCGTTTATGTCGACGTTGGTGCTTTCTATGGTGTTGTCGATTGTTGCCAGGGTTTTGTAGGTTGGGTTTTTTTGCCTTTGGCGGTGGGGGTTGCTTCTTTGTCTGGTTGGCTGGGGGTGTTGGCCTTTCCTTGAATTTTTAGTGGTCTATTAGTGTTGCCCCTGTGCGGGGCGGCACCTACTTCTCTTTGCCGCCGCAAAGAGAAGTAGGCAAGAGAAAGCGGCTCACACCGCTAATTCTTAAGCGGGTCCCCCGCGCAGTCACGGTAGTGGTGCATCTGGAATCTGTGCTCTCGCGCATTCGGCGCCTTTGACAAAGCAGTCATACATCCGGCGGCGCTGCGCGCGCCGTCGCGGTCGTTCGGCAAACCAACCTCGGATTTTTTCACTCTTAATAGTTAGGATAACTACTGTACAGCGCCTAAGTGCAACGTCGAAGAGTTGAGCAGCCGAGTTTGACATCTGCCCAGTTCCGACGCGGAGCCAGTGCCCGCAATGCGAACGACTCCCTGTTTTTCAGCCGGACCGTTCCGGCGAGCGCGCAGCGCGAGGCGGGAAGAATGAGTGCTGTGTCACAGGCGCAAAATGTGCGAGAGCACAGATTCCAGATGCACCACTACCAAAACTGCGCGGGGGACCCGCTTAAGAATTAGCGGTGTGAGCCGCTTTCTCTTGCCTACTTCTCTTTGCGGCGGCAAAGAGAAGTAGGTGCCGCCCCGCACAGGGGCAACGCTAATAGACCACTAACAATTCAAGGAAAGGCCAACACCCCAAGCACAACGAACCACACCAAACCGAGCACCAAAACCCTCATGAAATAGCCAACTCCACAGCCCGCACCCGCTCCTGATGCAAAGCATCCTTAATCCCCGCAGGCGCGTCAGCAAGCCGCTTAGCCACAGCACCGGCATCAACACCTCGCGCAGCGACCAAAGCCACCCTCAACCGCTCAGCCTGCGGATACTCCCGCCTCTCAAACCCAAGCCGTCCGCGAGCATCCGCCTCACAAGCCTGCAACGCTTCAGCAAACCGCGCAGGTTTCCGAATCGCATCACTGCGCTCCAACAACCTCACCAGCGCGGCAGCGCCCATCTCCATCACGCGATGAATATTGCCATGCTCACGCGCAACCAGCACCGCAAGATCGCGGCAATCGTTCGGCACCCGCAACCGCTCGCATAACGGTTTCAACAGATCCACGCTGCGCCCCTCGTGGCCAATATGCCGCGGCAACATATCTTCGGGCGTCGTCGCCTTGCCGAGATCATGCGCCAGCGCAGCAAATCGAACCTGCAGCGCATAACCCTGCTGCGCGGCATGATCGACCACCATCATCACATGCACACCCGTGTCCACCTCAGGGTGATAATCGGCGCGCTGCAGCACGCCAAACAGCGCGTCAATCTCCGGAAGAATCCGCGCCAACGCCCCACACTCGCGCAGCACCTCGAACATGCGCGACGGCTTCTTCTCCATCAACCCGCGCGACACTTCCTGCCACACGCGCTCAGCCACCAGCGCATCCACTTCGCCGTCAGCCACCATCTTGCGCATGAGCGCCAGCGTCTCCGGCGCGACCGTGAAGTCCACAAAGCGCGCGGCAAACCGCGCGATCCGCAAAATCCGCACAGGGTCTTCCAGAAACGCATCGCTGACGTGACGAAACACGCGCGCCTGCACGTCACCCTGACCGTTGAACGGATCGATCACCGGGCCGGTCAACTCGCCGTCCGGGCGCACCTCGCGCGCCATGGCGTTGATGGTCAGATCGCGGCGCGCCAGATCTTCTTCGAGCGTGACGTCCGGCGCATAGAAGAACTGGAAGCCGTGATAGCCGGCCGCCGTCTTGCGCTCCGTGCGGGCGAGCGCGTACTCCTCATGCGTCTGCGGATGCAGGAAGACCGGAAAATCCTTGCCCACCGGACGGTAGCCCTGCGCCACCATCTGCTCCGGCGTCGCACCGACCACCACGTAATCACGGTCCTGCACCGGCACGCCCAGCAACTCGTCGCGGATCGCGCCGCCTACTGCGTAGATGTTCATGGGCACACGTCCAGGTACGGAACCGCGTGCGATTCACTCAGCGCGTCGTCGATCCACGCTCGCACCGCCGGCAGTTCCGTCACGCGCCGCATATAAGCTTTGGAGACTTCCGACAACGCCGGCTGCCACGTTTTAAAACGCATCACGACCGGCGCGTACATTGCATCGGCAATGCTGAACTCGCTGAATAAAAACGGGCCGCTGTAAGTCTCGAGACAGTCGCGCCAGATCGCCTCGATCCGCGCGATATCGGCGAGCGCGCCCGGCGTCGCGTTCTTGCCCGGAAACGACGCGCGAATGTTCATCCACATGTTCGAGCGCAAATCCCCGAAGCCCGAATGCATTTCCGCGCTCACGCTGCGCGCGCGACTGCGTGCCGCCGCGTCGCGCGGCCACAGCGCGTGTTGAGGAAAGCGCTCGGCCAGCGTTTCGGCGATCGCCAATGAATCCCACGTGGCCGAACCGTCTTCGTTGACAATGCATGGGATCTTGCCCGGACCGGATGGCGCAAGCGCGAGCACTTTCGCGTTGGTGTCCGGCTGATTCAGATGAATCAACACTTCCTCGAACGGAATGTCGAAGTGTTTGAATAGCAGCCACGGTCGCATCGACCACGACGAGTAGTTCTTATCACCAATAAGCAGCTTCATGCTTTGTATAAGGAATGGGAGAAAATTTAGCGTCCCGCGTTGGCGCGGAATGTGTCGAAGCGTGAACGCGTCGACGCACCGGTCAGATAGATCGGCGCGATCGCTTCGATGCTGGCCGGCTCGATGCCGAGTTCGGGCGCAAGCGGTCCGCTCAACACGTTGTCGACTTTCATCGAATCGAGATTGTCGCGCGAGATCACCGGTTCGCCGGGCGCCATTTCGAACGTCAGCGCCTGCAGCCGCGCTAGCGCCTCCGGCAAGCGGATGATGCGTGCATGCTTGCCGATCACATCGCCGCAATATTTGACGAGCTCTTCGAGCGAGTAAACGGTCGGGCCGCCGAGTTCATAAGTGCGGCCGCTGGCGGCATCGAGATCGAGCACGTTGACGATCGCCTTCGCCACATCGCCAACATAGACCGGCTGGAATTTCGCATCCGGCATGGCGAGCGGAATCACCGGAAACATCCGTTGCAGAACGGCGAACTTGTTGAGGAATTGATCTTCCGGACCGAACACCACGGAAGGCCGGAAAATCGTCCACGCCAGATTCGCTGCGTGCACTGCCTTCTCACCGTCGCCCTTCGAGCGTGTGTACATGCTTGGACCGTTCGGATCGGCGCCCAACGCGCTGATATGCAGCAGCCGGTGCACGCCCTTGCCTTCGCATGCGGCCACGATTTTGGTCGGCAATTCCACGTGCATCCGCGCGAACTCGGGCCCGTAGGGCGTGCCGCGTTTGCCGTGCAGCGTGGCCACGAGATTGATCACGCAATCAGCGCCTTCGACGAAGCGCGCGAGTTGAACCGGATCGAACACGTCCGCTTCGATCACGTCGATGGGCAAGAGGGTGAGATGGCGGGCGTTGTAACGCCGCCGGGTGGCGATGCGCACGTCTTTGCCCATTTCGACGAGGGCGTTGACGAGATGGCTGCCGATAAAACCGGAGCCGCCGATAATCGCAATGGCTTTATGTCGCATTTTCGACTCCCTGGTGGAAGCCGCGGCAACGGCTGGCGTGGCGCGCCGCCGCCTCTGAATGAAGCGGCGGCGGCACGGCGCTTTACGGTGCGATATAACCCAGACGCGCCTTCAGCGATTGCGGACGGCCTTCGAACAATGCCGCGTAATAGACCGTGTTGGACAACACATTCTTAACGTAGTCGCGCGTTTCCTGGAACGGAATCGCCTCGGCGAAGATCGCGCCTTCCACCGGATGCTGCAAGGACTGCCGCCAGTTGCGCGGACGACCCGGGCCGGCGTTATAGCCCGCGGTGGCCAGCACGGCCGACCCATCGAACTGATTGTAGATCATCGACAGATAGTTCGTGCCCAGCAGGATGTTGGTGTTGATGTCGTTCATCTGTTCGCGCGAGATCGGACCGAGGCCGATCTTCTTCGCGACCAGTTGCGCGGTGCCCGGCATCAACTGCATCAAACCGCTCGCGCCGACTTCCGAGCGCGCGTTCATGATGAAGCGCGACTCCTGGCGAATCAGGCCGTAGGCCCACTCCACGTCCAGCCCATTCGACTGCGAATCGCGCTCGACGATATCCTTGAACGGCGACAGATAGCGCAGCGAGAAATCATGCTCGCTCTTCGTGCGATCCGCCGTGTTGACGGTGCGGTCATACAGTTCAATTCGGCGCGCGTATTCGGCGGCCGCGATCAATTGCCGGTCGCTCATGGTGCGCAGCGGCCAGTTCCATTCGCGATTGCCTTCGAGCCGCAGATTCAGCGCGTAGAAACGCTGCGCCAGATCGAAACCGGGCGTGTTGCCGGCCTGTTGCACTTCGGCGTCGCTCACCGTGGTTTTCGGCGGAACCGTGATCTTCTGGCCCAACTCTTCCGCCGCCAATTGACCGTAGAAGTTGTAGCCCTGCGAGATCGACTCGAATTCCTGGTTGGCGGTGGTCGTGTCGCCGGCCTGCTTGAGCGCGCGGGCATGCCAGTAGACCCATGACGGCTGATTGCGCAGCGCAGCGGGCATCTGTTCAATCGACCAGCGCACCATCGTCCAGTCGCCCGCGAGCAAGGCGGTGCGGGTGCGCCACTCATACGCGGGATTCGACAGCGGCGCATTCACCGACAGGCGATACCAGTCCACCGCACTCGGCATCTGCTTGGTGGCGGCCTGATAGGCAATCGTGCCCCAGCCGATGGCGCGTTCGGGCGAACTCAGCGACGGCGCCACCGACGCGAACGTGGCCGCGGCCATGGCCGGATCGTTGCGCGCCATGCGCGTGATGGCCAGCAGCGCGAGCTGATGCGACTGCGTATCCGGGCCGACGCCGCGCGCGAGCAACAGCGGCGGCGTGGTGGTGGCCTGATTGAACAGCACCGGATCGGGCGGCTGGTTGCTGAGCGCGTCGACGAGCTTGGCGCCCGTGTTGGTGTAGTTCTGTTCGTAGGCGAGGCGGATCTGTTGCCACACGTCGGCGGAACTGAACTGCTGGTTGATGGACAGCGAGGTGATCAGATCGACGCAGCCGTCGCCGTACCACTTCGGATCGACCAGCAGCGCGCGCGCTGCGTCGGCGACGTTTTCGCCACGCGAGGCACGCGATTCGAGCGCGTAGCATTTCACCTGGGTATCGTCGTTCAGCACGAAGCGGGCGTATTGCTGATCGAAGTTGCGCCAGTCGTGCCGCGCCCCGAGCACCGTGAGGTAGTCGTTGCGCATGCGGTCGGCGATCGCCTGGCCGTCGTACTTCTGCAGGAACGCCAGCACCGGCGCGTCCGGCGCGTCGATCCGCGCGTGGCCGCTCGAATCGAACAACTGCGGCTTGATCTGGAAGTACTCCAGATACGAAGGCGCCGGATAGCTCGGGATCATGGCGGCCAGTTGCGCGGCGCGCCCTGCGTCATTATTGCGGGAGGCTTCGCGCAATTGGACGAAGATCTGGTCGTCGTTCGTGAGTTGCGAAAGGGGAAGGGGCTTGACGGCGGAGGCCGTGCTGCACGCGACGAGTGCCGCAGCGGCAAGCGCCAGACCGGCCGCGCGATATACTCGGTAAAGGCGTTTTGACATCGTTGTTTCTGGAGCGCGAATTGAACCCAAGCATAGCATGCAACCCTGCCGCGGAATCGAAAAAGGCGCTGCGGAAAATGCTATTGGAAGCAAGGCTGCAGGCCGCTTCCGACCCGGCGCACAATACCGCGCTCGCCCGGCACCTGCTCGATGCATTGAAGCAGTACGGCGTGCACAGCGTGGGATTCTACTGGCCGCTCGCCGGCGAGTTCGACGCGCGCGCCGCGATCTCGGTCTGGCTTGCGGCCGATGCGCAACGCGAGGCGAGTCTGCCGGTGGTCAAGGAACGTAGCGCCCCGCTTGAATTTCACGCATGGACGCCCACCACGCCGATGAGGATCGGCCACCACAAGATCGGCGAACCCACGTCCGGACGCATCGTGATTCCGCAACTGCTGTTCGTGCCGTGCGTGGGCTTCGATTCGCATGGCTATCGGCTCGGCTACGGCGGCGGCTATTACGATCGCACGCTGGCTGCGTGGCCCGCAGAGACCAAGCCGATCACGGTCGGCATCGCGTATGAAGCGTGCCGCACGCAGGCATTTCTACACGAAGTCCACGACATTCCGCTCGATCTGATCGTCACCGAGGCCGCGCTTTATCCGCGCCCGGTGGATTGAGCATCCTGTAAGCGCCGCGCTGCGGCAAACAGACATCCCTGAGTTATAAAGACGCCGCCGCCCGCGCGGCCGTGTCGTAAAGACCTGAGGCGTTGCGCATCAGTTGCGCCGCTTCGCCGATCTGCTCGTTGGTCAGGCCGCTTTCCTTCAGCGTTGAAATCAGACAGCTCTCGCGCACCTCGCGATATTTCAGACAAAGCGCGCGGCCCGCATCGGTTGCCGAGAAGAACACTTCCTTGCCGGTCTTTTCGCTTTTTACATACCCTCTAGCTACGAGCTTCTTCAACGCGTAGGTGGCGACGTGCGTGTCCTCGATGTTCAGCACGAAGCAGATGTCCGCCAGCTTCTTGCGGCGCTCGCGATGGCTGACGTGGTGCAGCAGCGAAACCTCGATGGCGGTCATATCTTTTTCGCCCGCCGCCGACATGCAGCGCACCATCCATCGGTTGAATGCATTGCCCGCCATGATGAGCGCGTACTCGAGTTCGGACAGTTCCGCGCTGGTCTCGGACACGAGATGTTCCGAGGAGACGATCTTGGTGGGATGGCGCGACATGGTGACGATTCTCGGCAAACAGGTTGGGAAGGTGTCGGGAGTGTACGACGCGCGTCGAATCCCAGGGAGCCTGGCACAAACGCTTATTGAGAAATTGTTGATATTTTATTGATAATGTACGCTTCAACCGTCGCCTGCCCTATGCCGATAACCGATCAAAGGCGTGCTGTGCCCGAATCTTCCGACTCGACCTGGGCCCTAATCCATGAGCCAACCTAGAATCTTTCCGCTCGGCGATGCCGCGCTAGTCTGCGAAGCGCCGCCGCCCGCCACGCTGGAATGCCAGCGGCGCGTGTGGGCGGCCGCCGAGGCCGCGCGCGACTGGCCGCATGTGCTGGAGGTGGTGCCGGGCATGAACAACCTCACGCTCGTCTTCGACCCGCTCGAGGCCGACCGCGACGCGCTGGTGAGCCATCTTCAAGCGGCCTGGGATGCGGTGAGCGACGCGCCCGCGCTGGGCCGCGAAGTCGAGATTCCGGTGCAGTACGGCGGCGAGTTCGGCCCCGATCTGCAGACGGTCGCCAATCACACAGGCTTGAGCGTGCGCGAGGTCGTCGAACGTCATTCGCAGGGCGACTATGTCGTGTTCTTTCTCGGCTTCCAGCCGGGCTTCGCCTATATGGGCGGCCTCGAAGCCGCGCTGCATACGCCGCGCCGCGCGTCGCCGCGGCTGGAAGTGCCGGCCGGCTCGGTCGGCATCGGCGGCGAACAGACCGGGATTTATCCGGCCACTTCGCCAGGCGGCTGGCAGTTGATCGGCCGCACCGAGCTGCCGCTGTTCGACCCGGCGCGCCGGCCGCCCACGCTGTTGCAGCCGGGCGACCGGGTGCGCTTCACCATCGCGGGGATACACGCATGATCGATGTGATTCGCGCGGGTCTGTTGACCACGATTCAGGATCTCGGCCGTCACGGCTACCGGCACCTCGGCGTCGCGATGGGGGGCGCGCTCGATCGTCTGTCGCTCGAAGTCGGCAACCGGCTGGTCGGCAACCGGCCCGATGCAGCGGGTCTGGAAATCACCTTCGGCCCGACCGTGCTGCGCTTTCTGCGCGCCACGCGGGTCGCCATTACCGGCACCGAATTCGGCGCGACGCTCGACGGCAAGCCGGTCTACTCGTGGTGGAGCCTGCCCGTGCAGGCCGGCCAGGAGCTGGTGCTCAATGCGGCGAAGCGCGGCATGCGCGGCTATGTGTGCGTGGCGGGCGGCGTCGACGTCCTGCCGATGCTCGGCTCGCGCAGCACCGATCTGGCCGGCCATTTCGGCGGACTCGGCGGCCGCGCGCTGCGCGACGGCGACCGCCTGCCGGTCGGCGCGCCGCCGCAGCGCGGCCATCTCGGCTTTACCCCCGAGGCGCCGGAATTCGGCGTGAAGGCGCCCGCCTGGTGCAAGTTCGTGCTGGTCCATGAGCCGCTGCGGCGTGGCCGTCATCCGTCGGGCGTGCCGTGGGCGGTGCCGATCCGCGTGCTGCGCGGACCGGAATACGAGAGCTTCACCGATGAAGCCCACGAGTCGTTCTGGTCCGATGAATGGCTCGTCACGCCGAACAGCAATCGCATGGGCTACCGCCTCGCGGGCACCGAACTCAAGCGCACGCGTAAGGCCGATCTGCTTTCGCACGCCGTGCTGCCCGGCACGATCCAGGTGCCGCCGAACGGCCAGCCGATCGTGCTGATGAGCGACGCGCAAACCACCGGCGGCTATCCGAAGATCGGCGCGGTGATTCAGGCCGATCTGTGGAAGCTCGCGCAAGTGCGCCTGAACGCCGCGGTCCGCTTCATCCCGACGACGCCCTACGAGGCGCGTCAGGCTTTGCTGGAAGAACGTACGTATTTGCGGCAGATCGACGCCGCGATCGCAATGCATGAAGAACGCTGCGCACGGCAGTCGGCCGTCGCGACACTGTAACGACGAACGATAAGCGTCTCCAACCTGGTGCTTCGCGCCAGTTGCCGGGGAGCCCAGGAAACCTGCGGCCGCCCGGCGTTTTGTTGAAAAGTAGAGGAACACCATGGAAATCGATTTGAACGCCGATCTCGGCGAAGGCTGCGGGTCCGACGAAGCACTGCTCGACCTGGTCAGCTCGGCGAACATCGCGTGCGGCTGGCATGCGGGCGGCGCCAACGCGATGCGCGACTGCGTGCGTTGGGCGGTGCAGAAAGGTGTGTCGATCGGCGCGCATCCGAGCTTCAACGACCCGGAGAATTTCGGCCGCAAGGAAATGGATCTGCCGGCCAGCGACATCTACGCGGGCGTGCTCTATCAACTCGGCGCGCTGTCGGCGATTGCCCAGGCCGAAGGCGGGCGCATTGCGCACGTCAAGCCGCACGGCGCGCTCTACAACCAGGCCGCGCGCGACAGCAAGATCGCCGACGCGATCGTCTCGGCGGTGCACGATTTCGATCCATCGGTGGCGGTGTTCGCGCTTGCCAACAGCGGACTCGTGACGGCCGCGCGCAACGCGGGTCTCGTCGCCGTCGAAGAAGTCTTTGCCGATCGTGGCTATCGCGCGGACGGCTCGCTGGTGCCGCGCAAAGAACCCGGCGCGCTGCTCGACGACGAAGACGAAGTGCTGACGCGCACGCTCGCCATGATTCGCGAGCAACGCGTGCAAGCCGTGGACGGTCAATGGGTGTCGCTGAACGCACAGACCATCTGCCTGCACGGCGACGGTCCGCATGCTCTGGCGTTCGCGCGGCGCATTCGCGGCGCGCTGCAGGATGCGGGCATCGAGGTCCACGCGGCCGGCGCGGCGCGCGCCTGAAGCGTCGCTAGGAGCGCGAGCCGGACAGCGCGATTCAAACCTTCTGCATCTTGCAACGCCCCGCTTCAAGCGGGGCGTTTGCCAGGTACAGGACGCATTGCAGTACCCGCAGTCGATCAGCAGGCGCAGGTGTAGTTGCAGGTGTAGTTCGAAGCAAACGCGGCCATCAAGAGCCGCAGCAACAAGACGGCGTCTGGACCACCAGCCGCCGGCCCACGTTAGCCGTCACAAGCGGCGAGGTTGAAACCCTGTTTGGAGATCCAGATGCAGACAACAGTCAGTCTATGGCCGCTCATTGGCGTGGCCGTCATCATCGTCGGCTTTTTATTACGGTTCAATCCGATGCTGATCGTGGCGGTCGCCGCGATTATCACCGGCCTGGCCGCGCACTTCCCGCCTGAAAAGATTCTTGCCGATATCGGCACCGGCTTCATCAAGACCCGCAATATCCCGCTGATCATTCTCCTGCCACTCGCCGTGATCGGTTTGCTCGAACGGCACGGCTTGCGCGAACGCGCGCAAACGTGGATCGGCGGCATCAAGGCCGCGACCGCCGGGCGTCTTCTGATCGTCTATCTGCTGGTGCGCGAGCTGACCGCCGCGGTCGGTTTGACCGGGCTAGGCGGCCATCCGCAGATGGTGCGTCCGCTGATCGCGCCGATGGCCGAAGGCGCCACCGAAACCCGCTTCGGCAAGATCAGCGACGCGGTGCGTTTCAAACTGCGCGCGTTCTCCGCGGCGACCGACAACGTCGGCCTGTTCTTCGGCGAGGACATCTTCGTCGCGTTCGGCGCGATCGTGCTGATGACCACCTTCCTGAAAGAAGCAGGGATCGTCGTCGAACCGATTCACGTGGCCGTGTGGGGCATTCCGACCGCGATCTGCGCGTTTCTGATTCACGGCTTCCGCCTCTATCTGCTCGACCGCAAGCTCGAGCGCGAACTGCGCGGCAATGCCACGGCGAGCAACGCCGCCGGTACGTCGACGCAATCCGCCGCAGGAGACAAAGCATGACGCTCACGATCACCTATCTTTTCTGGCTGCTGGGCGTGGTGCTGCTGGTTGTCGGCGGCATGATCGTCACGGACAAGGATCACCCGCGTCGCTTCACCGCCGGCGGTTTCTGGATTCTCTACGCGCTGATCTTCCTTATCGGCGACAAGCTGCCGCCCGCCGTGGTCGGTGTGCTAGTGATCGTCATGGCGCTGATCGCCGGCTTCGGCGGCGTCACCGCGGGCAAGCCCAGGGTGCTGTCGCTCGAAGCACGCAAGGCGAGCGCCGCGCGTCTGCGTAACAAGCTGTTCGTGCCCGCGCTGACCATTCCGGTCGTCACCGTGATCATCACGCTGTCGGCGAGCCATCTGGTGTTCGGCGGGATGCCGCTGGTCGAGAAGGCGAACGTCACGCTGATCGGCTTCGGCATCGGCTGCGTGATCGCGCTGGCGATCGCCTGCGTGATGACGCGCGACACCGTCGGCCAGTCGATGAAGGAAGCCCGCCGCCTTGTCGACGCGCTGTCGTGGGCCGCCGTGCTGCCGCAGATGCTCGGCATGCTCGGCCTCGTGTTCTCGGACGCGGGCGTCGGCAAGGCCGTCGCGCACGTGACAACGGCGTACATCAGCCTCGACTATCGCTTCATTGCGGTGGCCGTGTACTGCATCGGCATGGCGCTGTTCACCATGGTGATGGGCAACGGCTTCGCCGCGTTCCCGGTGATGACAGGCGGCGTCGGCGTGCCGATTCTGGTGGGCGTGTTTCACGGCAACCCGGCGGTGATGGTCGCGATCGGCATGTTCTCCGGCTACTGCGGCACGCTGATGACGCCGATGGCCGCAAACTTCAACATGGTGCCGGTCGCGCTGCTGGAGCTGCCGGATAAGAACGCGGTGATCAAGGTGCAGATTCCTACCGCGCTGAGCTTGCTGGTCGTGAATATCTTGCTGCTGAATTTCCTGATGTTTTTATAGGACTCTTACCGCTGGTATTGAGCTGTACCGACGCATCGCAGGATCGCTCTGCGATACGTCGGTGAAATGGACTCACTGCAACGCGCGGATGCGACCGAATTAGGATGCGTCCGATCGTCGGGAAATGGGCGGCGACCCTACGATGCTGGACGCTCTCCCATCCACACGCCGGTGCGCGCAACGCACGCCGCCGACGCTCTCCCGCAGGTTTCCATGGAACACCGATCCCAGCCTGATCGCGTGCGCACCGAACCGTCGCACGCCGCTTACCTTGCCTCATTGATCGACGCCGCGCTCGAAGCGCATCAAGCGGGCCGGCTCGACGCCGCCGAATCCCTCTATCGCGAAACCCTCGTGCTCGATCCTGCTCATACGGGAGCGCTGCACTACTTCGGCGTGCTGCAATTCCAGCGCGGCGATCACGACACGGCCGCGAGCCTGATGAGCCGCGCACTCAAACTCGACCGTCACGATGCCGCCTGCTGGAGCAACCGCGGACTCGTGGCCGCCGCACTCGGCCACCTGGACGAAGCGATGATCTGCTATGACCAGGCGCTGCAACTCCAGCCTGATTTCGCCGATGCGCACAACAACTTCGGCGTCGCACTGCAAGCGCAAGGCGATCTCAGTGAAGCGATCGAGCAGTATCGATTGGCGCTGGCCTCGAACCCCATGCTGCTCGACGCACGTCTGAACCTCGGCACGGCGCTCAGCAAACTTGGGCACTTCGACGACGCGTTGGCGTGCTATCGGGAGGCCTTGTCGCTCGATCCGACATCGGCGGAAGCGCACTTCAATGTGGGCAATGCGCACAAAGCGCGAGGCGATCACGGCGCGGCAATCGCCAGCTTCGAGCGAGCGCTTTCGCTGCGCGCGAATTACACCGAGGCGCACATCAATCTGGGTAGCCTGATCGGCAAGCTCGGCGACTACGCGGGCGCTGAAGCGCATTACCGGCGCGCGGTCGCGCTCAAACCGAATCCGACTCACCTCGTGTGTCTGGGCGGATCGCTCGGCGCGCAAGGTCGGCTGGACGAAGAGGAAGGCTTTTATCGCCAGGCGCTCGCACTCGATCCGCACTACGCGGACGCGCATCAGAATCTCGCGTGGCTGTTGCTCAAACGCGGCGACTATCGACAGGGCTGGGCCGAATTCGCGCTGCGCTGGCGCAAGAGCGACTATGACGCGATCGCGGTGCCGGGCGTTGCTGAATGGCGTGGCGAGTCGTTAGAGGGGCGCCGTCTGTTGCTGGTCGGCGAGCAGGGTTTCGGTGACCATTTCCAGTTCCTGCGCTTTGCGGGCGTACTCGCCCAGCGCGGTGCAACGGTCGAGCTGTGCGTGCGCGAGCCGCTGCTGCCTTTGGTCGAACGCATCGCGGGCGTGCATCGCGCATTCAGCGGCAAACCCGACGGCCAATACGATTTCTGGGTGCCGATGATGAGCGTGCCCTCGTGTATCGGTTTGGATCGTCTTGCCGACATTCCCGCAGAAGTGCCCTACCTGTTCGCCGACAAAACGAAGATCAAGGCATGGCGCAAACGTCTCGGCGCGACCGACAAGTCGAAGCGCAAGGTGGGACTGGTCTGGGCCGGCAGTCCTGGATTCGGCAACGACCGCTACCGCTCGATGCAACTAGCCGAACTAGACGCGCTCAGCGACATTGAAGACATTGCCTGGTACGCGCTGCAGAAAGGCCCCGCGCATGCGCAACTGGCCGAGGCGCCGCCCGCTTTCCGTGCCCACGATTTCACAGCCGAGCTGAACAGCTTCGAAGACACGGCCGCGTTGATCATGAACCTGGATCTGGTGATCGCCGTGGACACCGGCGTCGCGCATCTGGCCGGAGCGTTGGGCAAACCGGTGTGGTTGATGTTGCCCGCCAATTCGGACTGGCGCTGGCTCGAAGCACGCAGCGACTCACCGTGGTATCCAGGAATGAGATTGTTCCGGCAGCCGATGCTAGGAGATTGGGCGCCGGTGGTCGAGGACGTGACCGGCGCACTGCGCGAAGGCGGGATCTAACTGCCACACTGCGCTGAGGACCGCCGCCTGAGCGCGGCACCGCTGACACGGGGCATCGACGAAGTGCGGCCTTACGGACGCCGCCGCTGCTGCGCCAGCATATAGGCGCGCAACAGTTTGTTGATGCGCGTCTGATAACCCTGCCCCTGCTCCTTGAACCAGTTCAGCACGTCCGCATCCAGACGCATTGTCACGGCCTGCTTCGGCGGAACGTGCAACTCGGCGCGTTGAAAAAAATCGTCGCCCAGTTCGGGCACGTCGGTTGTATCGATTTGCGCGTCGTCTGTTTTGGCGAGTCGCTTCCAGTCTGTTCCCGATGCCTTAACCATCATTTCACCTCTGCTCATGCCTGATTGCCACAGTGCCCGTCAATGCCAGACACGCTGCTTGAAGTGCCTGACCTCGTGCCGCGTTGCCTTGCGTGCCGAAATGATCCGCACCACGTCTTCGACCCGCTCGACATACACCACGATGCCCACAATGTTTGCGATCCAGCCCATCGCGAACCAGCGGTCTTCGCCGTAGTCTTCCCGCCGGTCCAACGCCGTGAGTAACGGGTGATTGAACACGTCGATAGCATCCTGAAAATCGATGCCGTGTTTGCGGATGTTGATCTGATTTTTGATTTCGTCCCATTCAAACAGCACGCGTCACCTGTATTGACGTTTGTACATACATCATAGCATGCAAAGGGCCGCTATGGCTGCGTGTGCCACGAGCTTTTGCGGCATACGTGTACGTCGGACTGGGTGCTTCAGATACCGGTTCCTAGGATGGCCGATCGGCCGAGCCGGTCTAGGACGTTTGAGTCGTTACGTATGTTTTTCGTGCTCGGTTCCGATGAAACTCACCCCGCCTCGACCACGAACCCATGCTGCCGCAAAAGCTGCAGCACGCCCTTACGGCCACCCAGATGCAGCGCGCCGATCGCCACGAAAACCGGCTTGTTCGGTGCGGCGATCATCAGCATCCGCGAGACGAAGCGCCGGTTGCGGTCATAGACGATCTTGTTGTCGATCGAATCGGAGATGTGTTTGTCACGGGCCAGCTTTTCCGATTTCGCGGCCTGCCAGGCGGCGATCGCATCCGCGTCGCCCACGCGCCACAGCCGATGCAAGGTCCGCACGTCCGCGACATTTTCCGCGGGCGTCTGCACCAGATCCTGTGCCAGCATCTCGCGCTGCTGCGCGAGCGACAGCCCCGTGAATGCGCGCATCTGCTGCGACAAGGTTTCGAGACCGACGATCTTGCCGCGTGTGCGCAAATACACGTTTTGCAGTTGCGCTTCCGACCCGTACTCGGTCTGCAGACCGGCACTCAGCGAATCGTAGGTTTCGACCAGCAACGAAGCGAGCCACGGCCGCATCTTCTTGATGGCGTCGAGTGCCGCCGGGTTGCCGTGCAGCCGGAGGGCCAGCTTGCGCCACAAAGGATCGGGCAGCAGTCCCGGCAGACAGTCGCGCCGGCAGACGCCGTACTTCGAGACGTCGTCTTGCGAAACCAGCAGTTCGTCGGGCGAGAGTTCGAGCGCCAGCGTCGGCGAGGCGGCGAGCGCGCCGAGGATCGGGGCGCGAAAAGGCTGATCGGCGGGATAGTCGGCGGGATCGCCGACATGCAGTGTGCCCAGCACGTAGATGGTGGTCGCGCCGCGCGTCGCGACATAGAACGGCATGCGCGCCGGCTGCGCGCGCACCGGGCCGCTCGCCGTGGTGCCCGGCAAAGCAGGCGGTGAAGCGGGAGGCGGGTTGGAGCCCGGCAAGCCGACGCGTGGCGGGGCCGGCATGTTAGGCACCGGCAGCGCCGGACGCCCCGCCTGCGCGGGTGCGTTGGCGGCGGCCCCGGCGGCATGCGCCACGCCGGACTGCCCTATGCCGAGAGGAAATACAGAACAAACGCCGAAGAGCGCGGCACCAGCCAGTGCACGCGCCTTCCAGCGCCGCGTTGAAGCGGCGTTCAGGCCGCCATCACGCAAGCGGCGCGCAAGACGACGCGCCGCCAACCCATCAGGCATCCACGTCCCCCACCTCCTCGGCGCGGTGACACGACACCTGGCGGCCATCCACTTCACGCAGCTTCGGTTCTTCGCTGCGGCAGCGGTCGATCACGTACGGGCAGCGCTGATGAAACGTGCAACCCGACGGCGGATTCAGCGGCGAAGGCATTTCGCCTTGCAGCTTGATCTTGATCGTGCGATCCGCCTCGAAGATCGACGGCGTGGCCGACATCAGCGCGCGCGTGTACGGATGACGCGGGTTCGAGAAAATCCGCTTCTTGTCGCCGAGCTCCGCCACGCCGCCGAAGTACATCACCATCACGTCGTCGGCGATATGCTCCACCACCGAGAGGTTGTGCGAGATGAACACGTAGCTGGTCTTGAACTGTTCCTGCAGATCCATGAACAGATTCAGAATCTGCGCCTGGATCGACACGTCGAGCGCCGATACGGGTTCGTCGGCGACCACGATCTGCGGGTCGAGAATCATCGCGCGCGCAATCGCCACACGTTGCCGCTGACCGCCGGAGAACATATGCGGATAGCGCTTCGCATGTTCCGGACGCAGGCCGACGGTGCGCATCATCTGCGCGATCCGTTCGGCGCGCTCGGTCGCGCTCAGTTGCGTGTTGATTGCGAGCGGTTCGCCGAGCGTCTGCTCGACGGTCTTGCGCGGATTGAGCGAGGCAAACGGGTTCTGGAACACCATCTGCACGCGCCGGCGCAGCGCTGCGATCTTCGCGTGATCGGCGCCGGCCACGTCTTCACCGTCGATCAGCAGACGGCCCGCGGAGGGCGCTTCGATCATGGTCAATTGACGCGCGAGCGTCGATTTGCCACAGCCGGATTCGCCAACCACTGCCAGCGTCTTGCCGCGTTCGAGCGCGAACGAGACTCCGTTGAGCGCCTTCACCGTGCCGGACGCGAACATGCCGCGCTTGACCGTGTAGTAGCGCGCCAATTGCTCCGCGACCAGCACGTGGTCGCCCGCATGGTCGGACTGGCGCCGCGTTTCGAGTACTGCGTTCATCGTGCGCCTCCATGGGTGTGAACGTTGGCGTCGCCGCCCAGGTTCAAAGGTTTGATGCAGCGCACGCGCGCTACTTCAGCGTGACCTTGCATCGGCGCGAGTGCCGGTCGCGCTTTCAGGCAGTCGTCGACCACGTATTTGCAGCGCGGCGCGAACAGACACCCTTTGGGACGGTCGTCGCGGCCCGGCACCATGCCCGGCAATGCGGCGAGCCGCACGGCGCCGACATTGTGCTCGGGAATCGCCGCCAGCAACGCTTCCGTGTACGGATGATGCGGCGCGGCGAAGATGTCCGGCACTTTGTTCGTTTCGATCACTTCGCCAGCGTACATGACCGCGACGCGTTGCGCGACTTCGGACACCACCGCGAGATCGTGCGAGATCAGCACGAGCGCCATGCCGCGTTCTTTCTGCAGCTTGATCAGCAACTCCATGATCTGCGCCTGGATCGTCACGTCGAGCGCGGTGGTCGGTTCGTCGGCGATCAGCAGCTTCGGGTTGCAGGCAATCGCCATGGCGATCATCACGCGCTGGTTCATGCCGCCCGACATCTGATGCGGAAACGAACCGATGCGCCCTTTCGGGTCGGGAATGCCGACCTGATCGAGCAGTTCCAGCGCGCGTTTGTCCAACGCGCTGCCGCGCAAGCCTTCGTGCAGCTTCAGCACTTCCTTGATCTGATAGCCGACGGTGTAACTCGGATTCAGACTGGTGAGCGCGTCCTGAAACACCATGGCGATGTCTTTGCCGATGATCTTGCGGCGTTCTTTTGCCGATGCCTTCAGCAGGTTCTTGCCGTTGAAGGTGATTTCGTCGGCGGTGACTTTGCCGGGCGCGTCGATCAGGCCCATCAGCGCCATCATCGTCACGCTCTTGCCCGAGCCCGATTCGCCGACCACGCCGACCACTTCGCCCGGCGCGACATCGAGGTTGATGCGGTCGACAGCGGGCAGGCCGTTGAAGTTCACCGCCAGATTGCGGATGGTCAATAAGCTAGACATTTAGGCCATCCTTTTCAGTTTGGGATCGAGTGCGTCGCGCAGCCCGTCGCCGAGCAGATTGATGGCAAGCACCGAGATCAGGATGGACAAGCCCGGCATGGTGACGATCCACCAGGCGCTGTCGATGTAATCGCGCGCCGAGGCCAGCATCGCGCCCCACTCCGCCGACGGCGGTTGCACGCCGAGGCCGAGAAAGCCGAGTGCGGCGGCATCGAGAATCGCCGACGAAAAGCCCAAGGTGGCCTGCACGATCAACGGCGCGGTGCAGTTCGGCAGCACTTGCGAGAACATCAGGCGCATGGTGCCGGCCCCCGCCACGCGCGAAGCCGTCACGTACTCCTTCTGCAACTCGCCCTGCGCCGATGCACGCGTCAAACGCACATAGCCCGGCAGCGCGACGATCGCGATCGCGAGCATTGTATTGACGAGGCCCGGACCGATGATCGCCACGACAGCGACGGCGAGCAGCAGCGACGGCAGCGCGAGCAGCACGTCCATGATGCGCATGATCGGCGTGTCCGCCCACTTCTCGAAGAAAGCCGCGATCAGACCGAGCACGACGCCCGGAATCAGCGCGAGCACCACCGAGACGAAGCCGATCCAGAACGACAGCCGCGCGCCGTACATCAGACGCGAGAGGATGTCGCGGCCCGCTTCGTCGGTGCCGAGAATGAACTTCCAGTTGCCGCCCTCGAGCCAGGCGGGCGGAATCTTCACGAAGTCGCGGTACTGTTCGATCGGACTGTGCGGCGCGATCAACGGCGCGAAGATCGCGATGAAGATCAGCACGAGCACGATGACGCCGGCGCTGACCGCGCCACGGTTGCGTGAGAAATTCGCCCAGAATTCACGGGCGGCGATAGCGCGGCCACTCGGGGGAGTGACCGACTGGGGGACTGCGTTTTGAATGTCTGCCATTTCGGTTTACCTCGTATGGCGGATGCGCGGGTTCAGCACGCCGTACAACAAATCGACGACGAGGTTCACGACGATCACCAGCGTGGCGATCATCAGAATACCGCCCTGCACCACCGGGTAGTCGCGCCGGCCGATCGCGTCGATCAGCCACTTGCCGATACCCGGCCACGAAAACAGCGTCTCGGTCAGCACCGCGCCCGCGAGCAGCGTGCCCACCTGCAGACCGATCACCGTCACCACCGGAATCAGCGCATTGCGCAACGCATGCACGACGATCACGCGCCCCGGCGACAAGCCCTTCGCGCGCGCGGTGCGAATGTAGTCCTCACGCAGCACTTCGAGCATCGACGAACGCGTCATGCGCGCGATCACCGCCAGCGGAATCGTGCCGAGCACGATAGCCGGCAGGATCAGGTGACTGAGCGCGGATTTGAACGCGCCTTCGTCGGTGGACATCATTGCGTCGATCAGCATGAAGCCGGTCACGTGCGGAATGTCGTATTCGACCGCGATGCGGCCGGACACCGGCGTCCAGCCGAGCTTCACGGAGAACACCATGATGAGGATCAAGCCCCACCAGAAGATCGGCATCGAGTAGCCGGTCAGGGCCGTGCCCATCACGCCGTGGTCGACCACCGTGCCGCGCCGCAAGGCCGCGAACACGCCCGCAGGCAAGCCGACGATCAGTGCGAACAGCATCGCGCAGATCGACAGTTCGACGGTGGCGGGAAAGCGTGCGAGGAATTCGCCCATCACGCTGGTGTTGGTGATGATCGAGGTGCCGAGGTCGCCGTGCAACGCACGCCCAATGTAGTGGACGTACTGCATGGGCAGGGATTCGTCGAGCCCGAGCCGGTGCATTGCCGCGGCGTGCATGGCGGGATCGACGCCGCGCTCGCCCATCATCACTTCGATGGGGTCGCCCGGTATCAGGTGAATCAGCGCAAACGCGAGGATCGTGATGCCGATGAAAGTCGGAATCACCATGCCGATGCGGCGC
Source organism: Paraburkholderia phytofirmans PsJN (assembly GCF_000020125.1). NCBI lineage: Bacteria > Pseudomonadati > Pseudomonadota > Betaproteobacteria > Burkholderiales > Burkholderiaceae > Paraburkholderia > Paraburkholderia phytofirmans. The sequence continues at coordinate 4,201,572 of NC_010681.1, forward strand.
AAAACAAAGCGGAACATGGTTCGTCCCTATGGTCTTGGTGAAGAAAAAACGCAACCGGCGACGAGGGCTCGTGACCCCGGTCGCCGGACCATTTCGACCAGTTTTCTAACCGTGCGAAAAGCGTACTGCGCGAATTTTACGACTAGCTCGACGAATTACTTGATGCTGACGCCGTCGAAACGCGCATAGCCGAGCGGTTCGATACGCATATCCACCACCTTCTTGCTGACAGGCTGGTAGACCGTGGAGTGAGCGATCGGCGAGAACGGCAGTTGCTGCGCGAAGATCTGCTGCGCCTGCATGTAAGCCGTCGTGCGCGCGCCCTGATCGGACGTGACGCGGCCCTTCTGGATCAGGTCGTCGAACGGCTTGTAGCACCACTTCGAGAAGTTGTTGCCGTTCACCGCTTCGCAGCCGAGCAGCGTGCCGAGCCAATTGTCCGGATCGCCGTTGTCGCCGGTCCAGCCGATCAGCATCGTGTCGTCCTCACCTGCGTGAGCGCGCTTGATGTACTCGCCCCACTCATACGTGACGATCTTCGCCTTCACGCCGATCTTGGCCCAATCGGCCTGGATCATTTCCGCCATCAGGCGGGCGTTCGGGTTGTAGGCGCGTTGCACCGGCATCGCCCACAGCGTGATGTCAAAGCCGTTCGGATAGCCAGCCTTGGCCAGCAGCGCCTTGGCCTTGTCCGTATCGTAGGCCGCGCCCTTCAGGTTCTTGTCGTACGACCATTGGGTCGGCGGCATCGGATTCGTGGCGGCCTGGCCTGCGCCCTGGTACACGGAGTCGATGATCGCCTTCTTGTTGATCGCCATGTCGAGCGCCTGACGCACTTCGACCTTGTCGACCGGCTTGTGCGACACGTTGTACGCGAGGTAGCCGAGGTTGAAGCCCGGTTGCGACGGCATTGCGATGTTCGCTTCAGCCTTCAGCGGCGCGATATCGGCCGGACGCGGATAGCTCATCACCTGGCATTCGTCGCGCTTGATCTTCTGCACGCGCACGCCGGCGTCCGGCGTGATCGAGAAGATCAGCTTCGAGATCTTCACCGTGTTCGGCTTCCAGTAATCCGGATTGCCGTCGAAGCGGATCGTTGCATCTTTCGTGTAGCTCTTGAAAATGAACGGGCCCGTGCCGACCGGGAACTGGTTGATGTCGGCGGCCTTGCCGGCTTTCATCAACTGGTCGCCGTATTCGCTCGACAGGATCGACGCGTATTCCATTGCCAGATTCTGGATGAACGGCGCGTTGACTTCCTTCAGCGTGAACTTGACCGTGTACGGATCGACCTTTTCGACGCCGGTGATCAGCTTGTCGAGGCCCATGTCCGTGAAGTACGGGAACTGGACCGGGTAAGCCTTATGAAAGGCCGAGTTCGGGTCCAGCATGCGCTGGAACGTGAACACGACGTCGTCCGCGTTGAATTCGCGCGTCGGCTTGAAGAACGAGGTGGTCTGGAACTTCACGCCATGACGCAGATGGAACGTGTACGTCTTGCCGTCCGCGGACACATCCCACTTTTCCGCAAGGCCCGGTTCGACCTTGGTGCCGCCGCGTTCGAATTCGACGAGACGGTTGTAGACGGTGAACGTATTGGCCGTGAAATCGGTGCCCGTGGTGTATTGGGCAGGATCAAAACCCGCAGGGCTGCCTTCTGAGCAGTAGACCAGGGTTTTATTCGGAATCTCGGCGCGCGCGACACTTGCGCCCACCATCGATGCCGCTGCAGCTGCGACGAGCGTCGTAACACGCGCGGCGCGCAACAGATTGTTTTGCTTCATGTTTCCTCCAGGTTCGTGGCCGGCTCCCGCCAGCGTAGCGCGATATTACTTGAGCTTGGCTCACAGCACCAAGCGGAGGAAATTCCTGGTGTTGCGATCGGAGTTAGCGCTTCAGCGGTTACTCCGATCCCACGCAGCGCGGACGATCGGAAACCCTTCGGGCGTCAGGGCGGCCGCACGCCGGCGCTGGCCGGGCATGCGGCTCTAGAGGGCTGTCTCAGCAAAAAACGGCCCGCCGTCCTTACTTCAGGCCCACGTTCATGAATTGCGTCGGGCCGAACGGGTCTACCTTGAAGCCGGTAACATCTTTGCTGATCGGCTGATAGACCGTCGAGTGAGCGATCGGCGTGAACGGGACTTGATCCTTGAAAATTTCCTGAGCTTCGGTGTAAGCCTTGGTGCGCTCCGCCAGATCCGTCGTGCCGCGCCCCTTTTTGATCAGGTCGTCATACGGTTTGTAGCACCATTTGGAAAAGTTACTGCCGTTCACCGCGTCGCACCCGAGCAGCACGCCGAGCCAGTTATCCGGATCGCCGTAATCGCCCGTCCAGCCGATCAGCATGGCTTCATGCTCGCCAGCATGGCCGCGGCGAATATATTCACCCCACTCGTAAGTGGTGATCTTCACCTTCACGCCGATCTTCGCCCAATCGGATTGCAGCATTTCCGCCATCAGCCGCGCATTCGGGTTATAGGGCCGTTGAACCGGCATCGCCCAGAGCGTCAAATCGAAGCCGTCCGGATAACCTGCCTGTTTCAACAGTGCCTTGGCTTTTTCCGTGTCGTATGGAGCATCCTTCAGATTCTTGTCATAGCCCCACTGGGTCGGCGGCATGGGGTTGGTCGCCGCTTGTCCGGCACCCTGATACACCGACTCGATAATCGCTTTCTTATTGATCGACATATCGAGCGCGCGGCGCACCAGCACGTTGTCGAGCGGCTTCTTGGTAGTGTTGTAGGCAATAAAGCCGAGATTGAAACCGACCTGATTGGGGACGACGAGCGACGCGTCGGCTTTGGCTTGCGGAATATCAGCGGGACGCGGATACGACATGACCTGGCATTCGCCGCGCTTCAGTTTCTGCAGACGCACGGCCGGATCGACGGTAATCGCAAATATCAGTTTGCCGACTTTGACGACACCCGGCTTCCAGTAATCCGGATTACCGTCGAAGCGAATCGTGTCGTCTTTCGTATAGCTTCGGAAAATAAACGGACCCGTGCCGACCGGATATTGATTGATATCCGACGCCTTACCCGCTTTCAATAACTGATCGCCGTACTCAGCCGAGATAATCGACGCGAACGGCATGGCGATCTGCTGTAAAAACGGCGCATCGACTTCTTTCAGCGTGAATTTCACGGTGTACGGATCGACCGCTTCGACCTTCGCGATGTTCTTGGCGAGGCCGAGATCGGTGAAATACGGGAACGGCACCGAGTACGCTTTGCGGAACGGCTGCTCGGGATCGAGCATGCGCTGATAGGTGAAGACGACGTCGTCGGCGTTGAATTCGCGCGTCGGCTTGAAGAACGACGTGGTCTGGAACTTCACGCCGTGGCGCAAATGAAACGTATAGGTGAGCCCGTCAGGCGATACATCCCATTTTTCGGCGAGGCCCGGTTCGATATCCGTGCTGCCGTGCGCGAACTCGATCAGCCGGTTGTAGACCGTGTACGACGCCGCGCTGAACTCGACGCTGGTGGTGTATTGCGCACTGTCGAAGCCCGCCGGACTGCCCTCGGAGCAGAACACGAGCGTCTTGTCGGGCAACTTGGCCGCGTCGGCGACGGCGGGCAGCAGCGCGGCGCTCAGAACCGTACAGGCGCTCAGCACTGGAAGGCAGGTTTGGCGAACTGCAAACAGCAACTTGGGTACCGTCATCACGTTCTCCGCACAGCAGCCACGTCAGCTGCGCTTTGATCATAGACAGCACAAAAATCGGGTTCAATGAGGGCTTACGCGCCGCAAGTTGCATTCGCGCGGGCGTGTTTATTGCGTTGCAGCAGCCGCTGCTGCGGTCGCGCAAGCACGGAATCCGCGGTTTTGGCTTCGTTCGCGTGGCGCTCGGCCGGCACCCCTATGAGGCTCGCGCCGCCCGCCGCCGCGCCATTCGTCGCGCGAAAAAAAACCGCGCGGCCAAACGCGCCGCGCGGTTTTTCGTCTCCACGACGTGATGCGAGCTTAAACGGCCAGCCGTTCGCAGATCGCTTTCGTCGCCGCCGCACCGTTCAGCGTGTAGAAGTGCAGGCCCGGCACTTTGACGTCGATCAGACGCCCGCACAGGTCCGTCACCACATCCAGCCCGAACGCGCGAATCGACTCACGGTCGTCGCCGAAGCTTTCCAGCCGCCGAGCGATCCAGCGTGGCACTTCAGCGCCGCACATCTCCGAGAAACGCATCAGTTGCGAGAAGTTCGTGATCGGCATGATGCCCGGCACGATCGGCACATCGACGCCGAGTTTCCGTGCGTCGTCGACGAAACGGAAGTACGCGTCCGCGTTGAAGAAGTACTGCGTAATCGCCGAATTGGCGCCGGCCTTCACCTTGCGGGCGAAGTTGTCCAGATCGTGACGCGGCGAGCGCGACTGCGGATGGTATTCCGGATAGCCGGCCACCTCGATCCAGAACCAGTCGCCGAATTCGGCGCGGATAAAGCTCACCAGTTCCGACGCGTAACGCAACTCGCCGACCTCGCCCATGCCGGACGGCAGATCGCCGCGCAGCGCGACGATATGGCGGATGCCATGCGCGCGGTATTCGGTGAGAATCGCGCGCAGGCTCTCTTTCGACGAGCCGATGCACGACACGTGCGGCGCCGCCTCGAGCCCTTCCTTCGCCATTTCGACGACGGTATCGAGCGTGCCCTGTTGCGTCGAGCCGCCGGCGCCGAACGTGACGGACATGAACTTGGGCTTGAGCGTGACAAGTTGTGCGCGCGTGGCGCGCAGCTTGTCGACGCCTTCCTGCGTTTTCGGCGGGAAGAATTCGAATGATAGTTCGATCGGGTTCATGATTCAGTGTGTCAACCGAGACTGCGGTTGCCGAAAATAAGCGCGGACAGCAGCCAGGAAACGATGCTGTACAGAATCGAGCCGATGAACGCCGACCAGAAACCCGACACTTCGAAGCCCTTCAGCAGCGACGCGCACAGCCAGAAGCACAGCGCATTGACCACCAGAATGAAGAGTCCGAGCGTGAGGATCGTGACGGGCAGCGTCAGCAGGATCAGCACCGGCCGCAGGACCGTGTTGATCAACCCGAGCACCACCGCGACGATCAATGCGGTGCCGAAACTGCGGATATGAATCGACGGAACGAGGTAGGTGATGATCAGGAGCGCAAGCGCATTGATCAGCCAGGTCAGCAGCAAGGTCATGTAGAGCTCCTTCGGCAGGATGTCCGATAACGGGAAAAGCGCGTAAAGCGGCGGGCATGGCGGACAAAGCGGCGCATCATGCGCCGCCCTGTCGTCAAACTGTCATGCGGTCAAACCGCCGCGACGCGCTTAATAGCGGTAGTGGTTCGGCTTGAACGGACCATTCTTGTCGACGCCGATGTAGCCGGCCTGATCGTCCGACAGCACGGTCAGGTTCGCGCCGATGCGCGCCAGATGCAGGCGTGCGACTTTCTCGTCCAGATGCTTCGGCAGCACGTACACCTTGTTCTCGTACTTCTCGCCTTGCGTGAACAGTTCGATCTGCGCGAGCGTCTGGTTCGTGAACGAGTTCGACATCACGAACGACGGGTGGCCCGTCGCGCAACCCAGGTTCACGAGGCGGCCTTCAGCCAGCAGGATCACGCGCTTGCCGTCCGGGAAAATGATGTGGTCGACTTGCGGCTTGATGTTGTCCCACTGGTACTGGCGGGTCGACGCAACGTCGATTTCCGAATCGAAGTGCCCGATGTTGCAGACGATCGCGTTGTGACGCATCGCCTTCATGTGGTCGTGGCCGATCACGTGGTAGTTGCCGGTTGCCGTCACGAAGATGTCGGCCTTGTCCGCCGCGTATTCCATGGTCACGACACGATAGCCTTCCATCGCCGCCTGCAGTGCGCAGATCGGATCGATTTCGGTGACCCACACGGTCGCGCCCAGACCGCGCAGCGATTGCGCGCAGCCCTTGCCCACGTCGCCGTAACCGGCGACCACGGCGATCTTGCCCGCGATCATCACGTCGGTCGCGCGCTTGATGCCGTCGACCAGCGACTCACGGCAGCCATACAGATTGTCGAACTTCGACTTGGTGACCGAGTCGTTGACGTTGATCGCCGGGAACGGCAGACGGCCTTCTTTTTCCATCTGATACAGACGGTGCACGCCGGTCGTGGTTTCTTCCGTCACGCCCTGGATGTGCGCGAGGCGCGTGGAGTACCATGTCGGGTCCGCGTCGAGGTGCGAGGCGATCGACTTGTACAGCGCGACTTCTTCTTCATTCGTCGGCTTCGAGATCACCGAGCGGTCTTTTTCCGCCTTCGAACCGAGGATCAGCAGCAACGTGGCATCGCCGCCATCGTCGAGGATCATGTTGGCGAATTCGCCGTTCGGCCATTCGAAAATGCGGTGCGAGAATTCCCAGTACTCGTCGAGCGATTCGCCCTTGAATGCGAACACCGGCGTGCCGGCCTTGGCGATCGCCGCGGCGGCGTGATCCTGCGTCGAGAAGATGTTGCACGACGCCCAGCGCACGTCCGCGCCGAGCGCGGTCAGCGTTTCGATCAGCACGCCGGTCTGGATGGTCATGTGCAGCGAACCTGCAATGCGCGCGCCTTTCAGCGGTTGCTGCGCCTTGTACTCTTCGCGCGTCTGCACGAGACCGGGCATTTCCGTCTCGGCAATGTTGAGTTCCTTGCGGCCCCAGTCGGCAAGCGACATGTCGGCAACAACGAAGTCCTGGGAATTTTTGGAATCGATAACAGCGGCGTTCATCACGCCCTCCTTTCTAAGTAGTGACTAGAAATTTGACGTGAGCGCGGTTCGATGCGGTGGACAGGAAGCGCTACGCGCATCCAGCCCTCCGATTGAAGTCTCCGAGCCTGGCGGGCGGCCGGCGAATAGCTGATTCGCGGTACCCGTCGCAACGCTCCTCGAAGACGAACGGCGATTGTAGCAAAACGAGATGGCTTCGGGGCACGGATCGGGTTTTCAGGCGATGCGGATTTCTTGCGCTTCGTGCCTTCGCGCAGCCGCTGTGATGGACGCCTTGCAGGCGTCGCACGGCCTAGGACGCGGTGGCCTCGGCCGTCAAATTCGCCGCGCGCAATTGTGCGATGCCGGTGCGCGCGGTGTCGAGAAACTGCCTCGACACGCGGAACGCTTCGGCGACATCGGCGGGATCCGGAATCTGCAGTCCGAGTGCAACGCGGAAGTAGCGTTCGGCGTGAATGCCCGTGTGGTAATGCATGCGCACGCGCTTCGCATCACTGAGCCGCGGGTTGCCGAAGATATCGCGCAGCGCCCACGAAAACGCGCCGTCTTCGCCGCCGATACGGCGAAACGCGTCGTCCATCGGAAAGCCGCCGAGCGCGAGATAAGCCGCCCGGCGAATGAACAGGCCGCTGGGCACCGTATTGCTGAGCGTTGCAGCATGCGTGGCGAAGTCAGGGTGAGCCGTGAGCTCGCGCGGAAAATCCGCGTACTCGACGTCGAGCCGCACGGACACTTCCTTCGGGTTTCGCGCGAGGAATGCGCTCGCGGCGGCGAGGGCGCCGGGCAGATATTCGTCGTCGGCGTCGAGGAAGGCGATCAGGTCGTGCGACGCATGCATCGCGCCCCAGTTGCGCGCTCGCGCCGCGCCGCCGTTGTACGGCATCCGCAGCAGACCCACGCGCGCGTCGAGGCGGCCGCATTCGGCCACGATGTCCGCGGAGGCATCGATCGAGCCGTCGTCCACCACGACGATCTGCGTGGCTTCAGGCTGGATCCGGCAACTTTGCAGAGCGCGCGCGAGCGTCGCCGCGCCGTTGTAGCAGGGAATGATGATGGAAATGGGTGTCATGATGACCGAGCGTAATGGACGGCTAGGCGGTGAAAATCCCTTGATGTTATTCCGCTTGCCGCCGGGCGCATCTTGAAATGACCGCGACGTCTCTGGATCGGCACTCTGCAATATAAATATATTGACTTACAATCCACCGGATCATTCCAATTTGGAATTCTGGAGCCTGAGATCGTGGAACTACGTGCGCTGCGGTATTTCGTCGAAGTGGTGCGTCAGCAGAGTTTCACCGTCGCGGCCGAGCAGATGTTCGTCACGCAGCCGACCATCAGCAAAATGGTCAAGTCGCTGGAAGACGAAATCGGCTCTCCGCTGCTGCTGCGCGACGGGCGCCAGATGGTGCTGACCGATGCCGGCCGGATCGTCTACCAACGCGGCCAGGACGTGCTGGCCGCGCACGCGCAATTGCAGGCGGAACTGAACGATCTCGACACGCTCGGCCGCGGTCAACTCACCATTGGGATTCCGCCCATGGGCGGCTCGCTCTTCACGCCGGCCATCGCCGCGTTCCGCCAGCGCTATCCGAAAATCGAACTCAAGCTGTTCGAGCAGGGCTCACGTGCCATCGAGACGGCGCTGATCAACGGCGAACTGGAATTAGGCGGCGTGCTGCAGCCGGTCGACCCGGAAAATATCGATGTGCTGCCCATGACGCGTCAGTTGCTGTGGCTCGTCGCGCGCACGGGCTCGAGTTGGGACGATCTGCACGAGGTGCCGCTCGCACAACTCGCCAACGAGCCGTTCGTCTTCTACGGCGAAAGTCTCGCTCTTAATGATGTCGTCCTGAACGCGTGCCGCACCGCCGGCTTTGCGCCGACCATCGTCGGGCGCAGCGGGCATTGGGATTTCATGGCGGCGCTGGTGCTAGCCGGTGTCGGCATCGCCCTGTTACCGGCGCCGTATTGCCGGCGGCTCGACCCTGCGCAGTTCACCTGCCGGCCGGTGGTGGAACCGGAGATTCCGTGGGAAATGGCGATCGGCTGGCGCCGCAATGGTTATCTGTCGCACGCCGCGCGCGCCTGGCTCGAAGTCGCGCGCGAGGCGCTGCCGGGCCAGGCCGCCGACGATTTCATGCTCGGGCCGGGCATCGGCGTGACGGGTATCACGACACCGTTTCCGGCGCGGCCCGCCGAATAAAGCAATGCCGCCCGGCGCAAACCGGGCGGCATGTCTTACGCGCTGATTCCAGCCCGCAGTTACTGCTGCGCGACGAACTCGATGCGGCGATTGGCAAAGCGCCCGCTCGCCGTGTCGTTGCTCGCCACCGGACGCGCCTGACCATAGCCTTGCGCCAGCAGCGAATCGGCCGGCACGCCGGTCTTGACGAGGTAGGCGCGCACCGCATTGGCACGTTGCTTCGACAATTGCAGATTCGCCTGTTCGCCGCCGACGTTGTCCGAATAGCCCGCCACTTCCAGCCGCGCCGTCTTGCCGTTGCCCGCGCAGGCGTTCAGCACACGCGCCGATTGCTTCAGATCATCCACAGCCGAAGCCGGCACATGCGCGCTGGCGCTCGCGAAGTTGATCACTTGCAGATTCAGCACTTTGACCACGTCCGCTGCCGCGCACGAGCTATCCGGCGCGAGCAGGTTCTTGATCGCGCTGCGGAAGTTCTCGTTGGCATCGGCGACGGCGTGCGCGACGTCGAACGAACCGATCTGATACGACGTGCCGAGCAGCGACTTCAGCTTGTCGAGCCAGCCGAGCTTCTTGTCCGCGGCAGTGCCGCTCAGTTCGATGTGCGTACCGGCCACTTTCACTTCCGCGCCGGGCAGCGACAGCAGCGGCAACAGGCTGTCGAAATGAGCCAGCCAGTCGGCCGGTTTCGTGGCCGGGTCCACCGTGATATTCGGCACGAAGTTATATTGACCGAGGCGTTTTGTCAGCTCGTCCATCAGTTGCGTCTTTTCGGCTTCGCTGCCGACGGTGGCCGTCAGCGTCGGTTTGCCGGCGGCGTCGACGGTAAAGCTGAACTGGCTGTCTTGAGTCGGCACGATCGCGGCGGCCGGCTGCTGGGCGTCGCTAGCCGAACTGGCGGGCGTCGCGGCGCTGGCGGCAGGTGCCGATGCTGCCGCGTCGCTGGCGGTTACCACAGCGGCCGAAGCCTGAACCGGCGCCAAAGGTGGTTGCGCGGTAACCGGCACGTCGGCACTGTTGTGCGCGCCGACGCGGCCGGCGCTCTGCTCACCCTGGCAGCCGCGCAAAAACAGAAACGCCAGCACCGCAGCGATTGCCGCAAGCAGCCACCACAGCCACGTGTGCGAGCGGCGCTCTTCGCGCACCACGGCGTCCACGGGCACCTGGATGCTCGGCGACGCGTCGGCCGCCGGCTTGGCCGCGGGTGTCGGATGATCGATGTGCGACGAAACAGCCTTCAATTGCGCCAGTATGTTGCCGGCAAACGCGCCGACGCCGCCCAGACCGAGTGCGGCCATCAGGCGATCGTTAAGAAAAGGCGCAATGACCGGCAGTTGATGGCCCAGCAGCGTGGGCAATTGCCCGGCGTTGCCCCGACCTTCGAGACAATGCCGTTTCAGCAAGCCGAGCAGCGTTGCCCCGACGATGCCCGTCATGGCATGCGTGGCGTGCGCCGGCACGCCGGTTTGCGAGGCGACCTCGTCGCTCAACACGTCGACGCGGCGGTCCAGCGTTCGTTCGAGCAACTGCCGCCCGGCCATTTCGAGTTGGCTCAAGCCAGTCGTGCTGCCGATCAGGCGCGGCAGCTGTTCGGCGATATGGCCGTTCACTTCCGGCGAGAGGATCGTGGCGAAAAGCGAACGCGCACCGTCGAGCGTCGCGCCCTTTTGCATCAGACCGGCAACGAGCGCCGGCGCCGCGACGGCCAGCACCTTTTGAGTCGCGTCCGCCGGCAGCCCGAAGCGCCCCGCTAGCTGCCGCACCACACCGTCCGTCATGGCGGACTGAATCAGTTGAATTGCGTTGATGCTCATCGCTTCGCTTCCTCGAGTTCCCGAACGCGCCACCTAGCACGCTCCCTTTTGCGGCGCGATTATAGGTTTCGGGAAATCTCATAAACGAAACGGCACAATTTATGACGAATTGGCAGACGTTCGCTCAAGTTGTCTCATATTTAGCGGCAAAATCTGACATGTCGCTGAAGGCTCAGGCAGTATCCGCCGCCATGCCCGCTCTGCTGGTCGACGCGATCTTCAGCTCCGTTTGCGATGCGCGACGGGCCGCCGCGATCAGATCGGCCGCGCGCTCGCCGATCATCACCGTCGGCGAATTGGTGTTGCCGCCGATCAGCGTCGGCATCACCGAGGCGTCGACGATCCGCAGCCCCGTTACGCCTCGCACCCGCAACTGCGGATCGACCACGGAGCGCGCGTCGCCGCCCATCCGGCACGTAGCCACCGGGTGATAGATCGTGTCGGCATGCTCGACGATCGTGCGGCGCAACTCCGCGTCCGACTGGCCAGAATGGGTGTACAGCTCGCTGCCGCCATGCAGCGCGAGTGAGGGCGCATCGAGAATGCGCCGCGCCATTCGCGCGCCGTCCACCAGCAGATCGAGATCGCGCGGGTCGCTGAAGAAACGCGGATCGATCACCGGCGCGGTTCGCGCATCGGCGCTCGCGAGAGTCACGGTGCCGCGACTGTGCGGCCGCAACACGCACACGTGCAGCGAATAGCCGTGGCCCCAATGCATATGACGGTTGTGATCGTCGACGATGGCCGCGCAAAAATGCAATTGCAGATCCGGCCGGTCGAGCGTCGGCTTGCTCTTCAGAAAACCGCCCGCCTCGGCGACATTGCTCGACAGCATGCCCCGCCCATGACGCATGAACGTGACGAACTGCGGCAACATCCGCGCAATGCCGCGAATCGAAAAGCCGGTCGGCTCGATCGACGAAACCCGCTTGTTGATCGTGAAATCGACGTGGTCGATCAGGTTCTGGCCGACCTCCGGCGCGTCGTGCAGCACCGCAATGCCGAGCGACTGCAGATGCGCCGCCGGTCCGATACCCGAGCACATCAGCAGTTGCGGCGAATTGAACGCGCCCGCGGCAAGCACCACCTCCGCGCGCGCTTCGAGCGTTTCCGTGCGGCCGCCGCGCACGATCTCCACGCCGCTCGCGCGCTTGCCGTTGAAGGCGACGCGCAGCACGGTCGCGTCGGCGATCGTATGCAGGTTGGGACGCGCGCGGTCGTAGATATAGGCGCGTGCCACGCTGCAGCGACGTCCGTCGCGCTGCGTCACCTGGTAGAAACCGATCCCTTCCTGATCCGCGCCGTTGAAGTCGCTATTCGGTTTGTAGCCGGCTTCTATCGCTGCCTGCACGAAGCGCCGTGAAAACGGATTCTGATAGCGCAGATCGGAGACAGTGAGCGGGCCGCTGTCGCCATGCCACGCGTCGGCGCCGCGCTGGTTGCCTTCGGTACGGCGGAAATACGGCAGCACCTCCGTCCACGACCAGCCTTCGCAACCCAGTTCCGCCCATTCGTCGTAATCGAGCGGATGGCCGCGCGTGTAGATCATCGCGTTGATCGCACTCGATCCGCCGAAGCCGCGCCCGCGCGGCTGATACCCTTGCCGTCCGCCGAGCCCCGGCTGCGGCGTGGTCAGATAACCGTAATTGGTCTTGAGTTTGTGCGGCACCACGGCCGCCACGCCAACCGGCATGTTGACGAACAGATTGCGGTCCGTGTGCGGGCCGGCTTCGATCAGCGCGATCGTCGCGTCCGGGCAGCTATCCGCGAGACGGCTCGCCAGCGCGCAACCGCCCGAGCCTGCACCGACGATGATGTAATCGTATTGCATCCGCTCCTCCTGATGGGCCGCGTTGCTCGCGAACCCTTATGTCGTGCACACTTGTCTACGTGTGTTTCCCCGGCATTGTAGGGAGCGTTCGGATGGCGCGGCGGCTTCGCGCCAGAGCGATTCCTCTAAACGGAACGGCCGCCGCGCCCCTATGATGAAAGACGCGCTAACGCCCGCCTGGCGGCTGCGCGCGGCATTCAAACACGCCGTTGCACACGCCGTCCTTTCGACGCGCGGCATGACACGCGGCGATCAAACAGCGCATTGCCGGGCTGCATCGGCGAGCATGCGTTGAACGGAGACAGCAGATGGAACGGCACAGCTTCGGCCAGACTCACGAGGTGACCAATCAGGTTCCGCCGCTCGCGGACTACAACCTGTTTTCCAGCGACGCCGCGTTGTCCGCCGCCCTCGAACGCGACGGCGCCGGGTGGCATCGCGGTGCATTGGTGCGGCACGGCGCGGCGCTCACCACGCCCGAAACGCTGGCGCTCGCCGAGCTGGCCAACCGTCACGAGCCCGAACTTGTCACGCATAGTCCGCGCGGCGAGCGCATCGACGCGCTGGAGTTTCATCCTTCGTGGCACGCACTGCTCTCGCTGCTGCGCCGCGAAGGCCTGCACGCGCTGCCGTTTTCCGATCCACAACGCGGCGCGATGGTGGCGCGCTGCGCCGGTTACTTCCTGCATGCGCAAATCGAATCCGGCTCGCTCTGCCCGTTGACCATGACCTTCGCGAGCATCCCCGTGCTGCAACGCGAACCCGCGCTATTCGCGACGTTGCGCGACAAGCTCTACGCGCGCGAGCACGATTCGCGCGATTTGCCGCTCAAGCAGAAAACTTCGGCGATGATCGGCATGGGCATGACCGAAAAACAGGGCGGCTCGGACGTGCGCAGCAATCAGACCCGCGCCTACTCCACCGCCGGCAGCGGCCGTGGCGCCGCCTACCGGCTCGTCGGTCACAAATGGTTTTTCTCCGCGCCGCAGTGCGACGCGCATCTGGTACTCGGCCGCACCGACGAACACGAAGGCCTTTCGTGCTTCTACGTGCCGCGCTTCGCGCCGGACGGCCGCAAGAACAACGTGCAGATCCAGCGCCTGAAAGACAAGCTCGGCAACCGCTCGAATGCGAGCAGCGAAGTCGAATTCCTCGATGCGTTCGGCATCATGATCGGCGACGAAGGACGCGGCGTGCCGACCATCATCGAAATGGCGAATTACACGCGGCTCGATTGCGTGATCGGCAGCGCGGCGCTGATGCGTGCGGCGCTCGTGCAGGCAATTCACCACGCGCGTCATCGCAGCGCGTTCGGCCGGCATCTCGCCGATCAGCCGCTCATGCGCAACGTGCTCGCCGATCTGGCTTTGGAATCGGAAGCGGCGACGGTGCTGTTCATGCGTCTCGCGCGCGCTTTCGAAGAGTCGACCGACGCCGCCTCCACCTCGCTGGCCGAGCGCGCGTGGCGCCGCATCGTCACGCCCGCGGCAAAGTACTGGGTCTGCAAGCGCGCGCTGGAATTCACCGGCGAAGCGATGGAGGTCTGGGGCGGCAACGGCTACGTCGAAACCGGTCCGATGGCGCGCTTCTACCGCGAAGCGCCGGTGAATTCGATCTGGGAAGGTTCCGGCAACGTCATGTGCCTCGACGTGCTGCGCGCGATGGAGCGCGAGCCGGAAGCGGCGCAAGCATTGTTCGCCGCGTGGCATGCGGATGCGCAAGCGCATCCGGCGTTGAGCGCCGCACTCGGCAAACTCGCCGCCACGCTCAACGGACCGGCCGAGCATCGCGAAGCTTCAGCGCGGCGGATCGCGCAGCAAGTCGTGCTGATCGCGCAGGCCACCTTGCTGCTCAAACACGCGCCAGCGGAAGTGGCCGAGGCGTTCGTTGCCACGCGTCTCGCCGAAGGTTGCGGCGAAAGCGGCCGTGTATATGGCACGCTGCCGGCCACGTTTGATCACGCGGCGATCATCGAAAGAGCGTTTCCTGTCTGACGTTCGGCACGCACGCTTCAATCAAGCCGGGAAGCTACGGAAAAGCAGCGCAAGCAAATCCAAAAAAAGCGCGACTCGACGCGCAACGCAATCCATCAGGGAGTGGACACACATGAAGAACGATCTGCCGGAAGTCGCCGCGCTCGAAGCGCTGCTGCGCGAGCAGCGCCACGCCTATTTACGCGCGCCGTATCCGTCGTGGGACGCACGCGCCGCGCATCTGAAAGCGCTGCGCAAAGTCATGCTCGACAATCGCGACGCACTTGCCGATGCGATGAACGCCGACTTCGGCAATCGTGCGAAACAGGAAGTGCTGCTCGCGGAATTCCTGCTGGTGAAGGAGGAAATCGACGGCGCGCTACGGCATGGCAAGCGCTGGATGAAATCACAACGCCGCAGCACCAACAAATGGCTGCTGCCGGCGCGCGCGAAAGTCGTGCCGCAGCCGCTCGGCGTGGTCGGCATCATCGTGCCGTGGAATTATCCGGTGTTGCTCGCCGTCAGTCCGCTCGTCAGCGCGTTGACCGCCGGCAATCGCGCGATCGTCAAAATGTCCGAATTGACGCCGCGCACTTCGGCGCTATTCGAGCAGTTGATCGGCCAGACCTTCGCGCGCGATCACGTCGCGGTGGTGAACGGCGACGCCGCGCTCGCCGCCGCCTTCAGCGCGCAGCCCTTCGATCACTTGCTGTTCACGGGTTCGACCAAGGTCGGTCACGAAGTGATGCGCGCCGCCGCCGAGCATCTGACGCCGGTCACGCTCGAACTGGGCGGCAAGTCGCCGGCCATCATCGGCGCGCATGCGCGTTTCGACAACGCGGTGGACAACCTCATCGCCGGCAAGACGCTCAACGCGGGGCAAACCTGTGTCGCGCCCGATTACGTGCTGGTGCCGCGCGGCAAGGAGCAGGCGTTCGTCGAACGGGCGCGCGCGCGGATGGCGAAGATGTATCCGAATTTCGCCAATAACCCGGATTACACCTCGATCATTTCGACGCGCCACTTCGCGCGGCTGGAGCGTCTCGCCGACGAAGCCCAGGCCGCCGGCGCTCAATTGCACGCACTCACCGACAGTTCGCCCGATGCAGCGAGCCGCCGCTTTCCGCTGATCGCCGTCACCAACGCGCCGGACGAATGCGCGCTGATGCAGGAGGAGATTTTCGGGCCGCTGCTGCCAATCGTGTCCTACGACACGCTCGACGACGGGATCGCGTGGATCAACGCCCGGCCGCGTCCTCTCGCGCTCTATCTCTACGCCGACGACACCGCCACCATCGAGCGCGTGACGCACGAAACCATCGCCGGCGGCATGGCGATCAACGAAACGCTGATGCATCTGGCGTGCGAGAGCCTGCCGTTTGGCGGAGTCGGCGCGAGCGGAATGGGTGCGTATCACGGCTACGAAGGCTTCGTGACGTTCTCGAAGATGAAGCCGGTGTTGACGCAGGCGCGTCTGAACGCGCGCGGCTGGATTTCGCCGCCGTACGGCAAACGGGTCGACGCGCTGCTGAAACTGATGATGCGGTTCTGACGCTCAACGGGTCGCCGGCCCACCTTCGATTTCGGTGGCCACCACGTCGATGACATCCGGCGCGTCGGCGTTCGCGGCCGGCGGCGGCTCGTTCTCGGCGCCGCTTTCCAGCCGATGCAGCCACGCGAGCATTTCCGCCACCGCCTGATAAAGCTGCGGCGGAATGCGCGCATCGAGATCCACCTGCATCAGCAGCGAGACCATTTCGGGCGCTTCGTGCACGTACAGGCCAGCCTCCTTGGCCCGCTGCACGATCATCTCGGCCAGCATGCCGTAGCCTTTGGCGATCACGCGCGGCGCGGGATCACTGCCTTGGGCGTCGTAGACGAGCGCGGCCGCGCTGCGGCGATGTTTGCGGCTCATCACATGTCCCAGTCGAAATCGTCGGGCGGCGTGGCTGCGGTGCGACGGCGCACGCCCGCGGTTCGGCTCGCCGCCGAAGCGGCCGCACCGCCCGCCGCCGCCGAACCGGTCGCCGAAGCCGAGCGCGCATACGCCGACGCCGCCGCCTGAGCGGCCGCCGCGCCCGCGGCATTCGCGGCGGTGGCGGGCGCGCCGCCGCCGATCTCGCGAATCGTCAAACCATTCAACTGGATGCCCGCCGCCGCGAGCCGCTGACGGAAGCTCTCACCCTGCATCGCAAGGCGCGCGGCGCCGCCGGGACTCGCCTGCACGCGCGCGACGAGGCGCGTGCCGGTCAGTGTCAGTTCCGCGTCGACGGTGCCGAGCGTCGGCAGCGATAGCGTCAGGCGCGTGCGCCACGGCTGATCGTCCTCGCTTGCCGTGCCGCCGCCGCTGCGGTCCCATTCGTCGCCTTCCTGCTCGATGGTCCAGTCGAGCTTGGCGCCCGGCCATGCTTCGCCGGTCCAGCGAAACTGCCCGGTCGCGAGCAGATCGAGCTGCTGACGCACCAACGGCACGGTCGCGGGATGAACCGCGGCGGCCATCGGCTGCGAATTCTGCGAGGCGCCTCCGTCGACGGTTTGCGCGGCCGCGTTATGCAGGCTCGCATGCGCGGGCTGGCCGTTCAGGTCCGACAGGGAACTGGCCAGCACTTCGCCGGCCACGAAACGCGCGGCTTGCGCATTGGGGATCGAAGGCATCCCGCGAGCAGCGGCGCCGGCGTCTTGCGTGCCGCCGTTCGATGGACCATTCGGCGCCGCACCCATGCCCTGCCGGGCGGACGGATTGGCGGGCGACGCGTCGCCGCCGTCGTTCGCCCAATCGAGCGGCAGTTGCGCGGCAGCGGCAACGAGTTTGTTCTGCGCCTCGCCAGCGAGCGAAGCGGGAGAACGCTGTCCCGCCAGCCATTGCGCGAGATGCGCTTCATAAAAGAGGCCGCTATCGCCGACGGTCTGTTCGAGCGCTGCGGCGAGCGCCGCGACCGGCACCTGGGCCGCCGCGACATTGGCGGTGGCCGCGGTGGTAGCGGAATTCGGATTGGCGGTGGATGCAGTGGAAGCCGTTGCGGCAGCGGACGTGTCGAACAGCGGCAACGCGTCCACTTCGATATCGAGCGCGGGCGCGGCCGGCCAGATCGGCGTCTGGCCGATCACGGCGGGCGTCGCCTCGCCGCCCGAGCGCACGATCGCATTGAGCGTCAGCGCGACGGCGGACAGCGCGGTCTGGGCGGAAGGCTGCGGCGCGGGCGTCTCAATGAGCGCCGGCATGGTCGGCGCGGTTTCGACGCCCGCCGTGCCGGCCTGCGAAGCAGCCGCACTGCCTGGCGCGATATTGAGCAGACTATCGATCCGGCTCGCGAGCACCGAAGCGACAGTCGTGTCGATCCCGTTCATGCCGATTCCTTGGTCACATTGGCGGCGTCGCGCTCAAATAAAGTCAGTCAGCCGGATGAATAGAGGCGCCTCTCGGCGCGCACGGCGCAACTCAGCGCGCTCCGTACAGCTCCTTGAGCACGCGCGTGGGCCGTCCGGCGAACAGCGCGGACAGATTGGCCATGCGCGGATTCGCCAGATCGCGGATCGCGGCGTCGTCGGCGAGGATCTGGCGGATCAGCGCGTACTTGCGCAGACGCTCCGCCTCGTCGAGCTTCACGCCCGTTTCGGCGTCTTTCAACGCCTCCACCAGATGGCGGTATTCCTCCTGCAGGTGGACCAGATCGTTCCACAGCGCGCGCCGGGCAGCTATCAGCATGCGGCAGGAAATCGCTGCAATCGCCTCGTAGCGGGCGAAGTATTCTGCGTTCGATGTCATCTCATGCTTTCCGCGGCGGGCTGGGCTGCCATCCGCGCGATCTCCGGGGCAATCCCGATCCATGCCTCTTCGAGAGTGGCCAGAAGACCGTCCACCTCGACCAGCATCGCCTCGCTTTGTTTTATGTTGGCTTCGAGCAGCCGGCGCGACATATAGCTATACAGCGCGTTCAACCGCTCCGCAATCTCACCGCCCGCCTCGAGGTTGAGCGATTGCTGCAGCCCGCTTTCGACGATCTGAATCGCCTTGCCGACCGCCTCTCCGCGAGCCGGCACATTGCCCTGCTGCAAATGCATGCGCGCCTGCGCGATCGCTTGCCTTGCGCCCTGATACAACATCACGATCAGACGATGCGGACTCGCGCCCATCACCCCTGTCTCGACGCCGACGCGTGCGTACGCATTGGCTCCAGAGTGTCCTGGGGAAAACATCGGCGCTCCTCCTCTCTTGCACTGCGGTTGGTCGTGGCACCTCGTCCGGGCACGTTGCCGCGCCCCGATCTCTGCCTGTACCTTGTTATCGGAAAGACAGCGGGAAAGCTTTAGGCCAGCGCAAGGAGGATTAAGCGGCCAATGGTGCAGCCTTCGAGAGCCGCACGGCGCGCACACTTTCGGGCGGGCGGAACAGCCTTGCCGCCCGAGCCGCGTTCACACCGACATCTGCATGATGTCGTTATAGGCGGACACCAGCTTGTTGCGCACCTGCAGGCCGAACTGGAAGCCCACGTTGGCCTTTTGCATGTCGACCATCACGTCGTTGAGCGACACGTTCGACGAGCCGAGTTCGAACGCCTGCGATTCGCCGACCGCCTTGGTCTGATCGCCGCTGATCTTGTCCAGCGAGGCTTTCAGTGCCGACGCAAAACCGGTGGGCGTCGCCGCGCCGGACGTGTCGGCGACCGTATTGCTGCCGCCGGCCGCTTGCGCCGCCATCGACTGCATCTGTTGCAGCGCCGACGAAAGCGCGTTCACGGGGAAAGTCATGTTTTCTCCAGGGAAGGACGACCGGCATGCCAAACCGTACCGATCTGGACGAAAGCATAGCAGCGGGCCATACGGGAAAGCCCCGAAACTAGGGGGGAAACCCGGCTCTATTCAAGCAATCGGGTTGAGCCGCGCTGCGGATAATTTCAAGGGTGAAAGTCTCTGTCCGTGCGCCCGCCGACCCTCGGTGCGGTAGCGGGCAGAACGCAAAAGGCATCCCGGAGAAACCCGACGCATGGATTCGTCAGCCAACTCTTTGATCAACCCCGACGCCCGCATGGGCCTCGCCGGTGCGCAGCCCGGCGCCGGTGCGGCCGGTGCCGGCCAGGCCGGCGGCGCAGCAGACCTCGGCGGCCTGGGGAGCAACCTCGGTGGCAACTTCGGTCAGCGCCTGTCCGGCCTCGCGCAGATGCGCGGCAACCCGCGCGCTCCGCTGATCTTCGCGGTGGCGCTGCTGGTCGCCGTGGTGGCGGGGCTGTTCCTGTGGTCGCGGGCGCCGGACTACAAGGTGCTCTACAGCAACCTGTCGGACCGCGACGGCGGCGCCATCATCACGGCACTGCAGGCGGCCAACATTCCCTACAAGTTCTCCGACGCCGGCGGCGCGATCCTCGTGCCGGCCGAACAGGTGCATGAAATGCGTCTGCGTCTGGCCTCGCAAGGCTTGCCCAAGAGCGGCTCGGTCGGCTTCGAACTGATGGACAACCAGAAGTTCGGCATCAGCCAGTTCGCCGAGCAGATCAACTATCAGCGCGCGCTGGAAGGCGAACTGGAACGCACGATCGAGTCGATTTCGTCGGTGAAGTCGGCGCGCGTGCATCTGGCGATTCCGAAGCCTTCCGTGTTCGTGCGCGACAAGGAAGCGCCGTCGGCCTCCGTGCTGGTCAACCTTTATCCGGGCCGCGCGCTCGACGAAGGCCAGGTGCTGGCGATCACGCATATGGTGTCGTCGGCGGTGCCGGACATGCCGGTGAAAGGCGTGACCATCCTCGATCAGGACGGCAACCTGTTGACGCAGCTGTCCACCGGCAGCGGACTCGACGCCTCGCAACTGAAGTACCGCCAGCAGATCGAGCGCAGCACCCAGCAGCGCATCGACGCGATCCTCGCGCCCCTGTTCGGCTCGGGCAACGCGCATTCGCAGGTCAGCGCCGATATCGACTTCTCGCACAGCGAGCAGACCTCGGAAAACTACGGCCCGAACGGCAACCCGCAACAGGCGGCGATCCGCAGCCAGCAATCGAGCAGCGCCACCGAAATGTCGCAAGGCGCGGCCTCGGGCGTGCCGGGCGCGCTGTCGAACCAGCCGCCGCAGCCCGCATCGGCGCCGATCAACGCGCCCAACGGCGCGAGCGGCGTGACGACCACGCCGGTCAGCGACCGCAAGGACTCGACCACCAACT
This sequence comes from Paraburkholderia phytofirmans PsJN, assembly GCF_000020125.1. NCBI lineage: Bacteria > Pseudomonadati > Pseudomonadota > Betaproteobacteria > Burkholderiales > Burkholderiaceae > Paraburkholderia > Paraburkholderia phytofirmans. Next base: position 4,222,264 of record NC_010681.1, read on the forward strand.
ACGAACTCGACAAGACGGTGCGTCATCTCGAACGGCCGATGGGCGGCATCAAGCGTCTGTCGGTGGCGGTGGTGGTGAACTATCTGCGTGTGGTCGACGCCAAGGGCCACGCCACGATGCAGCCGGTCACCGCCGACAAGCTCGCGCAGGTCAACCAGCTGGTGAAGGACGCGATGGGCTTCGACCAGGCGCGCGGCGACTCGGTCAACGTGGTCAACAGCCCGTTCAGCACCGAGGTCGATCCGAACGCCGACCTGCCGTGGTGGCGCACGCCGGACATGATTGCGCTCGCCAAGCAGATCGCGACTTACCTCGGCATCGGCGCGGTCGCCCTGTTCCTCTACTTCGTGATGGTGAAGCCGGCGCTGCGCCGCGCCTTCCCGCCGCCGGAGCCGGCCGCCGTCGCGGCGCTGGCGTCACCGGACGAGCCGATTTTGCTGGACGGCATTCCCGCCGCCGAGCGCATGGGCGCGAACGGCACCAGCAGCAGCGTCGCCGAACTGGAAGGCGACAGCGAGCTGCTGGCGCTCGAAAGCGCCAAGCACAAATATGAGCGGAATCTGGAATTCGCGCGCAGCATCGCGCGCCAGGATCCGAAGATCGTTGCAACCGTCGTGAAAAATTGGGTGTCCGATGAGCGCTGAAGGCGTAATGAAGAGCGCGCTCCTGCTGATGTCGATCGGCGAGGAAGAAGCCGCGCAGGTGTTCAAGTTCCTCGGGCCGCGTGAAGTCCAGAAGATCGGCGTCGCGATGGCCGCATTGAAGAGCGTGACCCGCGAGCAGGTCGACGAAGTCCTGCAGGAGTTCGTGCGCGAGGCCGAGCAGCACACCGGCATGTCGCTGGATTCGAACGAGTACATCCGTTCGGTGCTGACCAAGGCGCTCGGCGACGACAAGGCCGGCGCGATCATCGACCGCATTCTGCAAGGCAGCGATACCAGCGGTATCGAAGGCCTCAAGTGGATGGATTCCGCGGCGGTCGCCGAACTCATCAAGAACGAGCATCCGCAGATCATCGCGACCATCCTCGTTCACCTGGACCGCGATCAGGCGTCGGAAATCGTCGCCTGCTTCACGGAACGGCTGCGCAACGACGTGTTGCTGCGGATCGCGACGCTCGACGGCATCCAGCCGGCCGCGCTGCGCGAACTCGACGACGTGCTGACCGGCCTGCTGTCCGGCAGCGACAACCTCAAGCGCAGCCCGATGGGCGGCATCCGCACGGCGGCGGAAATTCTCAACTTCATGTCGAGCAATCATGAAGAAGGCGTGATCGAGAACGTTCGCCAATACGACGCGGAACTTGCGCAGAAGATTATTGATCAGATGTTTGTGTTCGAGAACCTGCTCGATCTGGAAGACCGCGCGATCCAGCTGTTGCTGAAGGAAGTCGAGTCCGAGGCGTTGATCATCTCGCTGAAGGGCGCGCCGCCCGCGCTGCGCCAGAAGTTCCTGTCGAACATGTCGCAGCGTGCGGCCGAACTGCTCGCCGAAGACCTCGACGCGCGCGGTCCGGTGCGCGTCTCCGAAGTCGAGACGCAGCAACGCCGCATCCTGCAGATCGTGCGCAACCTGGCCGAAGGCGGCCAGATCGTTCTAGGCGGCAAGGCCGAAGATGCATATGTCTGATCAGAACTCCGCAGCGAAGGAACGCCTCTCGGCCTACCAGCGCTGGGAGATGGCCTCGTTCGATCCGGTGCCGCCGGCGCCGCCCGAACCCGAAGTCGACGACGGCGCGTTCGAAGCCGAACTCGAACGCCTGCGCGACGCCGCTCATGCGCAGGGCATCGCGTCCGGCCACGTGGCCGGTCAGGCGCTCGGTTATCAGGCCGGTTACGACCAGGGCCACGCTCAGGGTTTCGAGCAAGGCCAGAGCGAAGCGCGCGAAGAAGCCGCGCGGCTCGCGGCGCTGGCCGAAACCTTCAAGGCCGCGCTCGACGGCGCTCAGGGCGCGATCTCCGAAACGCTGGTTGCGCTCGCGCTCGACATCGCGCAGCAGGTGGTGCGTCAGCACGTGCAGCACGACCCGACCGCGCTGATCGCCGCCGCGCGCGAGGTGCTGGCCGCCGAGCCGACGCTGGTCGGCGCACCGGCTTTGATCGTGAGTCCCGCCGATCTGCCGGTTGTCGAAGCCTATTTGATGGAAGAACTGCAAACGCGCGGCTGGACCGTGCGTACCGATCCGGCGGTGGAGCGCGGCGGCTGCCGCGCGCAAGCCAACACCGGTGAAGTGGACGCCGGCATCGACACGCGCTGGGAGCGCGTGGCCGCCGCGCTCGGCAAGGTGAGCACATGGTGAAGCCGACGCTCGAAGAGATCCGCGCCAGCGACCTGACGCCGCTCGAACGCGAACTGGCGCTGGCGTCCTTCGGCGCCGAAGCGCTTGCGGAAGAACCGGCTGCGGTGACACCCGCGGCGGCGGCCGTCGCGGCAATCGAAGCCGCCTTGCGCGATCCGGCGCATGCCCATCCAGCGACGGGCGCCGCCGCGAGCCGCGATGCCGCCGCGGCGAGCCCTGCTTCCGCCGCCGTCGCTCACCCGCCTTACGATCCCGCGCTCGACAGCAACCCGCACATGCAAGCGTGGCGCGGCCGCCTCGACGCACTGCGCGCGCGCAATGCGATCGCCAAGCCGATGCGTGCCTGTGGACGTCTCACGCGCGCGGCCGGTCTGGTGCTCGAAGCCGTGGGCCTGCGTCTGTCCGTGGGCGCCGAAGTGATGATCGAACTGCCGCAAGGCAGTTCGCTGCCGATGGCCGAAGCCGAAGTAGTCGGCTTCTCCGGCGACAAGCTGTTTCTGATGCCGACCACCGAAGTGATCGGCCTCCTCCCCGGCGCGCGCGTTTTTCCGCTCGAAAGCGCGCCGATCGCCGATCCGATGGCGGGCGCCAAACGTCTGCCGGTCGGTTGGGAATTGCTCGGCCGCGTGCTGGATGCCTCCGGCCGTCCGCTCGACGGACTCGGCCCGCTCGGCGCGCATGCCGACGCCCCGCTGTCCGCGCCGGTCATCAATCCGCTGAACCGCGAACCGATTCACAAGGTGCTCGACGTCGGCGTGCGCGCGATCAACGCATTGTTGACCGTCGGCCGTGGCCAGCGCATGGGGTTGTTCGCCGGCTCGGGCGTCGGTAAATCGGTGCTGCTCGGCACGATGGCGCGCTACACCAGCGCCGAAGTGATTGTGATCGGCCTGATCGGCGAACGCGGCCGCGAAGTGAAGGAATTCATCGAGCAGATTCTCGGCGAGGAAGGTCTGGCGCGCTCCGTGGTGATCGCCGCGCCCGCTGACGTCTCGCCGCTGCTGCGCATGCAGGCCGCATCGTATTCGACCTCGCTTGCTGAATATTTTCGCGACCAGGGCAAGCACGTGCTGCTGCTGATGGACTCGCTGACCCGTTACGCGATGGCGCAGCGCGAGATCGCGCTGGCCGTGGGCGAGCCGCCTGCTACCAAGGGCTATCCGCCTTCGGTGTTCGCCAAGCTGCCGGCGCTCGTCGAGCGGACCGGCAACGGCCCGGCGGGCGGCGGCTCGATCACGGCGTTCTATACGGTGCTGACTGAAGGCGACGACCAGCAGGATCCGATCGCCGACTCGGCGCGGGCGATTCTGGACGGTCACATCGTGCTGTCGCGCTCGCTGGCTGAAGCCGGTCACTATCCGGCCATCGACATCGAAGCGTCGATTAGCCGGGCAATGACCGCGCTGATCGACGATAACCATCTGGACAAGACGCGTATGTTCAAGCAGATGCTGTCGCGCTATCAGCGCAACCGCGATCTGATCAACGTCGGCGCGTATTCAAGCGGGCGCGACGCGCTGCTCGACCGCGCGATTGCGTTGTATCCGCGGATGGAAGCCTTTTTGCAGCAAGGTTTTCGCGAATGCGCGAACTTTGAACCGAGTCTCGAGATGCTGGACGCGCTGTTTGCCCAAGGAGGCTGACGATGGCGAAACACTTTCCGATCAAGACGCTTATCGGCCTGGCTCAGGACGATGTGGACGCCGCCGCGCAACGTCTGGGCCGCGCACAGCGTGAGCGCAACGACGTGCAGTCGCAGCTCGACGCCCTCGTCCAGTACCGCGACGAATATCACGCGCGCTTCACCGCGACGGCCCAGACCGGCATGCCTGCGGGGAACATGCGCAATTTCCAGGCATTCATCGATACGCTCGACGCCGCCATCGAGCAGCAGCGCAATTTGCTGGTGACGGCCAACGCGCGCGTCGAGGCCGCCAAGCCCGACTGGCAGCGTCAGAAGCAGAAGCTGGGCTCGTACGAAGTGCTGCAGGCGCGCGGCGAAGCAGCCGAAGCCAAAACCACGGCGCGGCGCGATCAGCGCGACGCCGACGAACACGCCGCCCGGATTCTGCGGATGCGCGCCGAAGGCGTGTGACGTGCATCAGGCGCACGAGCGCCGTCCCGATTGACCGAACACCTCGTTTGACCGATTGACAGGATTCCCTATGTCGCTTCTTTCACAGATCGGCTCGCTGCTCGGCTCTGCCAGCAGCACGTCCAGCAGCGCGGCGATGGCCGCTGCGGCGAACGCCAAACCGTTCTCGCAAACCTTGCAGCAGAGCATCGATCAGCAGAACAGCGCGGCTGCGCTGAGCGCGAGCCAGCAGCAAGCTGCAGCCGCGGCGTCTTCTGGAACGTCGCCGTCTGCGTCGAGCGTGCACGACGCGCCGCCGCCGGCCGACCCCGCGCCGAAGAGCGCGGACGACGCAAGCAGCAAGGACACGAGCAAGCCGACGAACTCGGCTTCGTCCACGGCACCGTCGGGTGATACGCAACAGGCTTCGACCGACAAGACGAACGCCGCGCCGGCGAAAACCAGCAATACCGCGAGCCAGACCGACGCCGGCACGGCGGCGGCAGCCGCTGCCGCTCAAGCGCAGGCGCAGGCGCAAGCTCAAGCCGACGCGAACAATGCCAATACGCCGACAACCGCTGACCCGGCCACGGCTTTGACCGACGCCGCGACCGCGCTGCCGGGCACGGCCACGGACGCCACGACGAATGGCACGCCGGGCAAGAAAACCGCCGCCACCGATCCGAAGTCATTGCAAGACGCATTGCAGGCAGCGCTGGCCGCGTTAGCTAACGGTCAAGGTGTGCCCGCGCAAGCGTTGGCGAGTGGCGCGGCCGCGAACGCCGCGACCTCGGCAAACGGCTTGAACGGTACGAACGCTGGACTGAACGGCACTGCCGACGGCAAGACGTTGGGTGCCGGCCTGTTTGGCGACGGCAAGGGCTCGAGTGCATCGAAAGCGGCGATGACGACGGCGGCGACGACCGTGGCCGACCCGTCAGCGGCCTCAAAAGCTGCGGCTGACGCATTGACGGCAACGGCGGCCGGCGGCACGCAAGCCGACGGCCTGGCCTCTTTCAAGAGCGCGGCGGATGCCGCAACAGCGGCGCTAGCCGCCTCGCAGGCAGCCGCGAGCGCGGCGAGCACGACGGCGGCCGTCCAGACCACGGGCAACGCCAGCGCGGCGGAAGCGGCGAATACGTTGTCCCCGCAGGTCGGCACGACTGACTGGGAGGACGCGTTGAGCCAGAAGGTGGTGTTCTTATCGAACGCACACTCGCAGAGCGCCGAGTTGACTTTGAATCCGAAGGATCTGGGTCCGCTACAGGTTGTCTTGCAGGTTGCCGATAACCATGCACATGCGTTGTTCGTATCGCAGCACCAGTCTGTGCGCGAGGCCGTCGAAGCCGCGTTGCCGAAGTTACGCGAGGCGATGGAATCCAACGGCATTGGTTTGGGAAGCGCGAGCGTCAGCGACGGCTTTGCGCGCCAGAGCAGCCAGCAGCAGAGCGCCGACTCCGGTCGTTCCGGCGGCCGCTCGAGCGGCGGAAGCGGATCGTTTGGCGGCGGCAGCGGCGACGCGGTAGCCTCGACGGTCAACGTACCTGTACGCCGCACGGTTGGCCTGGTCGACACATTCGCGTAAATTTTTTTGACGCCCGGGCAGCATCGTTCGCCCGCCCGGGCGAACACAAGCCGCACCTCGACTGCGGACGATTAGAGATCGGCGCCCTCCAGAGGGCGCCGATTTGCGTCCAGCGATGAGCCAAGCGACCGCGACGGCGCGCGAAGCGCCGCCGGAAGAATGACTGCTTTGTCACTTACGCGGAGTGTGCGAGAGCACGGATTCCAGATGGACCACGAGCGCGACTGCGCGAGGGCCCCGCTTATGGGCTAGCGGTGTGAAGCGGCTTTCTTTGCCTACTTTCTTTGCCGCGGCAAAGAAAGTAGGTGCCGCCCCGCACAGGGGCAGCGCCAATAGACCACGAGCAAATCAAGGAAAGGCCAAAGAAGCCAAAGAAGCAAAAACAAGAGATAACCAACAATCCCCCTTCTTTTCGGCCCATCGCGCAGCGACCAAATCAACAACAATCACCATCACCAGCACTAAAGGCAAGCAAAGCGAACCAAATGGCAACCACGACCGCACCTCAACAAACCGCGCCGGCGTCTCCCGGCCCGATGAAGCGCATCATCCTGATCGTGCTGATTGCGATTATTGCCGCTGGCGCAGCAGGCGCGGGCGTCTGGTTCTTCATGTCGAAGCGGGCCCCGGCCGCGACTTCGGCTGAAGCAGCACCGCCGCCGGCGCCAGCACCGCTGTTCTTCCCGCTGGAATCCATGACGGTGAACCTGCAATCCGACGACGGCCAGCAGCATTTCCTGCGCATCGGCCTGACGCTAAAACTCACCGACGCAAAGACGCAGCAAGAACTCACCGACCACATGCCCGAAGTACGCAGTCGCATCCTGCTCGCATTGTCGAACAAGCACCCTGACGAACTCGCGCCGCTCGAAGGCAAGCGCGCCCTCGCCACGGAACTGCGCACGCTGATCGAGCAGCCGACCGACAAGGGCGCCGCGCCGATCCACGTCCAGGACGTGCTGTTCACCGAATTCGTCGTGCAGTGACGCCGGACGTGACGTTAATCAGCGCTGCCATCATCAACCGCCACGGGACGCACGAGGAATAAGGAATGGGCCACGAAGAGTTCATGTCCCAGGAGGAGGTCGATGCCCTCCTCAAGGGCGTAACCGGCGAAACCGACTCGGAAGCCGAGCAAAGCGACCGTGTAGGCGTACGGCCCTACAACATCGCGACGCAGGAACGCATCGTCCGCGGCCGGATGCCTGGCCTCGAAATCATCAACGACCGTTTCGCGCGCCTGTTGCGCGTCGGCATTTTCAACTTCATGCGGCGCTCGGCGGAAATCTCCGTCGGCCCGGTGAAGGTGCAGAAGTACAGCGAATTCACCCGCAACCTGCCGATCCCGACCAACCTGAACCTGGTCCACGTGAAGCCGTTGCGCGGCACCTCGCTATTCGTGTTCGACCCGAACCTGGTGTTCTTCGTGGTCGATAACCTGTTCGGCGGCGACGGGCGTTTCCATACCCGCGTCGAAGGGCGCGACTTCACGCAGACCGAGCAGCGCATCATCAACAAGCTGCTGAACCTGGTGTTCGACAACTACACGGCGTCGTGGAAAAGCGTGCGCCCGCTGCAGTTCGAATACGTGCGCTCGGAAATGCACACGCAGTTCGCCAACGTGGCGACGCCGAACGAAATCGTCATCGTCACGCAGTTCTCGATCGAGTTCGGCACGACGGGCGGCACGCTGCATATCTGCATGCCGTACTCGATGATCGAACCGATCCGCGACATTCTCTCGTCGCCGATCCAGGGCGAGGCGCTCGAAGTCGACCGCCGCTGGGTCCGCGTGCTGTCGCAGCAGGTGCAGGCAGCGGAAGTGGAACTGACCGCCGACCTCGCGCAGGTGCCGGTCACGTTCGAACAGATCCTGAACATGCGCAAAGGCGATGTTCTGCCGATCAACATCCCCGAACACATCACGGCGAAAGTCGACGGTGTGCCGGTGATGGAATGCGGCTACGGAATTTTCAATGGTCAGTATGCGTTGCGGGTCCAGAAGATGATCAGCGCAGCCGAAACAATGAAGGAAGGTGGATATGAGTGACCTGAACGCAAAGACTGAGGCCGAACTGGCCGCTGGCGCGCCGGAATTTGCCGCCGACGCAGCCGCCGCCGAAGACGAAGCGGCGATGGCCGACTGGGCCAGCGCGCTCGCCGAGCAGAACGACAATTCGGAAGTCAGCGCGACGACGGCCGGCGTGTTCCAGCCGCTGTCGAAGGTCGAGCCGACCACGACGCGCAACGACATCGACATGATTCTGGACATTCCTGTTCAGATGACCGTCGAACTCGGCCGCACCAAGATCGCGATCCGCAACCTGCTGCAACTCGCGCAGGGTTCGGTGGTGGAACTGGACGGCATGGCCGGCGAACCGATGGACGTGCTGGTCAACGGCTGTCTGATCGCGCAGGGCGAAGTGGTGGTGGTGAACGACAAGTTCGGTATCCGTCTGACCGACATCATTACGCCATCCGAACGTATCCGGAAGTTGAATCGATGAATCGCGTTGCCGGTCGCGCCGTGTCGCGCACTGTTCTGAATCGCGCTGCACGGGCGGTGAACGTCGTCGCGGCCGCATGCTTCACTGCATCGATCTACACGCTGCTCGCACCTTCGGCCGCGCTCGCGGCGGACATGAACGCGGTCAACAACGCGGCGAAGATCGCCTCGGGCGTCGGCGCGGGTTCTGCTGTTCCGGCGCTCGGCGTCGGCGCGGTATTGCAAACCATTGTCGGGCTGCTGGTCGTGATCGGTCTGGTGTTCGGTTGCGCGTGGCTCGCTCGCCGCTTCGGCTTGCAGCCGGCGAATCGCGGCGGTCTCGTGAAGACCATCGGCGGCGCCTCGCTCGGGGGCAAGGAGCGGGTCGCGGTGGTCGAGATCGGCGATACGTGGCTCGTGCTCGGCACGGCGCCCGGCAATGTCCGTCTGCTTCACACGATGCCGGCCGGCTCGGCCGCCGTCGATCCGCTCGGCGCCACGCAAGCCGGTCCCGCCAGCGCGGCCGCCAGCGGCACGGCACTGCCAGGCACCTTCGGCCAACGCTTTCGCGACGCTTTAAAAGGCGAAGTGGGCAAACGTTTCAACGGGCAAGGCGGCGGGGTTCGGTAATGCAGTTCAGTCTCTCTTCGGCGCGTCACGCGCATTCCGCTCGCATGTCCAGCACCCTTTCGAAAGTGATTTCGGCCGTGCGCCGCGTGGCGCCTGTCGGCCCGATCGCACTCGCGGCGTTGATGCTCGCACTGCCGACTCTGTCGTTCGCGCAGGCCGCGGGCTTGCCGGCCTTCAACACGAGCCCCGGCCCGAACGGCGGCACGACCTACTCGCTGAGCGTGCAGACGATGCTGCTGCTCACGATGCTGTCGTTCCTGCCGGCGATGCTGCTGATGATGACCAGCTTCACGCGCATCATCATCGTGCTCTCGCTGCTGCGCCAGGCGCTCGGCACGAGCACGACGCCGCCTAATCAGGTGCTCGTCGGACTCGCGCTGTTCCTCACGCTGTTCGTGATGTCGCCGGTGCTCGACAAGGCTTATACCGACGGCTACAAGCCATTCTCCGACGGCACGATCCCGATGGAGACCGCCGTCAACCGCGGCCTCGCGCCGTTCAAGACGTTCATGCTGCGTCAGACTCGCGAAAGCGATCTCGCATTGTTCGCGCGCATTTCGCACGCCGCGCCGATGCAAGGTCCGGAAGACGTGCCGCTGTCGCTGCTGGTGCCCTCGTTCGTGACGAGCGAGCTGAAAACCGGCTTCCAGATCGGCTTCACGATTTTCATTCCGTTCCTCATCATCGACATGGTGGTGGCGAGCGTGCTGATGTCGATGGGTATGATGATGGTGTCGCCCGCGACTATTTCGCTGCCGTTCAAGTTGATGCTGTTCGTGCTTGTGGACGGCTGGCAGCTGCTGCTCGGCTCGCTCGCACAGAGCTTCGTTTAACGCTTTTTTTTACCGCGCCCGCGCCCTTCACGCTTTCGGTCCCATCGCCATGAATCAAGAATCCGTCATGACGCTCGCGCACCAGGCCATGTATGTCGGCCTGCTGCTCGCCGCGCCGTTGCTGCTGGTCGCGCTGGTAGTCGGTCTGGTGGTGAGCCTGTTCCAGGCCGCCACGCAGATCAACGAAAGCACGCTGTCGTTCATTCCGAAACTGCTCGCGATCGCCGTCACGATGGTGATCGCCGGTCCGTGGATGCTCACGACCATGCTCGACTATCTGCGCCAGACGCTCACCAACATTCCGACGCTCGTCAACTGAGCGGCGCGCCGGTTTTCACCTTCCCTTCCGAGCCACGATGTTTTCCGTCACCTACGCGCAACTGAACGCCTGGCTCACCGCGTTCCTGTGGCCGTTCGTGCGCATCCTCGCGCTGGTCGCCACCGCGCCGGTGCTCGGCAACCGCTCGCTGCCGATCCGCGTGAAGATCGGCCTCGCGGCCTTCGTCACGATCATCGTCGCGCCCACGCTCGGTGCGCTGCCGCAAGTCACGGTGTTTTCGGCCGAAGGCGTGTGGATCATCGTCAACCAGTTCCTGATCGGCATCGCGCTCGGAATGACCATGCAGATCGTGTTTCAGGCGATCAGCGCGACCGGCGACTTTGTCGGCCTCGGCATGGGTCTCGGCTTTGCGACCTTCTTCGATGCGCAGGCGGCCAGTTCGAGTCAGGTGCTGTCGAGCTACATGAACACCATCGCCATGCTGGTGTTTCTGGTGATCGACGGCCATTTGCAGATGATCAGCGCGTTGCTCGCCACGTTCCAGTCGGTGCCGGTGTCGGCGAACATTCTGGGCGCGCCCGGCTGGCGCACGCTGGCGAACTTCGGCAGTACGGTGTTTTCGGCCGGGTTGCTGTTGTCGCTGCCGGTGGTCGCCGCGCTTCTCATCACGAATCTCTCGCTCGGCATTCTGAATCGCGCCGCGCCGCAGATCGGCGTGTTCCAGATCGGCTTCCCGCTGACCATGCTGATCGGCATGCTGCTTCTGCAACTGATGGTCCCGAATATGATTCCGTTCTTCACGCGGCTGTTCGAGGTTGGTATCGATCAGATGGGGCGTGTGGCGGCGGGGTTCAAATAGCATGCTCCCTCTCGTCGCGCGGCGCCATGAAAAAGAAGAAGGGCGGAACCGGCTCACACCGGCTTCCGCCCTTCTTCGTTTCAGACTACGCGCGCTATCAGCTCAGGTACTGAAACAGCGAGATATTCTGAATCTTCGCGAACGCCTGCTGCGCCGCTTGCAGCGCAGCCTGCGTCATCGTGTACTTGCCGATTGTCTTGACCATGTCGGTCTGCGTCAGATCCGCAAGATTGCTCGACGTCTGCAGCGTGTTGGTCTGCGTGACCGTCTGCAATGCCTGCACTTCCTGCTCGCGACCGCCCACGGCCGCTTGCGCCGTCACGACGTTGTTCATCGTGTTCTCGAGCTGGGTCATGCTGGTGGTCAGCGCGCTCTGGAAGCTCGCCGTCGACGCGCCGCCCGACACCGGCGTTTGCAAAGTGGTGATCAGCTGGCTCAGGTTGGCGAACACATCCATGCTGCCTTGCGTGGCCGGCGTCACGCTAAAGCTGTCGCCCGCGTTCGGCGCGCCGGTGATCGACACCGACTGGCCGCCGAGCGTGATCGCCGACCCGGCCGTGAACGCTTGCGGCGCGCTCGTGGTCACCGCGCCGGTAGCCGGATCGGTCTGGCTCACGGTATAGGTGGTCGCGGACGAGAAGTTGATCGAATACTTGTCGGCGTTGGTCGGATCGGTCGGATTGGTCAGGCTTACCTGGCTGATCACGCCCGTGCCGGTGTTGCCGGTCGTCGCGGCCGGCACGGCGCTGGTGCCGATAGGCGCAACGCTGCCGAAGATCGCAATGCCGTTGTCGCCGGTCTGCACCACGTGCGAATCCGTAACCTGCACGCCGGGCGTGCCGGTGTCGCCGGAATAGGTCACGACGCCGGCCGAATTCGTGGTGTACGGCTGCGCGCTGCTTTGATAACCGGCGAACAGGTAGTTGCCCTGCGGGTCGGTCGAATTGGCGAGCGTCATCAGCTGGCTGCGCAGGCTTTGCAGTTGCGTCGCGATCGAACCGCGGTCGCCGTCGTTCAGCGAACCGTCGCCGGCGCGCAGCACCAGCGTATGAATGGTTTGCAGCACCGTATTGACGCTGCCGAGCGTGGTGTCTTCCTGTTGCAGCGAGGCGAGCGCAGTGCCCTGATTGGTCGTGTATTGCGACAGGGTCGTCGCTGTCGAGCTCAACTGCACGGCCTGCGCCGCGCCGAGCGGATTGTCCGACGGCGTGGAAAGGCTCACGCCGCTCGAAATCTCGGCATACAACTGCGACAACTGAGCTTGCTGATCGCTCATCGTCGCGACGTTCATATTGAAGTACTGCGTGCTGGAGATGCGCATTGTCAACGCCTCACTGGAAGATGCCGAGTATCGTCTGGAACAGGGTCTGCGCGGTCTGGATGACCTTGCTGTTCGCCTGATACAGCTGCTGATACTGAAGCAGGTTGGCTGCTTCTTCGTTGATGTTCACGCCCGAAACCGACTGCTGCGCGGTGGTGATCTGCGTCACCAGCGAGCTTTGCGCGGTGCTCGACGTCTGAATCTGGTTGGTCTGGTTGCCGATATTGTTGACGTAGTTCGCGTACGCGCCCGTCAGCGTGACCGTGCCGCCCGCCAGCGCTTTCGCGGTGGACAGATTCGACAGCGCCAGCGCGTTGCGACCATCGTTGGTCGCGCCGGTGTTCGGGCCGATGGTGAACTTGTCGCCGGCGGCCGGTGCGCCGCTGATCGTCACCGAAACATTGTTCATCTGGCCGGCGGTCGCGTTGTTGATCGTCAGCGTGGCGCCGGTGGCCGACGAATACGGCACCACGGTCGCCGCACTGGCGATGGTGTACGTGGTGGCGGGGGAACCGGCCACCGTCACCGTCGAACCGACCGGGAAGCCGGACAGCCCCGTGCCGTCGTACGAGAGCGTGGTGGTCGAATTCGGCATGGTGTAGCCGGCCGTTACCGTGCCCTGCGTGATCGTGCCGGTGCCGGTGTTGCTCGATGCGGCGGCGCCCAGCACGGGCGCGGCGGCGGCGATCGCCGAGGCGTCGGTGGTGGCGGTCGCGAAGCTGTTGAGCGCGCCGCGGGTCGGCTCGACCGTGAACGAATCGCCGGCATTCATCGTGCCGGTGGTCGAAAAATTCAGGCCGTTGATCGGCTGGCTCAGGTTGGTCGCCGAACCCACCACACTGCCCGTCGAATTGTCGGTCAGCGTGTACGTGGTGCCGTTGTAGGCCAGCGTGTAGTCGCCGGTGGTCGGCTGTGCGGGATTCGCGAACGACACGTTCAGCGACGCGTTGCCGGTGTTCTGCGTGTTCGCATAAACAGTCGGGCCGCCCACCGAGAACAGCGCGCCACCCTTGGCGCCGGCCAGCGTGATGCCCAGTCCGTTTTGCGCGTTGACCTGCGCGGAGAAGCTCACGGCGATCGCGCCGAGTTGCGCCTCGCCCGGATCGAGCGTCTGGCTGCGAAACGCGAGCAGACCGCCGAGCGTGCCGCCGTCGATCTTGCTGTCGGGCAGGTTTTGCGGCGCGGCCGCCGGATTCGCACCCGCCTGGCCGAGGTACTGAACGGACAATTCGCTGGTGTCGCCGGTCGAAGGCGCAGTGCCCAGGTTATAGCTGTTGCCGGAGGACACCAGCGGCTGGCCGTTGCTCATAAAGACGCTGTAGCTGCCGTTGCTGTTCACCACATTCACGCCGATCAGTTGCGACAGATTCGACACGGCGAGATCGCGCTGATCCATCAACTGATTCGGCGGCTGGCCTTGCGTGCTGGCCTGAGTAATCTGGCCGTTCAACTGCGCGATCTGCTGCGTGTAGCTGTTGATCTGCGAAACGGTGTTGGTGAGCTGCGTGTTGACGCTCTGGCGCAGCGCATCGTACTGCTGACCCGCGGCGTTGATCTGGTTCACCAGCGTCTGCGCGCCGCTCATCGCGGTCTGGCGCGTGGCCAGGCTCGACGCGTTGTTCGAGACGTTCTGCAAACCGGTGAAGTAGCTGGTGATCGCGCTCGCAATCCCGGCGGTCGGGCTGCCGATCAGATTGTTCAGTTGCGAAATCAACGTGTTGTACGTCGATAGCGAGCTGCCCGAACTCTGCGCGTTGTTCAGCTCAGTGGTCAGATACTGGCTGTACTGGCGCGTCACGGTCGTGGTCGAGACGCCTTGCGGCAGATAGCCCGAGCCCGTGTACTGGCCGCCGCTTTCCGCATACACCGGCGTTTCGATGGTGTAGCCGGGCGTCGACGCGTTGCTGATGTTCTGGCCGGTCGTCGTGAGTCCCCACTGGGCTGCGTTCAGTCCACTGAGGCCGAGATTGATGAGATTGGACATGCGTCATCCTGAAGGGCGACACCGTACACATGCCGCCGCGTTACTTGAACATCTTGTTTAACGGCCTCAACTGGCAAAAATTGAGGTCATTCCGATGCGTGTTCGACGTTTGTTTCAACGTTTGCGAGGCTTGACTGCCGGACTTGTCATTCGTCGCGCAATGAGGCGCGCCGGTGCGGAAAACAGGTGACAAGGAAGTGACGATGAACCGGCAGGCACACACGATGCGCGAGCAATCCGCCCACGCACCGCGAATTCGACATTTCAATCAGCGCACCAGCGAACGGCGCTTCATCTCGAGCTGCGTGATCAGACGTTGCAGCGTGTTTTCCGCGCTGCCAGGCAGCGTCAGAAAACGGAAGCCGAGCTGGTAACGCTGCGTGCCGTTCGGCAGCGCAGTGGAGCGATGCGACACGAGTTGCAGATCGAGCGAGAGCCGGCCGAGCGCGCCGAGCACCAGCTCGCAATCGAGCAGGCGCGTGCCCATCGGCAATTCGGCCACGCGTTCGTCGGCGGTGCGCATGCCGACGCCGCCAAGCGACAGGTCGTGCACCTCGAAGCGGAACGTGTCGCCTTCGGGCAAACGGCCGGAGCATACGTACGGATCGAGAATCGGCGCATCGACGCGGAAGTACTCGCGGCGCTGCACGTAGAACAGCACCTCGGGGAAGTCGGCCTCGAACGCGGGCAGTCCTTCAAAGCGCGTCTCGCGCGGCGTGGCGGTGGCGAATTCCACGCGCACGCCGTCCGGCTGCGCGTGGAACTGGCAGCGCGGTGCGCCCAGCAAGCCCCGGTTCTGATCGGACAAGGCGCCCCAATCGAACGTGAAAGTGCGCCCGCGCACGTCGACTTCGAGCAGACGCGTGACGAGCTGTCCGCCGGCATATTGAACGGTGAGGAAATCGCCGCGATTGACGAGATTGCGCAACTGAACGCCAATCTCCAGCGGATTGCGACGGCCAAAATCGTTGCCGCCTTCGGCTGTCTGAGCGTGCAACTGGCCTTGTGTGTCGGTCTGGCCGTTCGACTGGGTAGTATCCATGGGCTTGCCGGTATGCTTGTTCTTGCGGGCGCGTGCCAGAGCTCCTGTCGGGGCTTTCGCGCGGTCTTCATCGAAGCCGCAGCACGCGCATCCCACCCGGACATTACAACGCTTTCCGGTATCGGGTCTAACTGATTAGCGGCAGTATCGGTCCAAAATTTAGGGGCCGGTCATGAATTATTTGCCGCAAACGTTAAAACGCACCGTCTCTTTCGCGGGTGGACCGGCCGCCCATGGGCGGCCGGCCTCGTCCGTCTTGTTATGCACCTGGCCCCGTCGCGTGCATGCTTTTGATTCGATCAAATGATCAGGCGATTCGAACCGCTGCCACGGCGGGTCAGCCCATCTTCTGCATGATGGACATCAGTTTTTTCGCGTAGTGCGGGTCGGTCGCGTAACCGGCGCGCTGCATGCCGTTGGCAAAGCCGTTCACGTCATGCGCCGAATTGATCACCTGCGCGTAACGCGGATTGCCCTTGAGCAGGCTCGCGTAATCGGTCATGGCTTCCTGATACGAGTCGTACGCGCGGAATTTTTCCACAACGCGCTGCGGCTTGCCGTTCACGTATTCGGTCGTGACCGTCGACACGGTCTTGCCCGTCCAGTCCTTGGTCGCCTTGATGCCGAACACGTTGTGGCTGGTCGAGCCGTCCGTCTTCTTGATCTCGCTCTTGCCCCAGCCGGATTCGAGTGCCGCCTGGCCGATGATGAAGCGCGCCGGAATGCCGGTCGCCGCGCTGGCGGCCTGCGCCGGTTGGGCGAGCTTATCGACGAAAGCGTCGACCTTCGGCGAGCTGCCGTCGCCCTTGAGCGGCGGAGTCAGCGCGCTGTTGGCCGAGTAGCCTTTGCCCATCGCCAGCTGGCCGTTGGCCTGCGCGTTGCCGTACGCTTTGGCGAGCGCGTTCAGCGCTGCGGTCTGGCCTTCATCGCCACCGCTGCCGCCGCCCAACGCGTTGGCCATGCCGGCCAGGCCACCCGCGCCGCCCGCACCGCCGCCTACCTGCATGCCCTGATTGCGCATCAGCTGCTTGAGCATGGCGTCCGCCACGCCAATGCCCTTTTGCGACATCTGTTGCGACAACTGCTGATCCATCATCGACGTGAAGGTGGCGCTGTCGTGCGAATCGAACGGGCCGTCTTGCGGCGTCGCGTCGCGCATGCTTTTGAGCATCATCTGCGTGAACACCGCGTCGAACTGCTGCGCGGCCATCTTCATGCCGGCTTGCGGAGATGCCTTGGCCTGCGCGCTCAGCTTCGCGAAGCCCTGCACGTCGAGCGCGAAGCGCTGGGTCAGGTCGTTCGCCGAAGCGGCGGAATTGGTCGTATCCGAATTCATCCTGTGTCTTCCTTAGATGATTTCCAGGTCGGCGCGCAGAGCGCCCGCCGCTTTCATCGCCTGCAGGATCGACATCAGATCCGCGGGCGTCGCACCTAATGCGTTGAGCGCCTTCACCACTTCGGCGAGATTGGCGCCGGCGGTCACCAGCTTCAGTGCACCGTTGTCCTGCTTCATCTGAATCTGCGACTGCTTGGCCACCACCGTCTGACCGTTCGAGAACGCGCCAGGCTGGCTCACCACCGGCTGCGTATTGATCACCACCGAGAGGTTGCCGTGCGCTACTGCGCAGTTCTGGAGCGTGACCATCTGATTCATCACGATCGAGCCGGTGCGCGCGTTCAGGATCACCTTCGCGGCGGCTTGCGCCGGCTTGACGTCGAGGTTCTGCAATTGCGCCATGAAGGCGACCTGCTGCTCCGGATCGCTCGGCGCGCGCAGTTGAATCGTGCGGCCGTCGAGCGCGGTGGCCGTGCCGCCGCCGAATGCGTTGTTGACCGCCGCCACCACACGCTGCGTGGTGTCGTAGTCCATGTCGTTGAGATCGAGCTGCATCGTGCCCGCTTGCGAGACCGAAGTCGGCACCGCGCGTTCGACGATCGCGCCGCCGGCGATGCGGCCCGCGGCCAGCGTGTTGACTTGCACCTTGCTGCCGTTGGCGCTCGCGCCAGCGCCGCCGACCGCGAGATTGCCTTGGCCGAGCGCATACACCTGGCCGTCGGCGCCCTTCAGCGGCGTGAGCAGCAGCGTGCCGCCGCGCAGGCTCTTGGCGTTACCGAGCGACGACACGGTCACGTCGATCTGTTCGCCGGGACGCGCGAACGGCGGCAGCACCGCCGTCACCATCACCGCGGCGACGTTCTTCAACTGGATGTTCGACAGCGACGATTGCGAATTGCTCGAACCCGCCGCCTGGTTGTTGATCGAGATGCCGAGGTTCGCCAGCATGTTGGCGAGCGTCTGCGTGGTGAACGGCGTTTGCGTGGTCTGGTCGCCCGTGCCGTCGAGGCCGACGACGAGGCCGTAGCCGATCAGCGGATTGTCGCGCACGCCCTGGATCTGCACGAGGTCCTTCAGGCGTTCGGCATAGGCAGGCGTGGCCGCCGGCAGCGCCGCGCAGGCAAGCGCGACGAAGGCGAGCGCGCGGCCGAAACCGGCGAGGCGGGCGCGGATGCGTGCACGGAAGAATACGTTACGCATGATCACCACGGCGACACGTTGAGGAAGAAGCGCTGCAGGAAGCCCATATTCTCGGATTCGTCGATATAGCCCTTCGCGGAATATTCGATCTTCGCGTCGGCCACCTGGGTCGAGTACACGGCGTTCAGGTTGGAGATCGTGTTGGGATTCACCACACCTGAAAAGCGCACGAATTCATTGCCCTGATTGATCAGCATCTGCTTCTCGCCGCTCACCATCAAATTCCCGTTCGGCAGCACGCCGGTCACCGTGACGGTGATCACGCCGCTGAACGTGTTCGACGCGTTCGCGCCACCCGTCGCCGCGAACTTGTTGGCACCGTTCGCGCTCAGGTTGACCTTGCCGAACAGACCGCCGAGAAAGCCGGCGGTCGGCACGTCGAAGTTGGTGTTGCCGCTGCGGTTGACGCCCGCGCCCGAGGACTTGGTCGCGTTGACGTTTTCCTGGATGACGATCGTCAGGATGTCGCCGACATTGCGCGGCCGCTGGTCTTCGAACAACGGACGCCCCGCGTAACCCGGGTTGTAGATCGAGCCCGGCGACTGCGCCGACGGCGGCATCGGCGGCAGCGCAGTCATCGGTTGCTGCGTGATGGGCTGCTTCGGCACGAGGCCGCAGCCACCCAGGGCCGCGAGCAGCGTGAGCTGCACGAGCGCCTGAGCGGTGCGCGAATGAACCGGATTACGAGAGAAGTGCGACATCATCATTACCGCCTGTTAATTCCAGTCCCTTGAACCTTAGACCTGCATCTGGCTCAGGGTCTGCAGCATCTGGTCGGAGGTGGTCACGGCCTTGCTGTTGATTTCGTAAGCGCGTTGCGTCTGGATCATGTTCACCAGTTCCTGCACCACGTTCACGTTCGATGCTTCCACGTAGCCCTGATTCAGCGTGCCGGCGCCGTTCAGGCCCGGCTGCGCGACGTTCGGCGCGCCCGACGAAGCGGTCTCCGCGAACAGGTTTTCACCCTTCGCATCCAGACCGGCCGGGTTGATGAACGTGGCGATCTGCATCGAGCCGAGCTGCTGGCTGTTGGTCGAACCGGCCACGGTGATCGACACCACGCCGTCGCTGCCGATGGTGAGCGAGGTCGCGTTGTTCGGGATCGTGATCGCCGGAATCACCTGGTAGCCGCTCGACGTCACGAGCTGACCCTGGGCATTGGTCTGGAACGAACCGTCGCGTGTGTAGGCGGTCGTGCCGTCGGGCATCTGCACCTGGAAAAAGCCCTGGCCGTTGATGGCGACGTCTTTCGAGTTGCCGGTCTGCTGCAGGTTGCCCTGCGTGTACAGACGTTCGGTGGCGACCTGTTGCACACCCGTGCCGAGCTGGATGCCGGACGGCAGTTCGGTGTTCTGCGTCGAGTTCGCGCCCGGCTGGCGGACGGTCTGATACAGCAGATCCTCGAACACCGCGCGCGAGCCCTTGAAGCCGTTGGTGCTGACGTTCGCGAGGTTGTTCGAGATCACGTCCATCTGCGCCTGTTGCGCATTCATGCCGGTGGCGGCGATGTAGAGTGAGCGATTCATGGTTGTTTCCTGTTAGCTAAAGCTGAGCAGCTGGTTGGCGGACTGATCGTTCTTGTCGGCGCTTTCCAGCAGCTTGGTCTGCATCTGGAACTGGCGCGCGTTGGTGATCATCGAAACCATCGCGCTGACCGGATTCACGTTGCTGCCTTCGAGCGAGGCCGGCGCAAGCGTGACGGCCGGATCGGCGTCGGCGGCATTGCCGTCGGCGGTGCGAAAGAGGCCGTCGTCGCCGCGCGTCATGGTTTGCGGATCCGGATTCACCAGCTTCAGCTGATCGACCGTCACCACCGCCGTGGGCGGATCGCCCGGCGTCAGGGCGGACACTGTGCCGTCCTTGCCGATGGTGATTTCCGCGCCCGGCGGCACCGACACCGGACCGCCGTTGCCGAGCACCACCTGATTGGTGGCGTTCACCAGCTGGCCGTTTTCATCCACGTGCAGATTGCCGGCGCGCGTGTAGGCCTCGCCGCCGTCGGCGGTTTGCACCGCCAGCCAGCCCGGCCCCTGAATCGCCACATCGAGCGGGTTGCCCGTCTGCTGGATCGGCCCGGGCGTGTAGTCCGCACCCGGCGTCGACGACAGCACGAAGGTGCGGGTGGTGTTGTCGTTGATCGAACTGCCGTCGCCGAACGACATCGGCACGGCGCGGAAAGTCGCCAGTTGCGCGCGAAAACCGGTGGTCGATGCATTGGCCAGGTTGTTCGCGACGATTGCCTGCTGTTCGAGCGCTTGCGTGCTGCCCGACATCGCGGTGTAGATCAGCCGATCCATGGTGGGGGAGTCCCGGTCGCTTACAGGTTGATCAGGGTCTGGTCGACGGTCTGCTGGGTCTTGATCGTCTGCGCGTTCGCTTGATAGTTGCGTTGCGCGGTGATCAGGTTCACCAGTTCGCTCGTCAGATCGACGTTCGAGTTTTCCACCGCGCCGCCTTGCAGCACGCCGTGGTTGGTCGAGCCCGGCGCGGAAATCTGCGCGACGCCCGAAGCCGAGGTCTGCTGGAACTCGTTGTTGCCCAGGTTCACGAGACCGTTCTGGTTCGAGAAATTCGCCAATGCGATCTGGCCGAGAGCCGCGGTTTGCCGGTTCGAATAGTTGCCGGTCAGCGTGCCGTCGGCGCCGATCGTGAAGCTCGTCAGCGTGCCGGCTTCGTAACCGTCGGGTTGCAGCGAATTCACGCCGTCCTTGCCGCCGTACTGCGTCGTGCCGGCAATGTTCAGCGTCAGTTGCTGCGGCGTCGACGAACCGTCGGTGGTCGGAATCGAGAAGTTGTAGGCGAACGGCGTGGTGGTCGCGACACCGGCTGCGTCGGTGGTGCTGAGCAGCGTGCCCGACGAGTTGAAGTTCGCGTGGCCGATCAGCTGTGCCGTGCCCGTCGACGTGCCTGCGTACACGTTCCATGCACCGGCCGCCGTCTTGGCGAAGTACATGTTGACCGTCTGCGAACCGCCGAGCGAGTCGTACACAGTCGTGCTGGTCGAGTAGTCGTACGTCGACGAGCTGTTCTGATTGAACGCCACCGGGGTCGGCGCGATTGCGACGCTGTCGCCGGTCGCCGGCGTGCCGTTGAGCGTGATGGTCTGACCGTTGCCGAGCGAGATCGCCGTGCCCGCCGTGTACGTTGCGGGTGCGGTCGTCGTGCCGAGCGTGGTGTCGGTGACCGTGTAGGTCGTCGGGCTCGTGAAGTTGACGGTGTAGTTGTCGTTGTTCGTGCCGGAAGCGGTGTTCGTGATGGTCGCGCCGGGCGTGGTCAGCGTGCTGCCCGCGACGAGCGCCGGCGTCACGGTCGGCGTGCCGAGCATCAGCGGGTCCTGCGCGTTCAGGTTCAGGCCGGCGACGATCTTGGTGGTCGCTTGCGGCGCGATGTTCGCGGTCGGCACGGTGAGCGGCACGGTCTGCGCGGTGTTGATGATGCCCGAGCTGTTGGCGGCGTAGCCCATCAACTGCAAGCCTTGCGCGTTGGTGATGAAGCCGTTCTTGTCGAGCTGGAACACGCCGTTGCGCGAGTACACCATCGAACCGTTATTCGACAGCTGGAAGAAGCCGTTGCCGTTGATCGCGACGTCGAGCGCCTGGTTGGTGCTGGTGATCGTGCCTTGCGAGAACTGCTGCTGCACTTCGGCGAGCTTGGTGCCGATGCCGACCTGGTTGCCTACCGCCGTCGCCACGGAATTGGCGTACATGTCGGCGAATTGCGCGGCGCCGCTCTTGAAGCCAACCGTATTCGCGTTGGCAATGTTGTTGCCGATCACGTCGAGGTCGCTCGACGATGCCGACAAACCACTCAAACCTTGTTGGTAACCCATGACGGTCTCCGTATCTGGAAAGTCGTAACTGACAGAATCTGAATCAGAGGATGGCGGCGACGCTGGTCAAGCCGACCGTCGAGCCGTTCGAGAGCACGAGGCCCGGCGTACCGTTGGTCTGCATGACGACGCTTTGCACCGTGGCGCCCGTGAGCGTGGTGGCCGTGGCCTGCTGGCCGTTGATCGTGCCGACCGCGCTGATCGTGTAGTTGCCGTCGGGCAGCGTGGCACCCTTGGAATCGGTCGGCGTCCAGCCCACCGGAATCGTGCCGGCCGACTGCTTGCCGAGGTCGATCGTGTTGACGATCTGGCCCGCCGAGTTCTTCACGACGACCTGCAGATCGCTCACCGAGTTGGCGAGCTGCACGCCGAACGCACCGGCCTTGCCGCTCGCGACCGCCACCGAGCTGCCCGGGGCGAGCACGGTCGAGCCGATCAGCAGCGCGGCCTGCGACTGCTGGCCCGCCGACATCTGCGTGGCGAGCGAGCTGAGGGTCGTGTTCAACTGGCTGATGCCCGAGACCGTATTGATCTGCGCCAGCTGCGAGGTCATCTGCGAGCTGTCCATCGGGTTGGTCGGGTCCTGGTTCTTCAACTGCGCGACGAGCAGTTGCAGAAACGTGTTCTGCAGGTCGGTCGCCGAGGTGCCGGACGTGCTGCCCGTCGAACTCGTGGAACTCGAGGCACTGTTCGTGCCGTTCATCGTATCGAGCAGCGTTTGCGACACTGTCGTGCCGCTGCCGCCGATGGTGGTGTTGGTGGTCAAGGAGCTCTCCTCAGGTTCCGATCGTGAGCGTTTTCAGCATCAGTGTCTTGGCGGTGTTCAGGGTCTCGACGTTGGCCTGGTACGAGCGCGAGGCCGAGATCATGTTGACCATTTCCTGCACCGGATCGACGTTCGGCAACGTGACATAGCCGTCCGAATTGGCGGCCGGATTGCCGGGGTCGTAGGCGGTCTTCATCGGCGTTGGGTCGTCGACCACGCCGGTGACCTGCACGCCGCCGACCTGCTGGCCGGAAGCCGTGCGCGCGCCGCCAAGCGGGCTGACCGCGAACACGACCTGCTTGGCCTTGTACGGCTGACCGTCCGGGCCGGTCGTGCTGTCCGCGTTGGCGAGATTCGACGCCGTCACGTTGAGCCGCTGCGACTGCGCCGACATCGCGGAGCCTGCAACACCAAAAATGTTCATCAGGGATGGCATTTCCCGACCTCTCTCTTACCGGTTCGACCCGGCTTCACGTTAATCCCGTAGCGATTGTTCTTGCGTACTGCTGAGTCTGTCGGCGTGGCTTCTTACGAGCCCGACTGGATCGCCGACAGCATCGTTTTGATCTGGCTGGACAACACCGTCATGCCCGATTCGAAGTGCAGCGTGTTGTCCGCGAACTGCACCCGCTCCGTGTCGATGTCGACCGTATTGCCGTCGAGCGCGGGTTGGGTCGGCACGCGGTATTGCAGATTGCCGTAGTCGTCGGACGGGCCGCCGGTCGGCGTCAGCGTCGACTTGCCGGCCATGTGGCCCGGCGCCGTCGACACCATCGACATGCCGCTCGTCACACCTGCGGGCTGCGTCATCGCCAGCGTCGCGTTGTTCGACGCAGCGGTGCCAGTGGCGCTGCCGCTCTTCTTCAGCGCGCCGGCAAGCGACGAGGCGAAGTCGACGTCGCGCGCCTTGTACCCAGGGGTATCGGCGTTGGCGATATTCGACGACAACAGCTCCTGCCGGTAAGCGCGCACATCGAGCGCCTGACGGCCAAAGGCGAATTCGGCATCGAGTTTGTCCAGCATAAGAATCTCCGGAGAACGTTCCCGAGGCTTCCCATGCATGCCTCGCGTGAGGACTGCACCAGGCGGGAAGGCCTTTTTGCATGAGGTGCATCTTATGGGCCGAACGCAAGCGGCAATCGGACGAATAACCGGGAAAGGGGGCTTCTATTCAACGTTTGCGCAAAGGGGGCGCTCACTAGAATGCAAGGCGTACCGATGCATTCGATGGAGAAACACGATGGACCAGCCCGCCTTCGATCCGACGCACCGCGCGAATTGCGCGGCGGCGCATCGCGTGGGTACGGGCGCCGGCGTCGCGCGGCGTGCGGCGCGCACGGCCTCGCGTCTGCTGACGCGCCTCGTCGTGAATCTGGCGGTGTGGGTTGCCGGCGGCATCGTGTTGCTGCCAGCCACCACGCGGGCCCAGGAAGCCGGCGGCCCGATCGTGATTCCGGGACCGGGAGAAAAGAATCCGGCCGCCCTCGCCGATCTGGCCGAGCATATGCAAACCGCGCCGGCCAAGCGCGCCGGTTCTGCCGCTACGTTGGCCGCGGCCACCGCGCAGTCGCTGACGCCGAATTCCACGGCTCGCGACGCCGATTCATTCACGCGCGCCGCCAATGCAAGCGGCTCGATCGTCATTCCGGGCGCGGGCGAACCGCCGGCCGCGCCGCAAATGATCCGCACCAACTTCAGGCCCGACGCCAACGGCGTCGTCACGATTCCCGCGCCGGGCAGCGCCAATGCGAACGCCATGGACGGCGTCGCACGGGTCAATGTCGTGCCGGGTTCACGCCAGGTGGTTCCGGTCGTGGTGACGCCCGCGCCGCAGGCCAATGGCGCACGGCAAGCCGCAGGCGTTCAGCCGGTGGCCGCCAATGCGCCGCTCAACGCAGCCGCAGGGGCATCCACGGCAGCGGGCTTCGACAGTTTGGCTTCGCGCGGCGAGCCGCCGCAGTTGGGTGCGAACGGCAAGGCGGTGTTGACCCGCGCCGCTGTCGCGCCGGTTGCGACGGCTACGCCCGCGCCGGCCACTATCGGCCGCAGGCCGGCCGTGCGGCAAGTCGCACCGGCCGTCGCGCAACAGAATCTGCGTCCCGCGACGCTCGCGCCGGCCGCGCCGCTGTCCGGCCAGCAGGATCCGGAGGCGATCCGCAGCGCCGCGCTCGCATTCCTGCAGCAGCAGTCCGCCGGCTTGCCCGGCAAGGTCGACATCACCGTGGCGCCGGCGTTTCCGCGCGGTCTCGCAGACTGCACGATGCTAGAACCGTTCATGCCGAGCGGCGCGCGCCTGTGGGGCCGCATGACCGTCGGCGTGCGCTGTGCGGGCGAGCGTCCCTGGACCATTTATCTGCAGGCGCGCATCTCGCTGCACGCCACCTACTATCTGGCCGCCCGTGCCATGGCGCCCGGCGAAGTGCTCACCGCCGCCGACCTCGTCGCGCGTGACGGCGATCTGACCGGCTTGCCGCAGGCGATCGTCACGGACCCGTCGCAGGCGGTCGGCTCGGTCACGCTCACGCGAGTTGCCGGCGGCATGCCGCTGCGCCGCGACATGCTGAAAAGCGCGTCGGCGGTATCGATCGGGCAAACGGTGCGGGTCGTGGCAGCCGGCGAGGGCTTCGCGATTTCGGCGGAAGGCAGCGCGATGAACAATGCGTCGCCGGGCCAGCAGGTGCGGGTCAAAACGGCCAACGGCCAGATCATTTCCGGCATCGTGAAAGACGGCTCGACCGTGGAGATTCAGCTGTGACCCGCTACGGCGCGCACGCCACGATGGTTTCCCGTGCCACGCCTGTTCCGGCGGGCACGAGCGGCGCGCCAGGCAGCACCAGAAGCAGGCCAGCCAAGGCCCCGGAAGGAGATGTAAGGAAAGGTAACGCCTTGATCGATTGCGCTAAAGTTTTGATCAGCGGTAGCCGTTATAAGGATCAAATCGTTCAGGAAGCCAATCGTGAAAGTCGATTCCACAACCAATTCGAATCTGCCGACGTTGAAAGACGCCCTGTCCCGTTCGCAACAAAGCGACGCGACGACCGCGAACGGCAACGCGCAGAATGCGGGCACGGCCTCGCAGACCACCACCAGCGGTTCGGGCGGCGCCAGCGTCAGCCTGTCGGGTCTGTCGCAACATCTGCGCAGCCTCGCGGCGTCCGGCTCGGCCGACATCGATACGGCGCACGTCGAGTCGATCAAGCAAGCCATCAAGGACGGCTCGCTGAAGATCGATTCCGGCAAGATCGCCGACGGCGTGCTGAACACCGCACGCGAACTGTTGCAAAGCAAAACCTCGTCGACCGGCAACTGATCGACGCATCGAAGTACGGTGAAGTGCCGGGCGGCGTTCGACAAACCCGGCTCGCGGATCAAGCGCGAGCCGTCGTGTTCAGCGAGTTGTTGAGATGAAAGACGCCCTGCTTGCCACCCTCATCGAAGAATATTCGGCCGTCGAGGCATTTGCCTCGATTCTCACGCTCGAGACCAAGGCGCTGACTGCCTTGTCGCCGCTGGAATTGCTGCCGCCGATCGTCGAGAAGAAAACCGAACTGATCGGCGCGCTGGCCAAACTCGAAGCCACCCGCGACGGGCTGCTCGCCGAGTTGGGCTTTCCCGCCGGCTGGGCCGGCATGGAGCTCGCGGCCAGCACCGACGCGCGTGTCGCCGAGCAGTGGTCGCTGCTGCAAAAAGCCGCCGAACGCGCGCGGCGCTGCAATACCAGCAACGGTGAACTGATCCGCGTGCGCATGGACTACAACCAGCGGGCGCTCACGGCGCTGCAGGTGGCCGCGCCCCAGAAGGTCGGCTTCTATGGCCCGGATGGCCGGATTCCCGCGCGTCCCGCCGTGTAAAGATTGTCGCTGGACCCGCATGGCCTGACACGTGGGCAGGACTGAAACAGATGGATTGAAAAGGGCTCGTCTTTTGACGAGCCCTTTTGCTTTTCAGGCGCCCCGCTTCGGGCGCGCCGCGCCTTTCCGCACACGTTAGCCATCCGGCCAGGTGGCGCGAAATCGCCCGCCGCGTTGAAATCACGGCTTCCCCCCTTACTAAGTTGCTTCGCCGTCCCAGGCTCTTTCCAGGCTATCGGACGTGCATCGACGGAGTGCTAACCACTAGCGAGGTTGTGTAATGGTGTGTATGATTCGAGGAGTGCAGTATGAAAAGTGCCGAGGTCGTGAAACTCATTCAAACGGCGGGTTGGCAGGTGGTCCGCATAACGGGCAGCCACCATCATTTTCGTCACGCGGAAAGAACCGGTCTCGTGACCATCCCGCATCCGAAGAAAGATCTTCCGCCCGGCACATTGAACAGCATCCTGAAACAGGCGGGCCTGAAATGAAGAACCTGACTTTCCCTATCGCGATCGAGCCGGGGAGCGCGGATCACGCGTTCGGCGTCATCGTGCCGGACATTCCGGGCTGTTATGCGGCGGGCGATACGCTGGAAGAAGCCTACGCGAATGCCAAGGAGGCTATCGAGGCCCACCTTGACGTCCTGCTCGACGAGGGCTTGCCGATTCCCGCGCGGCGTACGCTGCAAGAGCACCGGCGCAATCCCGACTATGCGGATTTCACGTGGGGGCTTGTCGCCACCCGGAATATTCCCGCCTTGAAGAAGGCGGTACGTATCAATATCTCGCTGCCCGAAGCGCTGGTCCAGGAGATCGACGCTTATGCCCAGGCGCGCGGCATGTCGCGCTCGGCCTTTCTGGCGCTGGCCGCGGAACATGAAATGGCCGAGGCATGAGAAAAAGCGGTTACGCGACATGCCGCTCACCGCTCCTTCACGCCATCGAATAATCGAACTTCAGGTCGCCTCGGCGTTCGCCCAGGCCATCTCACGCAAGCGCGTACGCAAACGGGCCACGGCCTGGCTGTGCAACTGGCAGACTCGCGATTCGCTGACTTCCATCACCGCGCCGATTTCGCGCAGGTTCATGCCGCGTTCGTAGTACAGCGACATCAGCAGCTTCTCGCGGTCCGGCAGGCGGTCGATCGCCTCCACCAGCGCCGAGCGCAAGCTGTCGTCGAGCAGCGCCGACAGCGGGTCCGAGTGATCGACGCAGTAGCGGTCGAGGAACGGCTCGTCGTCCGCCGAACGGTCGAAGTCTTCGTAATAGATCAGCTGGCTGCCGTGCAGATCCTGCAGCATCGACTGATACTCGTCGAGCGGCATTTGCAGATGCTCGGCAATCTCCGTTTCGCTCGCCGAGCGGCCCAGATTCTGCTCCACCTTGTGCACCGCCGTTTCCACTTCTCGCGAGGTGCGCCGCAAGCTGCGCGGCAACCAGTCGTTGCTGCGCAACTCGTCGAGCATCGCGCCGCGAATCCGCTGGCTCGCGTAAGTCTCGAACTGCGCGCCCTGGTCTTCCTTGTAGCGGCCTGCCGCGTCCAGCAGTCCGATCATGCCGGCCTGGATCAGATCGTCGAGATCGACGCTCGCCGGCATCTTGGCGACGAGCTGCAAGCCGAGACGACGCACCAGCGGTGCGTACTTCGTCAGAACTTCGGCTTGGGAAATCTTTCCCTGAGCGTTATACATCGTGCTCCCCTTGTCCTTGTGCCGCCACTCAGGCGTGCTGCGCAGACGGTTGGTCGGCGTGTTGCGCCGCTGTAACTGTCGCAGGCGCCAACCATGGCGTTTGCGACGACATCGCTGGCCGCATCGGCCAGTACTGCAACTCGGCGGCGAGGTGCCGGAAGTCGCGCGCAGCCGGTGTCGACGGAAACGCATCGACGACACAACGCGACAACTCCAGGGCTCGCGCCATCCGCGCATCGGCGGCAATACAACCGGCGTCTTCCAGCGCCACCGTCAGGTAGCGCCCGGCCACGCCGGCCAGGTTTGCAAAGGCGGTATGCGCGTCGTTCACGCTCTGCACATGGTTCACCAGCACGGGGAACTGCGCGATGGCGTGCGCGTAGTGCAGGCGCTTCATGCATGCGTAGGCGTCGGTGATCGCGTGCGCGGCCATGCGCGTGACGATCATCACGTCGTGCGCCTGCCGGGCGAGCGCCGAGAGATGACCTTGCGCATCGAGTTCCGCGTCGATCAGCACGACGTCGGCGGAACCGCGCAACACCACGCCGAACTCCGCGGCCGTATGGCCTTCCCGGTTCGGACGTGAGGCGGCCAGCACCGAGAAGCCAAGCGAGTGCCTTGCGGCGGCATCGTCGAGCGTCATCTCGCCGCGCATCACGGCGGCGAAATTGCCCGCGCCGCGCACGCCGCCAAGCATCGCGCTCACCGACTTCTCGCCGAGGCATTCGTCGATCACCAGTACGTCCTTGCCCTGCTGCGCCAGCGCGGCGGCGAGGTTCACCACCGTCGTGGTCGAGCCGACGCCGGCCGAGCCGCTCGTCACCGCGATCACACGCGAGCCGCTGCGAGCCAGCATCCGCCGCAGTCCTTCTGCCTGATCGGAGATGAGCTTATCCAAAGCGGACCTCGTGCAATTCGGCCGTGGAACGTGCGGACAATGCGGACAGCAACGCCGGAATGTCGTCGTCGTGCGGCACGAATGGCGAGTTATCGCGCGGTATGCAGAAGGTGCTCTTGATCAGGAATTTCTTCGTTGCGACGTACAGGTTTTCCGGCACCTTCTGACCGGTCGACACGTAGTGCACCGGCAGCTTGTAGCGGATCACCGTATCGAGCACGCCGCCCAGATTGGTGGCTTCGTCGAGCTTGGTCAGAATGCAGCCGGCGAGCGGCTGTTGATCCGGCGCGCGCTGATAGGCCTGCACGACTTCGTTGAGCGTGTCGCCATGGCTGGTCGCGTTGAGCAGCAACAGGCGCTGCACCGGCTGACCGGCGTGGCACAGCATGGCGATCTGGTCGGAGACGAGGCGGTCGCGCTGGCTCATGCCGATCGTGTCGATCAGCACGATGTGCTTGTTGCGCAGCTCGGAGAGCGCGAGTTGCAGGTCGGCGCCGTCTTTCACCGCATGCACCGACACGCCTAGAATCTTGCCGAAGATGCGCAATTGTTCGTGGCCGCCGATCCGGTAGCTGTCGGTGGTGAGCAAGGCAACCTTGCTGGCGCCGAAGCGCATCACGCAGCGCGCGGCGAGCTTGGCGGTGGTCGTGGTCTTGCCGACGCCGGTCGGGCCCATCAGCGCGAACACGCCGCCGCGCTCCATCAGCGCGTCTTCGTCTTCCATCACCGGCAGGTTCGAATCGAGCACCGAGCGGACCCAGTCCATGCCGCCGTCCATGCTCTCGATGTCGTCCGGCAGGTTGTCGACCATCATCTGCACGAGCTGCGCGGAGAAGCCGGCCGCGAACAGATGCTTGGTGAGCGAGGCGCGCACCGGGTTGCGGCGCTGGCGCTCGCCCCACAGCAGGCCGGCGAAGTGTTCTTCCATCATGCCGCGCATCGACGACAGCTCGCTCATCACGGTGTCGTTGACCACTTGCTCCATGCGCGCCTTGATCGCTTCGGCGACCGAAGCAGGCGTGCGAGTGTCGTCGGTCGAGGACGGAGCCGGTGCGTTTTTCTGCGCGGCGCGGCGCGCGGCGGCTTGCGCGCCTTCGCGCGCCCAGTCGGGCGTGTCGACGGCTTGCGGCGCGGCGGGCTTGCCCGGCTCGACGGCGGCGCCAAGGCCCTTGGCCATCGCGGCGGCCGGCGTCATCGCGGCGGGACGCGCGCTATATGCGCCCTCCTGCTGCTGTTCGGCGGCGATGCGGCGCGCGTGGTCGATCAGCCAGGGATTCGATTCGGCCATCGTGCGCGGCGTTTGCGCGTCGGCGCCCGGCGCGGCGGGCGCAGCCGGCACGCCGGCCGCTTTGAGCAGATCGGCGCGGATGTCTTCGGTGAGGCGCGAGGCCGCGGCGCGCGCACTCGGTTGCTCGGGGTTGACCGGTTTCGACGGCACTGCGGCGGCTGCGTTGAGCGGCGCGGCCGGCATCGCCTTGGGTGCGTTCGCGGCCGGCTTCAGGGCGGCGGCCAATGCGTCGCTCGCGTCGTCGTCCGTGTGGTCAGAGTAGGAAGCGCCGTTGCCCAGATGCTCCGCACCGGCTTCCGGGCTTGCGCCGAACACCGACGAGAACACATCGGGCATGCCGCTCGCGTACGGATTCGCCTGCATCGGCGCTGCCGCCGGCATGGCGCGCGGGGCGGCCAGCGCGGGGCGTCCAGCCATCGCATTCATCGATCCAACCTGCTGTGCAGCAGCCCCTGCGCGCGGGACTTTCGGCGAGAGGGCAACCAGGTCGCTGTCGGCCAGTGCGACGATCTCGACGCTGCCGTCGTCCATCGTGCGATTGGACAGCACGACGGCGTCCGCGCCCAACGCTTCGCGCACGAGACGCAGCGCATCACGACTGGTAGCACCGACAAATTTACGAATGTTCAAGCTGGACCCCCGATGAGGTAAACGGACTAACGGACCGGCAACATACCGCTTCCCATTGAGACCATTATTGCGAAACCCGTCGAGGCACGATCGATGGATAAAGACCGTTAAACGCGGGCAATTCGGACGATGGAAACGTGCGTCGATTCACACGCACGCCGGTTTGAAACGCGCCTGGCGGCGGCGTCGGACGGCGCTTTCGCGGACGCGGCGTGTACGTCGTCGCCTGCTTGCGGCATGCAAAACCAGGCGCCGGAATAAAAACCGGCGCTCGATGAGCGCCGGCAAAAGACATCGGCCACAAAATGGCCTCGGTGAGCGATCCGCGTTAACCGTGCGCGCCGATCAGATTCACCACCTTGATATTGCGCGTGTCGGGCACCTCCGCATACGACAGCACTTTCAGCTGCGGCAGGCTGCGGCGCAGGAAGCGCGCGAGCATCGGCCGCAATGCATGCTGCACGAGCAGCACGGGCGCGAGCCCAAGGTTCTGCTGACGCGTCATCGCCTTCTGCGTTTCGTTCAGCAGCGTATGCGCAAGTCCCGGCTCGAGACCCGGATTGGAGCCGGTCGAGAGCGCCTGCGAGAGCACACGCTCGAGATTCGAATCGAGGCCCATTACCTGCATATCGCCGGCGCCCGGGAACCACTGTTGCGTGATCGCGCGACCCAGCGCGAGGCGTACGGCGGCAGTGAGATCGTGGGCGTCGGTGATCTTGGGCGTGTGTTCGGAGAGCGCTTCGAGGATCGTGCGCATGTCGCGGATCGGCACGCCTTCTTCCAGCAGATTTTGCAGCACCTTTTGCAACGTGGTGAGCGGCAGCGACTTCGGCACCAGATCGTCGACCAGCGACGGCGTGTCCTTCTGCATGCGCTCGAGCAGCGCCTGTACTTCCCGGCGGCCGAGCAGTTCCGACGCGTGCGTGACCACCAGATGATTCAGGTGCGTCGCCACCACCGTGCTCGAATCGACCACCGTGTAGCCATACACCTGCGCCTGTTCGCGCAGGTTCGTATCAATCCAGATAGCCGGCAAACCGAAGGCGGGATCTTGCGTCGGCGTGCCCGGCAGCGCGGCGGACACCTGGCCGGGATTGATCGCGAGCCATTGGCCCGGATACGCTTCGCCGACGCCCACTTCGACACCCTTGAGCGCGATGCGGTAGCCATTCGGCCGCAATTCCAGGTTGTCGCGAATATGAATGACCGGCGGCAAAAAGCCGATTTCCTGCGCGAACTTCTTGCGGATGCTCTTGATCCGCTTGAGCAGTTCGCCGTCCGAGTTCTTGTCGACGAGCGGAATCAGCCGGTAGCCGACTTCGAGGCCGAGCGTGTCGATCATCGTCACGTCGTCCCAGCTCGCTTCGGTGTTTTCGACCGGCGCCATTGCGGCCGGCGCGACATCGACGAGCGCCGTGGTGTTCTTGCGCTCCTCGGCGCGTTTTTTCATCGTGCGGCCGAGCTGGATCAGGCCGCCGCCGAGAATCAGAAACGCGAAGTGCGGCATGCCCGGAATCAGGCCCATCAGCACGAGAATGCAGCCGGTGATCATCAGCACGCGCGGATTAGTGAAGAGCTGTCCCGTGAGCTGGGTGCCGATGTCTTCGTTGGTCGCCACACGCGAGACGATCACGCCGGCCGCCGTCGAAATCACCAGCGACGGAATCTGCGCGACGAGACCGTCACCGATGGTGAGCAGCGTGTAGTTCTTGCCCGCCGCCGCGAAGCTCATGTCGTGCTGCACGATACCGACGATCAGTCCGCCAATGATGTTGATCACCATGATCAGCAAACCGGCGATCGCATCGCCGCGCACGAACTTGCTCGCGCCGTCCATCGAGCCGTAGAACTCGGCTTCCTGCGAGACTTCGGCGCGGCGCTTCCTGGCCTGTTCTTCGTTGATGAGGCCGGCGTTCAGGTCGGCGTCGATCGCCATCTGCTTGCCAGGCATCGCGTCGAGCGTGAAGCGCGCGGACACTTCCGCGATCCGCCCCGCGCCCTTGGTGATCACCATGAAGTTGATCACCATCAAAATGATAAAGACGACGATACCGACCGCGAAGTTGCCGCCCACGAGAAAGTGGCCGAACGACTCGATCACCTGGCCGGCCGCATCGGGACCGGTATGGCCTTCGAGCAGCACGACCCGGGTGGACGCCACGTTCAGCGAGAGGCGCAGCAAGGTCGAGAACAGCAGCACGCTCGGGAATGCGGCGAAATCGAGCGGCTTCATCGTGTACATGCTGACGAGCAGCACCATCACCGAAAGCGCGATGTTGAAGGTGAACAGCAGATCCAGCAGGAACGGCGGCAACGGCAAAATCATCATGCCGAGGATCATGCAGATCAGCACCGGCCCGGCGAGGGCGCGCAAATTGGTGCTGCTCAAGGCATCCGGCCGTCGGGCGAGGAAACCGGCGCGAGCGTTCATGCGGAGGCTCCTGAAGGGTCGTCGTTAGTAGCGTTGAGGGTCTCGGCGGCTTCCTGCTCGGCTTCGTCGTCCGATACGCCGCCCTTGTCGAGTTCCGCGGGCACGTCGAGTTCGGTCGGTGCGAGCGGCACGTCGCCGCCTTCGGTCTTGAAGCGCCGCAGCTGATAGACCCACGCGAGCACTTCGGCGACCGCGCCGTACAGCGGGCCCGGAATCTCGCGGTTGAGTTCGACGTTGTGATACAGCGCCCGCGCGAGCGGCGGCGCTTCCAGCAACGGCACGTTGTTTTCGGCGGCGATTTCGCGAATCCGCGCCGCCACGAGATTCACGCCCTTGGCGACCACCTTCGGCGCGCGCATCTCGCCGTCGGTGTATTGCAGCGCCACGGCGAAGTGCGTCGGGTTGGTCACCACCACGTCGGCCTTCGGCACGTTGGTCATCATGCGGCGGCGGGCAATCGCGCGCTGCTGCTGGCGAATCCGCCCTTTGACGTGCGGATCGCCTTCGCTTTCGCGATGTTCGCGCTTCACTTCTTCCTTCGTCATGCGCAGCTTTTTGTGGAATTGCCACAGTTGATACGGCACATCCATCGCGGCGACGACGAACATGCCCGCCACCGTCATGCCGCAGCACACGGCGATCAGATGCACGGTGTTGGCGAGCGCGAGATGCAGCGGCTGCATCGCCAGCGCGAGAATCTCTTCACGGCGATTCCAGATCGCCGTGCCGCCGATCACGCCGACCACCAGCGTCTTCGCGAGCGACATGCCGAGCTGGATCGGACCGTTGATCGAGAACATCTTGCCGAGGCCGGCAATCGGATTGAGGCGGTCGAATTTCGGCTCGAGGCCTTTCGCCGACAGTTGCCAGCCACCCAGCGCCATCGGTGCGAACAAGGCGGCGACGCCGGTGAAAGCGAGAATTGGCAGCAGCGCGTACAGCCCTTCGCGGCTTGCCACGCCCGCACCGATCATCATGCGGCGCGTTTCGAACGCGCCGGCGTGATCGAACGAAAAGGCCGCGCGCAGCATGCCCTGCAAATGTTCGCCGATGCTGCCGGACATTCCCCATACGCCGAAGAACCCCGCCGCCAGCAGGGCAAACGTGGACAGCTCCCGCGAACGCACGATCTGCCCTTCCTCGCGCGCCTTCTGCAGGCGCCGGGGAGTGGCTGATTCGGTTTTTTCGAGGTCGCTATCCTCTGCCACAAAAGCTCTCCAGTCGGCTGAGGCACGGCGCCTCTTTCCAGTGAGAGCGATTATTCCCGCTCGACGCAAGCACCGATCGGCGGATAAGCGCGGAGAAAGGGGGGTATTTCGAGGGATGGAGACGGCCGGAACGCCAGCCGGTCGGCCTTGCTGACGCGATGCGGCCGCGCGCGGCCGGACCGGACACGCGCGCGGTCTCGCGCGAGCGCCGGCCCGGTCTCAGGCTTCAGTACGACGCGTCAATCAAAACGCCACGAAAGGCGTTTGACCGCCATTCGCTGTCTGATCGATGCCGTAATACACATGGCGGCCGTAGAAGAACGGCAACCCGAGATCGAAGCTGCTGTTGCCGCCGATCTGCCCTGCGAGGTCATTGAACGCGTAGTTGCTGCCGTTGCTGAACAGCGTCGCCGCACTCAGGATGCCGATGCTGGCGTTCGACTGCGTATTGTTCAGTCCGACCAGCGTCAGCGTCCGTGTTTGCGCCGACGACGGGCAGTAAAAGCCCGCAAAGTTGCTGCCGCACTGCGCGAGCGAGCTATCGCCGAAGAAGTAGGCGTTCGAGCCCGAGTCGAGGAAGGCCTGCACCTTCGTGCCGTTGAACACGCTGTTGTCCATGTCACCGAAGGCGTCGGTGGTAAAAAGCTGGACCCCGGTAAGCGCATTGTTCGCCTGCGTGCCGACGCCGAACACCAACGTGCCGGTGGCCGATGGCGCGCCGGTATTCGACACCGGCGGCATTTGCACGATCACGCCGTTGTTGTCGACCGGGAAATACGGGACCGGATTGGCGACCTGCTGCGCGATCGGCACCGGCGTGCGGGCGCACGACACGCCGCCCGGACAGGCGAAGTAATTGCTGAAGTTGGCCGCCTGCGCCGGGTCCGAGCAGGTCGTGCCGCAATCGGTGGGCGCCGTGCCAATGCCGAGAATGCCGTTGGCGCCGAGATCGTCGACCTTGTTTTCGGCCGAACCGCTGCCGCAGCCGCGCGTGGGCACCGTGCTCGAATCCTTGTCGCCGATAATCTGCATCGGAATCGCCGCCGTGGTCGTCTCGCCACCGATCGCGATGGTGGCGGTGCGCACCGTGCCCCACGTGAAGCCGTCCGCGAAGGTCGCGCACTCGGCGAGCTGCGCGCCGCCGATGGTGATGGGCTGCAACGCACTGAGCAGCGAGGGGTTCACGACCGAACTGACCACGCGCAGCCCGTACGAACCGGTATCGACCTGGATATTGTCAATAGTCTGACAATTCGTAGTCGAACCGGGCGCGCATATTTTCACGCTGACCGCCGGGATGTTGATCACGCCGTTCACGCCCCGGCCGACGGTGATGGGCACGGTATTCGCCGCGGTCGCGGCGATCGGCTGCTGGGTCGGACTGGCCGGCAGCGAGCCGCCGTTCAGCGTGGTCGACGAATCGTTGTTGGAGCCGCCACCGCCGCCGCACGCGGCGAGCGCGGACACCAACGCCACGGCCACGACGGCCTGTATCCAGCCCTTGAGCTTCACAGCAATATGCTTGGTTCGCATGTCTCGTCCTCGCTATTACTGGATGTCCGAACCGCTGACGCCGGCGGGCAGCGCCGGAGGCAACCACGCCTGGCCATTGAACGAGCCCATGTGGCCGCCGGAGCGCACCACGAGGCCGCTCTGGTCGACCGCGACCGGGCCGCGGCTGCCGCCGCGCGCCGCGCGCACGGCCTTCACGCCGGCCACGTACTGCGGGAAATAGCTGCCGAGCAGATCGTTCAGATCCGGCATTTGCGGGCCGCGCCAGGCAATGCCGAACACGGAGCCGTCCGAGGCGAGATATTCGCGGACCACGGTGCCGTTGCCGAGCGCCGTCTCACGCACGGTGTAAGACGTGGAAGCGGTGGCGGAAGACCCAGCGTTGGATGCGGAGCGCATCACGCTCTGCGCCGCGTTGACGGCGCTGCTGCCGGGCTGAACGATACGTGACGAGACCAACGCGCCCGTAGGCGGTGTCATGGGGGCGCCGCCCAGTCCCGCATGAGCGGACTGCACGGCGATGAGCGAACAGGGCAAAGCAAGCGCCGTAACGATCCCGGCGCGGCGAACACGACTCCACATGACAAGGCTCCTCCCGAGCTGCCGCTCGGTTCGCACGCGGTGCAAACCGGCTGCATGTATGCAGATCATACGGCACCGCTGCGGTCGCACTGCGGAGGGTTTGTCCCCATCGTGCCACCGTCCGGCGCGTGTCTTCACCGGAGCGCCGTGCCGCTGCTTGAGTTCGTAGTATGCCTGTGGTTTGTGTCGGCAGACAGCAAGCACACGCGGGCGCGTGGCTTGCTATGTGTCATGCTGCGGCCCGGCGCCCGTGGTGGGTGGGGCGCGACGCGGCGTCGCGCCGGCAGGTCAGAAGCCGAGGCTGGCGAGCAGATCGTCGACTTGCGACTGGTCCTGCACCACGTCCGTTTTGCCCTCCGGATTGATTTGCGGACCGTTCAGCAGATGTTCGGGGCTGCCGGTCGGAGAGACTTCGGCCGCCAGCGCCGCCGCGTTCGCCGCGAACTGCTCGCGCCGTTCGAGCGCGATGTTCTCGACCAGCACGCCAAGCAACTGCTGCTCGATCAGATACACGACATCCGTGATCTTCTTGATGACCTGGCCGGTCAGATCCTGGAAGTCCTGCGCCAGCATGATCTCCATGAGCTGCGAGTTGGTCGCGCTGGTCGCGTCGGGCACGCCGCGCAGGAAGGTCCGCGTGTCGTTCATCAACGCGCGCACTTCCTCGCGTTCGATCGGCGCCGCGTACCACTGCTCCCAACGCGCGTCGAGTTCGCCCGCGTCTTTCTGCAGCTGCTCCTGGATCGGCTTGGCGATGTCGATAGCGGACAGGACGCGTTCGGCGGCCTGCTCCGTCATATCCGCGATGTACTTCAGGCGGTCGCGGGCATCGGGCACGGCTTCGGCCGCACGCTCGACATGTTTGTCGAGCCCGAGCTCGCGCATCGAGTCGCGCAGCGTGCGCGTCAGTTGTCCAATGCGGGCGAGGATGCGGTCGGACGCGAAGTCGCCGCTCTCGTTGGCCGCGTCGGCTCCTTGCGCGTTGGTCGGCAGATTCACATCAGCTCCCGGCTTTGGCCATCTTCTCGAGAATCTTGTTGAGCTTCTCGTCGAGCGTCGCGGCCGTGAACGGCTTGACGACATAACCGCTCGCGCCGGCCTGCGCCGCCGCGATGATGTTTTCCTTCTTCGATTCGGCCGTCACCATCAGCACCGGCAGGTGCGTGAGATTGGCGTCGGCGCGGATCTCCTTGAGCATGGCCAGACCGTCGAGGTTCGGCATGTTCCAGTCGGAAATCACGAACTCGTACGTACCGCCACGCAGACGCGCGAGGCCGGCCGCGCCGTCTTCCGCCTCGTCGACGTTCGAATAGCCGAGTTCCTTGAGGAGGTTGCGAACGATCCGGCGCATCGTCGGAAAGTCGTCAACAACCAGAATCTTCATTCCCTTATCCATTTCATTCCCTTTGCTTGATCCATGGTGCGGCGCCTGACCGCTCAACTCGCGCCTCAATCCAGCGCCTCAAATCCTACCGGCCCGCATCATACCCGCTGAACGCGGTCGCCCATTGCCGAGAGACGCGCCATCACACGTCGGCTCATTTCCGGCAACGCCGCGATCTCGTCCGCCGCGCCAAGCGCAATCGCTTCACGCGGCATGCCGAACACGATACAGCTCGCTTCGTCCTGCGCAAGGGTGTACGCCCCTGCCTTTTTCATGTCCAGCAGTCCGGCTGCGCCGTCGCGCCCCATCCCGGTCAGAATCACGCCGACCGCGTTCTTGCCCGCATGCTGCGCGGCCGAACGGAACAGCACGTCCACCGACGGACGATGCCGGTTCACCGGCGGCTCGTCCGACAGGTGAGCAATATAGTTCGCACCACTGCGGGCAAGCAACAGATGAGCGTGGCCGGGCGCAATGTAAGCATGTCCCGGCAGCACGCGTTCGCCGTGCTCTGCCTCTTTAACGGTAATCCGGCACAAACCATTGAGGCGTTGCGCAAAAGATTTTGTGAAGCCCGGCGGCATATGCTGCGCGATCAGCACTGCGGGCGCATCCGGCGGCAGCGGCACCAGCACTTCGCGGATCGCTTCCGTGCCGCCCGTCGACGCGCCGACGATGATCAGCTTCTCGGTACTGAGCAGCGGATTGTTGAAGAGCGGAGCCGCGCCGACCGGCGCCTGCGTCGCATGGGCAGCCGCGTGCTGCGCCGGCGCGGCCTGGCGCACACGTGCGCGCGCGGCGGCGCGAATCTTGTCGGCGAGCTTTTCCGAGTAATCGAGCATGCCGTCGCGAATGCCGACCTTCGGCTTGGTGACGAAATCGACCGCGCCGAGTTCGAGCGCGCGCAGCGTGATTTCATTGCCGCGCTCGGTCAGCGACGACACCATCACGACCGGCATCGGCCGCAGGCGCATCAGCTTCTCAAGGAAATCGAGACCATCCATGCGCGGCATTTCGACGTCGAGCGTCAACACGTCCGGATTGTGCTGTTTGATGAGATCGCGCGCGACCAGCGGGTCGGGTGCGGTCGCCACCACCGTCATGTCCGGCTGGCCGTTGATGATTTCCGTCATCAGGCTGCGGATCAGCGCCGAATCGTCGACGCACAGTACTTTGATCTTTTGCACAGCGCTCACGCCTCCTCTGTGGTTCTGGCGTTGTTTGAATTGATCGGGCGCGTTCCGAACAGTTCGATGCGTGGCTTTGCTGCGCCTGCGCCCGCACTGCCCGCCGCTGTTCCCGCCGGCGAGCCGAACAGCTCGACCTTCGGACGAGCGCCTGCGGAACTCGAAAACAGTTCGACCTTGGCTCTCGGCGCGGCCGGCGTCGAGAACAGTTCCACCCGCTTGCGCGCCGCGGCGAGCCGCTCGGCACGCGCTTCGGCGCTTTGCCGCATCAGCGCCTGTTCGCGCTCGGCCACGCCCGCTTCCTGCTGCAGGCGCAACTTCTTCACCATCACCTGGCCCGTGCGCGGCATGAACGCCACCTTGCGCGGATGCGAGCCCTGCAAGTCTTCGGCGACGATGCGGATTTTCTCCACCGCCAGATAGCGGCGCACGAACTCCGAATTGCGGTCGCCTATGTTCATCGTCGTCATGCCGGCGAGCACCGCGCCGCCGCCGAAAACCTTGGCTTCGAAACGCTCGCGCCGGCCGCCGGCCTTGATCAGTTCGTTGATCAGCACTTCCATTGCGTAGGCGCCGTAGCGCATCGAATCCGATGCGGCCTGCGCGACGTCCGCGCCGTCGTCGGGCAACATGAAGTGATTCATGCCGCCGATGCCCGCCGTGCGATCCTGGATGCAGGCCGCGACGCAGGAACCGAGCACGGTAACCAGCACCATGTCTTCGTGCGTGGTGTAGAACTCGTTCGGCAACAGCTTCACGCCGGGGCGTTGGAAGTGGTTGTCGAAGTACAGATTGGTGGCAATTGGCAAGGCGCTGCTCATACCGTCACCCCGCTCGCCGTGTGATGCGATGCCGTTGCCGGGCCGCGGGTCGCCGTCGGCGTGCGCGCGCCGGTCGCGTCACGCGTCAGTTCGTAGACGGTCTGGCCGCGCAGCTTGAATGCCTGCGTGACGTATGTGAAGTTTTCCGAGTGGCCGGCGAACAGCAGGCCGCCCGACTTCATCAGCGGCTCGAAGCGTGAGAGCACTTGCGCTTGCGTCGGCTTGTCGAAATAGATCATCACGTTGCGGCAGAAGATCGCGTCGAACTGCGAACGCAACTGGTAATCGCGGTCGGTGAGATTGAGTTGCTCGAAGCGCACCAGCGCGCGCACTTCCGGACGCACCTTGACCATGCCCGCGTGTGCGCCAGTGCCCTTCAGAAAGAAGCGCTTGAGCCGCTCGGGCGAGAGATGCTTCACCTGGTCGAACTGGTACATGCCGGCTTCGGCTTTGGCGAGCACTTGCGTATCGATATCGGTGGCAAGCACCGAGGCCTGACGCGCGCCGCTGTCGCCGAGCGCTTCGATCAGCGTCATCGCAATCGAATACGGCTCTTCACCGGTCGACGCCGCCGAACACCACACCGAAACCGGCTGCGCGCGGCGCGGCACGAAATCGGCGAGGATCGGAAAATGATGCGCCTCGCGAAAGAACGCCGTCAGGTTGGTGGTCAACGCATTCGTGAACGCTTCCCACTCGGCCGGATCGTTTTCCGCTTCGAGCAGGTCGAGATACTGCTTGAAGGTGTCGAGGCCGCGGGTGCGCAGACGCCGCGCCAGACGGCTGTACGCCATGTCGCGCTTGTGATCCGACAGCGAAATGCCCGCGCTGCGGTGAATCAGTTCGCGAATGCGAGCGAAGTCCGCCGACGTAAATTCGAAATCCCGTGCCTGTTCGCCGGATTTAACCGGGTCAGCCCGGTCCGGACGTTGCTGTGCGCGCGTTGCCATCATGAGAGTTCCTGCCTGCGATACGAGCCATCCCGCTTTCCGCCCGGAAAATCGCCCCGGGTAGAAGGGATTGTGTTCGCGGGGTCGCGCCCGCCCGCGAGTTCCGCCACCATGCAGTCGGCCCGCGACACGCCGATAAAGCGTGCTTCGATGATTCGCTCCTCATGGAGCGAGATGCCGAATGACTGCATGTCTTTGTGCCACTTCCTAGAATGTTTCCCAGTCCGCATCCGAGCCCGCCGTGGCCGCGCTCACTGCGGCCGGACGTGCTGCGGATTCGGATGCCGCGCGGGCGGTCTTCGGCTTGAGCGCCGGTTCGACACGCGCGGCGCCTGCGTCGTGGCTCGCCGAAGCCGATGCCGATGCCGTATTTGCCGCCGGCTGCGCTGCGCCGCCGTTCACGGATGCATGCGGCGCGGCTTTGGCCGCCGGCTTGCTCTTGCTGCTGGTCACGCGAGACGCCGTCGATTGCGAACGCGTTGCCGCCGCGCTGTTATGCACCGCGCCGCCGGCCACTTTCCAGCCATTCACGACGGCCTGCAACTGACGCGTCTGATCTTCGAGCGAGGCCGCCGCGGCCGCCGCCTGTTCGACCAGCGCGGCGTTCTGCTGCGTGACTTCGTCCATCTGCACGACCGCGCGATTCACCTGTTCGATGCCGCCCGACTGCTCTTCGGACGCCGCGCTGATCTCGCCCATGATGTCGGTCACGCGGCGCACGGCCTGCACGATCTCGTCCATCGTGGTGCCGGCGCGGCCGACCAGTGCCGAGCCGCTTTGCACCTTGTCGACCGAGTCGCCGATCAGTTCCTTGATTTCCTTCGCGGCGCTGGCGCTGCGCTGCGCGAGGCTGCGCACTTCGCCCGCCACCACCGCGAAGCCACGGCCCTGTTCGCCGGCGCGCGCGGCTTCGACCGCCGCGTTCAACGCGAGAATATTGGTCTGGAAAGCAATGCCTTCAATCACGCCGATGATGTCGACGACCTTGTTCGAACTGCTCGCGATGTCTTGCATGGTCGTGACGACCTGGCCCACCACGTCGCCGCCGCGCGTGGCGATGTCGGATGCGTTGACGGCCAGTTGGCTCGCCTGACGCGCGTTCTCGGCGTTCTGCCGCACGGTGCCGGTCAACTGCTCCATGCTCGACGCGGTTTCCTGCAGCGAGGCGGCCTGCTGTTCGGTACGCTGCGAGAGGTCGGTGTTGCCCATCGCGATTTCGCGTGCACCGGTGTCGATCGATTCCGTGCTGCTGTGAACCGCCTTCACCATCGTCGACATGCTCTCCTGCATGCGCTTGATGCCGGCGAACAGTCGCCCGATTTCATTGCGGCTGAAGACGTTGATCGTCTCTGACAGATCGCCCGCGGCGATGCGCTCGAAGCACGCCGTCGCGTCGGCGAGCGGCTGCACGATCAGGCCGCGCAGCGCGAAGCGGATACCCACCACGAGAAGCAGTGCGAGCGCGGTGACAGCGATGATCAGCGTCGTCATCAGCGAGATGTTCGATTGCGCGCTCGCTTGCTGATCCACGGCGCTCTGCTGCAAGCCCTTAATGACCGCCGCCGCCGCCCCGTCATAAGCGATGAACATCGGGCTGATTTTCGTATCGGCGATCGCGTGATAGGCGGCCATGTCGTTCGCATTCAACGCCGCGAACTCCGGGTCGACGCCTTCGCGCATCACGCTCATGCGCTTGGCAATAACATCGTCGAGCAGCGCCTGATCGACGCCAGGCTTCGGTGCGTCGAGATAACTCTGCCAGCTTTGGTTGCCCTTGGTCAGCAACTCCTGCGCGCGTTCGATCGCTTTCTTCGCTTCGTCCGCGTTGCCCGCGGCGGACAACGTGTTGAAGCGGTCCACCGCGAGGCGCGAGCGCAGCAGGTACGCCGAGGCATCGTCGAGCGCGTGAATGGCGACCAGATCGCCGCGCGCAATGCGGTCGAGCGATTGACTCGCGCGATTCAGCGCGCTCAGTCCAAGTACGCCGACCACCACGGTCAGCGCGACCAGAATGATCCCCACTATCGTCAACGACGTGCGAATCGACCACCTGCTCAGCATTTCGATGCTCCCTATCCCAATCGTTTCGTGAAGGCTGCCGCCGTCAGGCGCCGAGCGTTTCGATCAGCGCCATCTCGCGGCTGGTCATGAGCTTCTCGATGTCCATCAGGATCAGCATGCGGCCGTCGACGGTGCCCAGACCCGTGAGGTACTCGGTCGTCAGCGTGGCCCCGAATTCCGGCGCCGGCATGATCTGGTCGGTGGCGAGCGTCAGCACGTCCGACACGCCGTCCACCACCATCCCGACCACGCGATGCGCGACGTTCAGGATGATCACCACCGTCTGGTGGTCGTACTCGACACGGCCCAGATGGAACTTGATACGCATGTCGACGATCGGCACGATGATGCCGCGCAGATTGATCACGCCCTTGATGAACTCGGGCGCATTGGCGATCCGCGTCACGTTGTCGTAGCCGCGAATTTCCTGCACCTTGAGAATGTCGATGCCGTACTCTTCGGCGCCGAGCGTAAAGACGAGGAATTCCTGACCGCCGGCGTCTGCCTGCTGCGCGTCGCGGCGGCTATTCGCACCGGTCGCGTTCGCGACGCTCGAATTGATGGATTGGACTTCTGCCACGTTAGCCCCCAAACGGTTGGGATGAAATGAGTTGAGTAAGTGTTACTGTTGCGGCGAATGTGACGGACATCATGCGAGGCTCAGCGCGCCATGCGCGTGGCGTGTTTCGCGGTTCAGCGCG
This sequence comes from Paraburkholderia phytofirmans PsJN, assembly GCF_000020125.1. Taxonomy (NCBI): domain Bacteria; kingdom Pseudomonadati; phylum Pseudomonadota; class Betaproteobacteria; order Burkholderiales; family Burkholderiaceae; genus Paraburkholderia; species Paraburkholderia phytofirmans. The sequence continues at coordinate 4,265,984 of NC_010681.1, forward strand.
GCGACGTCCACGATCAGCGCGACGCTGCCGTCGCCGAGAATGGTCGCGGCGGAAATGCCGTGCACCTTGCGGTAGTTCGTTTCCAGATTCTTCACCACCACCTGCTGCTGGCCCACCAGCTCGTCGATCAGCATCGCAAAGCGGCGCCCCTCGGTTTGCATGATGGTGACGATGCCTTGGGTCGGTTCCTGCTTCGCCCCTTCGACGTTGAACACTTCGTGCAACGCCACGAGCGGCAGGTATTCACCGCGCACCCGCACCACGCGCTCGCCGTTGGCGACCGTGTAGATGTCTTCGGCTTGCGGCTGCAGCGACTCCATCACGAAGTTCAGCGGCAGAATGAATATCTCATTGCCGACCTTGACCGACATGCCGTCGAGAATCGCCAGCGTGAGCGGCAACACGATGCGCGTGGTGCTGCCCTTGCCGGCGTGCGAGGTGATTTCCACGTGACCACCCATCGACTGGATGTTCCGCTTCACCACGTCCATGCCGACGCCGCGGCCCGACACGTCGGTGACCTGCTCCGCCGTCGAAAAGCCCGGCAGGAAGATCAGGTTCCAGACTTCTTCGTCGCTCATGGTCTCGCTGACCTGCATGCCCTGCTTGGCCGCCTTCGCGAGAATCTTGTCGCGGCGCAGGCCCGCGCCGTCGTCGCTCACTTCAATGACGATGTTGCCGCCGTGATGCGCGGCCGACAGCACCAGCTGACCGGTCGAGTCCTTGCCCGCCGCGCGCCGCGCTTCCACGGTTTCGATGCCGTGGTCGAGGCTGTTGCGCACGAGGTGAGTCAACGGATCGATGATCCGTTCGATGAGGCTCTTGTCGAGTTCGGTCGCTTGACCGAAGGTGACGAGTTCCACTTCCTTGCCGAGTTTCGCCGCCAGATCGCGCACCAGGCGCGGGAAGCGGCTGAACACATAATCCATCGGCATCATGCGGATCGACATCACCGCTTCCTGCAGATCGCGCGCGTTGCGCTCGAGCTGCGCCATGCCGTTGAAGAGGCGATCGTGCAGCGCCGGGTCGAACGTGCTGGTGGTTTCCGCGAGCATGGCTTGCGTGATCACCAGTTCGCCAACCAGGTTGATCAGCTGATCGACCTTTTCGACGCCGACGCGAATCGAACTGCCTTCCGCACCGCCCGCCGCCGCAGCCGGACGTGCCGCCTTGCGGTCCTGCTCGGCGGGTGCGGCTGCGCTTGCCTGCGCTGGCGCCGGTGCGCTCGTGGCCGCCGCGGGTTGAGCCGCGGCCGGCGCCTGCGCGGCCGGTGTGTCGAACAGGCCGTGCGTGGCCGTAGATGCGGGTGCAGCGGTGCCGGCCTCCGATGCCGGCGATGCTGCGTGGTCCGCCTGAGTCACCTGTACTGCTTGCGCCGGGGACGAGTCGGCGGCGTCGGGCGTTCCAGGTTCGCCTTGCTGCGTATCGTCCGCCGGTGCGGTGCCGCGGCCGATCACGATCTGACTTTCGTCGATCACGAAACAGCACACGGCGATGATGTCGTCGGAGGTCACATCGGTCGCGAGCCACAGCGTCAGATCGCCGCCGCTCTTGACCTGCCCGACGATGTTGCCCAGGTTGCCGAGCTCTTCGGCCAGCAGTTCCTGGTCCTTCTCACCAACGCCCCGTAGCGTAATTTTCAGATGGGGGCCGGTTTCTTCGCCGGCTCCCGCGGCTTGCCCGGTCTGTGCCGGTTCGCCGTCAGTCCATTCACCCGCCGCCTGCACCGCCTGTTCGACGACGTGCTCCGGCGGGGTACCGCCCTGTACTGCCTCTGCTGCCTGCACTGCCTGGGTTGCAACCGGTGCCGCGCTCGCCGCGGCGGGTGCTGCCGCCGCAGCCGGTGCCGCGCCGTCGCGGCTTTCCGCGTTCAGGCGTTCGAGCTTCGCGCAAATCGCCTTCGCCGTGGCCGCGTCCGGTTCGGCGCTCGCGCGGTAGTCGGCGAGCTGGCCGGACAACACGTCCTTGGTTTCGAGGAACGTGTCGATCATGTCCTTGCGCAGCACGAGTTCGTTATTGCGCGCGCGGTCGAGCAGCGATTCGAGAATGTGCGTCGTTTCCGTCAGCGCGGTAAAGCCGAACGTCGCCGCGCCGCCCTTGATCGAATGCGCCGCGCGGAAAATTGCCGCGAGGTCTTCGGGGTCCGGGTGAGCGATATCCAGATTGAGCAGCAACTGCTCCATCTGCGCGAGCAGTTCGTCCGCTTCGTCGAAGAACGTCTGATAGAACTGAGTGATGTCGAGTGTCATGCCTGGGTCACCGCGAGAGTTCCTGTCTTGGCTTGGGCTGCCGTGCCGCCGCGTCGAGAGCTTCTTTAACTGGGTCTATGTGGCGCTTACGCGTGGTCTGGCTCGGCTAGCGCCGCCACCAGTTCGGTCAGCATGTCCGGGTCGAGCGGCTTTTCGATCCAGCCGGTCGCGCCCGCGGCTCGCGCCGCTTCCTTGAACGGCTCGCCCGATTCCGTCGTAAGGACGAGGATGGGCGTGGCCTGGTAAGCCGGGTTGTTGCGCAGCGCGGCGATCAGATCGAGGCCGGTCTTGCCCGGCATGTACTGGTCGGTCAGCACGAGGTCGAACGACATGGCGAGCGCGTTTTCGAGCCCTTCGTTGCCGTCCGCCGCGAGCGTCACCTCGTAGCCGGCCGTCGTCAGCGTGGCGGCGAGAATCTGCCGCATCGATGCCGAATCGTCGATTGCCAGGATGTGCCTGATCATGAAAACCTCGCTGCACTTGTTGCTATTGGACCGCCCCGCTGTCCGCGCCAGCGGGCGCGTCGAGCAGCAGGGCAATCGCTGTCTGTTACTGGGCCGACGACACTGCCGCCGGCAACTTCGGGGCAACCGTCACCGGCTGCGCAAGCTTTTGCAGCAACGGCTTGGAGCCGGCTGCGTCGTCCGACAAGGTGGTCGTGGTGGAGTCGTCATGATTCAGCGCCTCCTCCGACTTCCTGTTCAGCACGATGATGCTGATGCGGCGGTTCTCCGGATCCATCGGGTCCGCCTTGTTCAGGTTCTGCGTCGACGCGAGGCCGAGTACGCGCATCACCTTCGCTTCGTCCATGCCGCCGCCGATCAGCTCGCGGCGCGACGCGTTGGCGCGGTCCGCGGACAGTTCCCAGTTGCTGTAGCCCTTCTCGCCGCCGGCGTACTGCGCGGCGTCGGTGTGGCCCTGCACGATGATGCGGTTCGGCACGTCGTTCAGCGTATGGCCGATTTCGCGCAGGATGTCGCGCATATACGGCTCGACCTGGTCTTTCGCGGTCGCGAACATGGGCCGCTTCTGCGAGTCGACGATCTCGATGCGCAAGCCGGTCAGCGTCGAGTCGATGCGGATCTGCTGCTTGAACTGGCGCAGCACCGGGTTCGCTTCGATCGCGGCCATCAGCTTGACCTGCAGATCGTGCAGGCGAACCTGCTCGCGGCGCTCCAGCTCGCCTTGCAACTGCTTGATCGAGTCTTCGCTGCCGTGCGCGGCGCTGTGCTCGGCGCGGTTGTTCGAACCTTCGCTTGAGCGCGTCACGCCTTGCGCGTCGGTCGAGATATCGCGGCCGCCGCCTTTCAGAATGCTCGAGTCCTCGGCGCTGCGATCGCCGCCCCACAGCGTGATCTTCAGCGGCTGGTTGAAGTAGTCGGCAATGCCCTTCAACTGCACCGTGGACGCCGAACTCAGCAACCACATCAGCAGGAAGAACGCCATCATCGCGGTCATGAAGTCCGCATATGCGAGCTTCCACGCGCCGCCGTGGTGGCCGGCTTTCTTCGGCGCGGCGCGCTTGACGACAATGGCGCGGTCTTTGTCCTTGCTCATCGGTTCGGTTCCCGGCGCCCTTTATTTGGCCTTGACGCGGCGCACGTGCTCTTCCAGCTCGGCGAACGACGGGCGTTCAGTCGAGAAGAGCACCTTGCGGCCGAACTCGACGGCGATCGCCGGCGCGTAACCGTTCAGGCTGGCCAGAATCGTCACCTTGATGCACTGGAACATCTTGGTCGACTCGGTCACGCGCTGTTCGGCGACGCTCGCGAGCGGCCCGATCAGCCCGTACGAAAGCAGAATCCCGAGAAAGGTGCCGACCAGCGCCTGCGCGATCATCTCGCCGAGCACCGCGGGCGGCTTGTCGGCGGAGGCCATGGTGTGCACCACGCCCATCACCGCGGCCACGATACCGAACGCCGGCATGGCGTCGCCGACCTTGTTCAGCGCGTGAGCGGGCGCTTCGCCTTCCTGGTGATGCGTCTCGATCTCCTCGTCCATCAAGCTTTCGATCTCGAACGCGTTCATGTTGCCGCCCACCATCAAGCGCAGGTAGTCGGTCAGGAATTCGATGATGTGATGGTCCGCGAGAATCTTGGGGTACTGGGTGAAGATCGGACTCTTCGACGGATCGTCGATATCCGCTTCCAGCGTCAGCGTGCCTTCCTTGCGCGCCTTGGCCAGCAGGACGTAGAGGAGCGCCATCAACTCCATATAGACGTCCTTGTTGTACTTCGCACCCTTGAACAGGGTTGGAATGACGCGCAGCGTGGCCTTGATCGTCTTCATTCCGTTACCCAGAATGAATGCGCCTACCCCGGCGCCGACGATCATCAGCACTTCAACGGGCTGCAGCAGCGCGCCGAGATGACCGCCTTCCAGCGCGTAACCGCCGAAAACGGACAAAAGCGTCACGAGTGTTCCCACGAAAATCAGCACTGCCGAGCCCTCACAAAGAAGCGACGGTGACCGTCGTTAATCTGGTTTACGGCAACGAAGCGGAAAACTTTGGTGGAAAAGCGGCTCGTCGCTCCGGTGTAAACCAGAGGCGGATGCAGCAGTCCGGCGCTGCGGCGGGACCGGCCGTGGCGCGGGCCGGCTGAGAGCCCCGCCGCATGGGCGATGGACGGCGCGCCGCGCGGCGGCGGTCGCCTTGCAGGTCAGGCTTCGAGCGCGGCGAGGCTCTCGCGGGCCCGGGCGTCGGCGAATTTCTTTGTCTTACCGGCGCGCGAAGGCGGCTGGCACAGGCCGCAGACGAATGCGTGCTGCGGATCGTGCGCGTGCGCGACAAAATGTCCCCCGCAGCGGCAGCAGGCGGTCATTTGCAGCATTCGGGAGTCGAAAAAGCGCACCAGCGTCCAGGCGCGCGTGAGACTGAGCACGGGCTCGTCGTCGTGCAGCTGGACGTGTTCGAGGTACAGCCGGTAGCTCTTCACGATCGACTGGATCGTCGGGCAGCCGCCGTGACCGGCCATGAAGCGGTAGATGTTGTAGAACAGCGAGGAGTGAAAGTTCGGCTGCCAAGTCATGAACCAGTCGGTCGAAAACGGCAACATGCCCTTGGGCGGTGACACCCCTTTCAGCTCTTTATATAGCTTGATGAGCCGGTCGCGCGACAGACTGGTTTCCGCTTCCAGCAATTGCAAACGCGCGCCAAGCTCGATCAGTTGGATCGCCAGGGTGATTTCCCTGACTTCGAGCACAACACTCTTATAGGCCATCCGTGTGCGTTTCCCCCGTCCTGATCGCTTTAGTTGAATTACAACGTGCCATCAGCCGAGGTGCTCGACTGGCTGGCTTGCCATCAGGATCGCGGAATGCGCCTGGGCCACGGCGCTGGATTTGCCTTTGTCCGCCAGAGCGGACAGTACGGCATGGTCGTCGAAACGGAAACGGCACAACACCTGATTGGACGCCGCCAGCTTGACGGTCTGCGCCAACGACAGATTGGCGAGCACATCGGCTAACTGGTCCGAAATCCCCATGCGAAACATGCCCATCGGCTTGTCTTCGCGCAGCAGTCGCTGGGCGAGCAGGAGATAAGACAGGTTGACTTCTCTGATCTCATTGAGCATATCGCTTGTCGCGCTCATGATTCCCCCGGGGTGTATCTGGCTGGTCAGGCCGTTACGGAAACGTTTGCTCGGACGCGCGCACTTAATCCGCGCGAATCGGCTCGTTTCTGGTCTTGCGAGCATTGTGTCGAAAGGGGGAGCGGACGAAAATCGGACAGACACCCAGCCTTGTTGACGGATTAATCCGTCATTCGTGTAGGAATTTTTCCTACAAAGGCGAGTCGGAGAGCGGGTTTGCGGAGAGCGAAGATGCGCAATCTGGAATTTTCCAATGCGCCTTGGAACACGCTGCTTTTACTGATGTGAACCAGACGGTGAGTCTGAGCGACTCATGGCCCGCACCGTAACAGCGGTGAGCCCGAATTATAAGACGTTTTCACTTCTCTGCAATGTGCCCCGTGTAGGCGTTGCGCTCCATGTTTCGGGCCCGCGCCTTGCTGAGGGCTTCTCAGCGTTCGAATAATCATCCGGCGGCTTTCCTCCTTGACCGAGATCAGCGTCCTGACGACCTGTAACGCACCATGTTTCGCGCTGTAACAACATTAAGCGTTTGAAAAATAACTCGAATTAGCCCGGCCGATCCCGATAATGAAGCTAAGGGATTACCCGATGCAGGTTCGGAACACCCCCGGGCGGCGGCTTACCGCGCCCAACCGTCCGTCAGGCATTCGCTCCTCGCTCTACTCGAGCGCCGCTGTGCGATGCCGTTCTGATTAGGAGAAAACGCATGCGAATCGCACAAATTGCGCCGTTGTATGAAGCTGTTCCGCCGAAACTTTACGGTGGCACCGAACGCGTCGTGTCGTATCTGACCGAAGCCCTGGTCGACCTCGGCCACGACGTCACGCTGTTTGCAAGCGGCGACTCGGTCACCTCCGCGAACCTCGACGCCTGCTGGCCTCGTGCGCTGCGCCTTGATCCGACGATCCGCGATGCGCTGGCTCCGCACGTCCTGATGATGGAAAAGGTCCGCAGGGTTGCGCACGAGTTCGACGTGCTGCACTTCCACCTCGACTACATGCCGTTCCCGCTCTTCACGGCAATGGACACGCCGTTCGTGACGACGCTGCACGGCCGCCTCGACTTGCCGGAACTGCAACCGGTGTTCGATGCGTTCTCCAACGTGCCGGTCGTCTCGATTTCCGATTCGCAGCGTGCACCGCTGCCGCAAGCGAACTGGCTCAACACGATTTACCACGGTCTGCCGGAGCAGCTGCTCACGCCGCAAACCCACAAGAAGCCGGAGTATCTGGCGTTCCTCGGCCGCATTTGTCCGGAGAAGCGCGTCGATACGGCTATCAAGATCGCTGCGCAAAGCGGTCTGCCGCTGAAGATCGCCGCCAAGGTGGACAAGGCCGACCAGGAATATTTCAAGCGCGAAATCGAGCCGCTGCTGTCGCTGGCGCATGTGGAATTCGTCGGCGAGATCAATGAAGCACAGAAGCCCGAATTCCTGTCGGGCGCCAAGGCACTGCTGTTCCCGATCGACTGGTCGGAGCCGTTCGGCCTCGTGATGATCGAGTCGATGGCGTGCGGCACACCGGTGATCGCGTTCAACCGCGGGTCGGTGCCGGAAGTGATCGACCATGGCGTGACAGGTTACATCGTCGAGGACGTGCAAGGCGCGGTCGCGGCGCTGCAACGCCTGGACGAATTGTCGCGCACCGAAATCCGCGCTCAGTTCGAACGCCGTTTCAGCTCGAAAACGATGGCCCAGAATTACGTGGATGGCTATTCGGCATTGATCGAAGCCACGCGCCGCCCGGTGTTGCGCCAGGTCGCGGTGGGCTAAACGCGGATTCAAGCGGTCGGGCAGTTCTCGCTCTGCCGCTTGAGTATCGAAACTCGCCGCTTATCGTGCTTACGGCGTTTCCGATTTGCAGATCAATAGTGAGTCAATTTGTCGTGTGAATCGTTTGCGCGAGCGGCAAATCCAAGTTAACCCGCTTCTTTGTCCAGAAAAGCCGCCCCTCAAGGGCGGCTTTTTTAATACGGGTATGGATGCGCTTCCATCGCGGATTAGCACTCAGCAAATAAAGACCGAGTACCAATAATCCTTCAGTTGGCTTTCGCCTTGACCGGCAATCGGCTCAAGCCGCGCCAATCAAAAACCGTTCGCGATTCTTACCGACGATCCACTTGGGCGGTTTGCCGCGCCCGCTCCACGTATTGCCCGACTTCGGATCCTGGTACTTTGCCGGTAGCGGCGCCTTCTTGGGCGGGCGGCCACGCTTGGCGGCGACCGCAAAGCCGAGGTCTTGAGCCGTCAGACCGTATTCAGCGATCTTTTGGCGGATGTCGGCGACCACATTGTCGATTTCAGTACGCCGCGCTTCTTCCGCTTGTGCCTGCAATTTGGCGATCTGCGCTTTGAGGTCTGCATATTGAGACATTCCGGTTCTCCCCTTTTCTAGAACTCATTGGCTCGCAGACTAACTGCAATTATAAAAATTCGCAATGGACAAGAATACCGATTTAGCAAGATATCCTCTGATAATTATTAACATGGCGAATTGTAAAACGGTATCTTTATCTCGCAATAAAAAGGTAAAGGCGACACCACATTGACAATTCTTGACACATGATTTGGCGGCCTTTCCCTAGAATTGCGCGTTCACGGCATGCAGACGGACTTAGCCGCGCGTGCCAGCAGAAGCCCCATCTTTTTTAGGATTACCAATCATGCAGCTGTCAAAGCGCCTCGTTGCCGAGTTGTTCGGCACTTTCTGGCTCGTGCTCGGGGGCTGCGGCAGCGCTGTCCTCGCTGCCAACTTCGCCGGCCCGGTTCACGGTCTGGGCATTGGCTTCGTGGGCGTGTCGCTCGCGTTCGGCCTGACCGTGCTGACCATGGCTTTTGCGATCGGCCACATTTCCGGCTGCCATCTGAATCCGGCCGTCAGCGTCGGCCTGACCGTCGCAGGGCGCTTTCCCGCGCGCGACCTGCTGCCGTACATCGTTGCCCAGTTGATCGGTGCCGTGCTGGGTGCGCTGGTGCTGTCGCTCATCGCGTCGGGCAAACCCGGCTTCGATCTCGTCGCCAGCGGCTTCGCAAGTAACGGCTATGGCGAGCGCTCGCCGGGCCACTACTCGCTCGCCGCGGCATTCATTTGCGAAGTGGTGATGACGGGCTTCTTCCTCTTTGTCATTCTCGGCTCGACCGATAAACGCGCGCCCGCCGGCTTCGCGCCGATCGCCATCGGCCTGTGCCTCACCCTGATTCACCTGATCTCGATCCCGGTCACCAATACGTCGGTCAACCCGGCGCGTTCCACGGGCCCGGCGCTCTTCGTCGGCGGTGCGGCGATGGATCAGTTGTGGCTGTTCTGGGTTGCGCCGATCCTCGGCGCAGTGATCGCCGGCGTGTTGTACCCGGTTATCGCCGAAAGCCGCAGCGGCAATGCTCAGAAGCTGGCGCTCGATTAATTCGCGCGCAGTCATTTGGGCAACGAAGCGGGCGCTGAGGCGCCCGCTTTGTTTTGCGGTGGAGGCGACGGGTTCTCGATATCGCAGCGATGACGCACTCGCGCCCGCTGCTAGAATCGTGCGACTTCCCAAGCTCGCACAGGTGCTCCCTATGAAGCGTTTCCGCGGTTTCCTGCATGGCGTCGCACTCGCCATCGGCGGCCTGTGCGCGGGGGTGTTGACGCCACCCACGGCGCATGCCGCTGACGGCCAGACGGAAACGCTGGTGTTCGTGCGGCACGGTGAGAAACCCGCCCAGGGCTATGGGCAACTGAACTGCCAAGGGCTCAACCGCGCGCTGGCCTTGCCGGCCGTGATCGCGGCCAAGTTCGGCAAACCGGATGCGATCTATGCACCCGATCCGGGCCAGCAGAAAGACGACAGCGGCAAGCCCTACTACTACATCCGGCCGCTTGCGACGATCGAGCCGACCGCCATCCAGTTCCAGATGCCGGTGCAAACGCCGTACGGTTTCGCTCAGATCGACCAGCTCGGCACCGCGCTCGTCAATCCCGCCAATCGCAACAAGCTCATTGTCGTGGCGTGGGAACACAAGCTGATCGTGAAGCTATTGCGCCAGATGATGAGCGCGCACGGCGGCAATGCCGCCGACGTCCCGAACTGGAAGAGCGACGATTTCGACAGTATTTATATTGTTCGCCTCGACTGGCAAAACGGCACCGCGCGCGCCAGCTTCAAACGGGATCGTCAGGGGCTGGATGGGCGAGCAACCGATTGCCCTTGCGCGCAGTTGCAAGGGGCTGCATCGGCGGCTTCATCAGCGGCTTTGTCGAATGCCGCAGATTAATCGGGTAATACAGATGTAAGCCGCAATTACGCATGCGGCCATGTGATTTGAGTTGAGCGCAGCGGCGGGACGGATTCGGCGCGGCTCCAGGAGCCGCGAATCCCTATCCGGCAGGGCTTTGACCGAACGGCACTCAGCGCGCGGCATGCCTATGTAAGGCTGCTCCCGCCTTTCAAATCCTGCGACGATGCTTGCAGTCCGTAACATCTCGTCGCAGTACCCACCGACCGGAATGCGTAGATTGAACCTGTGCGACAAACATACGTCGCCTCACAGGAGAACAAATATGAAACGCATCGTCACTCACTTGCTGGTTGCTGCAGGACTCGCGGCGGGCGCATGCGGTGTCGCGCAAGCGCATACGGATCTGAACATCGGCCTGTCGCTCGGCGCACCGGTTTATGCCCGCCCGGCTCCGGTCTACGCCGCGCCGCAGCCGGTCTACTACGGCAACGGCGGCTGGGACCATCGCTACGATCGCGGCGACTACTACCGCGGCGACCATCGATATGATCGCAACTGGAACCACAATGACCGCAGCTGGGGCCACGATAACCGGGGCGACCATGACAACCGCCGTGGCGGATGGCACGGGTAATCTTCCTGCTGCGTCTAACGTCGGCGAATGAGGCGGCTTGCTGACCCTGATGGACTCTGGTCGTGCAACGCCGTCACTGGTGGCCTGAACCAAGCGACGCGCTCACTCAAGAGAAACGGCCTTGCCTCCATGGATGTGGAGGCAAGGCCGTTTCCGTTTCCCCTCAGGACATCAGTTCGTCGTCGAGCGAGAAAAGCTTGCGCAGATGGTGCGCGACGCCCGCTTCGAAGTTGTTGCCGATGCGCGGCACGTTCGGCAAACGCGTGATGAGGTCGGGATTGGCGTTGTTCATCATGAACGGATGGCCGGCCGTTTCCAGCAGATCGATATCGTTCATGTTGTCGCCGAAAGCGACGCATTGTGAGGCATCCACGCCAAGGCGCTCGAGCACGATCTGCAATGCGCGGCCTTTCGATACGTCTGCCGTCATCACTTCCAGACAGTCCGGCAGTGAATAGGTTACGTATAAGGCGTCGCCAAATTCGCGCGCGAGATTGGCGGCGACCTGCGCGAGATCAGCGGGAGCGCCAATGTAGAGAGCCTTCGCGATGTCGACGCCATCGTGTTTCGGCAGGTCGGTCACCTCGTAGGTAAAGCCCGAGTCTTGGTGAAACTTCAGCAGATCCGGCGCGTCGCGGTCGATCAGCCACGCCTGATCGGCGAACAGGTTGACGATCACGCGGCCATGCGCGCCGGCGATTTCCGGCTGTACGAGTCGCTGCACGATAGCCGGAGGGAGGTCGTCGGCGTGGATCACCGTGTTGTCCGGCGCGTGGATGCGCGCGCCATTCGAGGTAATCAGATACGGATTGATGCCCAGCACGTCGCGGATGCCGGCGACGTCGCAATAATGGCGGCCCGTTGCGATCACGAACCGCAGCCCGTCGCTTTCGAGTTTGCGCACGGTGGCGATCGTGAACGGGTCCACCTGGTGATCCGCGTTGAGCAGCGTGCCGTCGAGATCCGTGGCGATGACTTTGTACATAGTTTGAGCAGGCGGGCAGCGTCGAAGCTACGTATTTTACCGTTGCCGGCCGCATTCGCCGGAACGCGTTGGCCATGCACGACTATTCCACCCGCAAGCGCACGACTCACACACGACGCGCCTCGCCGTCTTCAGCCGCCGATGCGGACCGCTTCACGTTGCGCCAACTGCAATCCACCGTGCGCCGAGTCGGCCAGCGGCTCGCGCAAACGCGCCTGATAAATCTGCGGCACGTACTCGCGCAACGGCGCGCCGAGGCCGCCGCACAGCGCGACCGGCAGGCTCGCCGACGGGTCAAGCGCGGTAATCATCTTGCCCACTTCGGCGCCGGCCTCGCCGAGCAAGCGCGCCGCGAATGGATGCGTACGGTGAGCGATGAGAATCGGCGCGAGCCTCGCATACGCCGTCTGGTTGGCTTCGCAGAGCCAGACAACGAGGCTGTCGCGGTCGTGCGCGCCGGTGTGCGCGACGAGTGCCCGCGCCAGATCGTCGATGGGACCACGACCGTCCAGCGCCTGCTGAGCATGCACGATGACTCGCAGTCCGAGCCACGCGCCGCTCGCTTCGTCACCCGATGGAAAGCCGTAGCCGCTAACCTGGCGGCATTCGCCCTCGCCGTCCAGTACGGCCGCCACGCTGCCGGTGCCGAGCGCGACGATCACTCCATGCGCGCCGCCGTGCGCGCCGAGCAAGGTGGTGTAGGCGTCGCTTTCCACGGCGAGTCCCGCTAGCGCGGGCGCTTGTGCGCGAAACGCGGCCAGCCAGTCACGATTGTTGACGCCCGCCAATCCGCAGCCGAGCACGCAGCGCGACCAGTCCAGCGCCTTGCCGGCACTGGCAAATGCTTCGCCGCAGCCGGCCGCGATAGCCTGCCACGCACGTTCGACGCCAAGCCCCAACCCCGACGGCCCGCTTGCCGCCTGCGCCAGCTCGCGGCCTTGCGCGTCGCCGAGCACGACCCGCGTGCCGCTGCCGCCGCCGTCAATGCCGATCAGAAAGAAGTCTTTGTTCATGGAATCGAGTGAGTTCCGTGGATGAATAACGCATAGCGTGGCAGGTCAGTTTCAATCCGGCAATCGGCCGAATGGCTAGCTTGCAGTGCGCACGGCTTCGGCTATGCTGGCGGGCGACATCACAACGCAGGAGCGCTACAGTGACACAGCGATGCAACTGGGTATCGAGCGAAGCGCTCGCACAGTATCACGACACCGAATGGGGCGTCCCCTCGCGCGACGACCAGCATCTGTTCGAGATGCTCGTGCTGGAAGGCGCTCAGGCCGGCTTGTCGTGGTCGACGATTCTCAACAAACGGGCCGGCTATCGCCACGCGTTTGCGGACTTCGACATCGCGAAGGTTGCGCGCTTTACGCCGAAACACGTCGAGACGCTGGTGAAGGACGAAAGTATCGTGCGCCACCGCGGCAAGATTGAAGCGGCCATTACCAACGCCCGAGCCGTCCAGCAGATTCAGGCCGAGCACGGCTCGCTCGCCAACTTCATATGGTCGTTCGTCGATCAGACGCCGATCCAGAACGATTGGACTTCTTATAAGCAGGCGCCCGCGTCGACCGACATTTCGGATGCGCTGAGCAAGGGGCTGAAGCGCTACGGCTGCAAGTTCGTCGGCTCGACGATCTGTTACGCGTTCATGCAGGCAGTCGGCATGGTGAACGACCACGAGGCGAGTTGCATGTGCCGCGCGCGATGCGCGGCGCTTGGCAAGAAAGGACGGAATCGTAAAGCGGGCTGAGGCGGCCCGGTACGCGCCCACGCTTAGTGCCGCTGTTCTAACAAAGGACGGCAGCTCAGGGAAACTCCCAGGCGCCACGGCGCGTACCCAGCCTCTACCGCGCGGCGCAAGGCCTGGAGGGCGACACACGGCGCATCACAACGCCCGACCCGGCGCGATGCGCCCATCCGGTAAATCCCTGCTGCGCTTCCAGTGCATGTCGGTCGTTATACGGTTATGAGTTGCGGCTGCGGCAGTTGGCGAATCCTGCGGCATGGGGAGCATCGTGCAAAACGAGCCAAGCTCGGGAATTGGCGCTTTTCGCCACGCTGTTTCGGGATTCACCGAATGGCGCACGCCCGATACTGCCGGTCATGCGCTTGAACAACGAATAGCCGCTGCGTAATGCACGGGAGACCAACCATGAAAACGCTTAACTTCCTGACGCATCAGGAGATTTTCGACCAAGCCGTGGATCATTTGTTGGGCCAGAAGCGCGCGGCGCTATTGCCGCGAGGTGGTGGCGCTTATCGCGGTTACTGTGGCGGTTGCCCGGTCGGCAGCTTCATCAAACCGCGCGACTACATGACCGCGATGGAAGGCATTCCGGTGCGCTTCATCGGCAAGGCGCCTGCGGAGATGCCGGCGTATATGGACGTCGGCGTGTCCGCGCTGAAGAAGGCGCTGCTGCGCTCGCGCATCAATGTGTACGACCCGGCCACCGTCGACCTGCTCAGTTGTCTGCAAAACGTCCACGACGTGTTCGGCACTTGGGAATGGATCGAGCGTCTGGGCTCGATCGCGCGCCAGTTTGCCTTGTCCGCCGACCGGCTGAAAAGCGCGGCGTAGGCAGGATAAACCCCGCCACAATACTAGAGCTGCGCGCCGCACTCCCGCGTCGCCGTGTGTACGTCTAGTGGATTCGCAAACCCGCGCTCCAGAGGCGCGTAGTCCTCATTCGCCCATTCCTTTCCAAGCCGAGCGCTCCATCTGACGCCCCAAAAGCAAAACGGCGATGTGGCTTCTTTCGAAGCTCACACCGCCGTTCGGCCATGCGGAAAAGCGTGCTTAGTGCAGCTTTTTCGGCAGCATCTGGCTGCGCAGGCGCTTGTGCAGGCGCTTCACAGCAGCAGCCTTCTTGCGCTTACGTGCCGTGGTCGGCTTTTCGTACGATTGGCGCTCACGCAGTTCAGCGATCAGGCCATTCTTTTCGATTGCGCGACGAAAGCGGCGAATCGCCACTTCGAACGGCTCGTTTTCTTTCAGAAGAATCGTCGTCATTTAATTCCTAACTCAATCACTTGATAGGGGTAAATTGCGTGGCGGCATACCGCTCACGCGCCGGCCCTCCGGTCGTTTCAGTTCATGGCCAGTAACAGGCAAACGCGGGTAGAACCCGGCCAAACCACGAATGAAACGAGAGGCAAAGCGGCCACGGAGGCCGGAAAAGAGAGGTGGGGAGTTCACCGCGGAACGCGGACAGACATAATGCAAAAGCCGCGTCTGCTGCTGTTTCGCCAACCTTCCATCAACAAAAAAACTTTGACGAAACAGGCAAAGATCTCAATTCACTCCCGATGATATCAGGAAACTCTCCATCCTACCAGGGGTTTAGGGATTGCGCCAGGTCACCTATTGCGCGCTCAGGCGCTCGATTCGTCCAATTCACGGATATCGGCGCCCGTCAGCATCAGATGAACAGCCGCCGCAAGGCTTTTGAGCTGCTCGACCGAAGTCGCGCTGGCAATAGGGGCCGTAACGCTGGGGCGCGCGATCAGCCATGCCAGAGCGACGGTGGCCGGCGTGCTGCCATGCGCGTCGGCAACCCGGTCTAGTGCGGAGAGAATTCGCAAACCGCGATCATTCAGATACTTTTCGACCCGGCTGCCGCGCGCCTTATTGGCCAGATCCGCCTGCGAACGGTATTTGCCGGACAGAAAGCCGCTCGCCAGACTGTAGTACACCACCACGCCGAGCTGATTGGCGAGCGCCACCGGTTCGATGTCGCGCTCATATTCCGCGCGGTCATACAGATTGTATTCCGGCTGCAACAGCTGGTATTCGGGCAAGCCGTGCCGGCGCGATACGGCGAGCGCTTCCTCGACCCGCGCGCCGCTGTAATTCGACGCGCCGATCACCC
Organism: Paraburkholderia phytofirmans PsJN; assembly: GCF_000020125.1. Taxonomy (NCBI): domain Bacteria; kingdom Pseudomonadati; phylum Pseudomonadota; class Betaproteobacteria; order Burkholderiales; family Burkholderiaceae; genus Paraburkholderia; species Paraburkholderia phytofirmans. Next base: position 4,281,530 of record NC_010681.1, read on the forward strand.
GCACCTTGCCCGCTTCGATCAGCTTCTGATAAGCGCCCAGCGTCTCGGCGAGCGGCGTCTCGGCGTCGTCGTCGTGAGAAAAGTAGACGTCGATGTAGTCCGTCTGCAAGCGCCGCAGCGAATCCTCGACGGCCGCCTGTATGTTGGCCGCCGACAACCCTTTGCGCTGCGGATGCTTCGAGACCTTGGTAGCGAGCACGATCTTGTCGCGCTTGCCGCTCTGACGAAACCACTTGCCGATGATCGTCTCCGACTCGCCGCCCTGGTTGCCGGGCACCCATGCGGAATAGACGTCGGCGGTATCGATAAAGTCGAGACCGGCGTCGACAAACGCATCCAGAATCGAAAACGAGGTGGCTTCATCGGCGGTCCAGCCGAAAACATTGCCGCCGAACATAAGCGGCGCGACCTGTAATTCCGAACGCCCAATCCTGCGCTTTTGCATGATTTCTCCAGAGTCTGTCACAAGAGAAAACGAGAATACGCCGTCTTTTCAATAGCTGCAGTGCGACTGCCGAATAAGGCTGCAAGGGGCTTTCAGCCACATTGCAATATGCCCGGCATCGAAAGCGATAGGTCCGTCATTGCATAAAGGTCCTCAAGTTTTTTTTAGTGGGGCCGTCAACCTTCACTGAGGCGGCCAGCAATGAACGAGTGCTTCCGCCGATGCCAACGTGGCGTATTGGGCTCAAGGCTTATTTAGGAGATTTTCCATGCTCGGAATCAATAGCAACATCAACTCGCTGGTTGCACAGCAAAACCTTAATGGCTCGCAAAGCGCCCTTTCGCAAGCCATCACCCGCCTGTCGTCGGGCAAGCGCATCAACAGCGCGGCTGACGATGCAGCAGGTCTGGCAATCTCGACGCGTATGCAAACGCAGATCAACGGCCTGAACCAAGGCGTGTCGAATGCGAATGACGGCGTGTCGATGATTCAAACCGCATCGAGCGCACTGTCCTCGCTGACGTCGAGCCTGCAACGTATCCGTCAGCTGGCGGTGCAAGCATCGACCGGTTCGCTGTCGTCGAGCGACCAGGCAGCGCTGCAGAAGGAAGTTTCGGCGCAGATCGCTGAAGTGAACCGTATCGCATCGCAAACGACGTACAACGGCACGAACATTCTGGACGGCTCGGCAGGCAGCGTGACGTTCCAGGTCGGCGCGAACGTCGGTCAGACGATCAGCCTGGACCTGAGCCAATCGATGTCGGCAGCGAAGATCGGTGGCGGCCTGGTGCAAACGGGTCAAACGGTCGGCACGATCGCGGTCAGCCTGAACGCGTCGGGCGCATACACGAGCACCGGCGCGACGATTACGTCGGTCAACGTTCTGTCGGACGGCAAGGGCGGCTACACCTTCACGGACCAGAACAACACGGCCATCACCTCGGGCGTCTCCAGCGCGATTTTCACCGCAGGCACGGCCGCTGGCACGGGCACCGCCGTGACCAACCTGACGCTGAGCGCATCGGCAGTGACGACGGCAGGCGCAGGTTCCGCGGCAGCCGTCGCCAGTGTCGCTCAGATCAACGCGATCAACAACCCGCCGACGGTTTCGGGCCTCGACATCAGCACGGTCACGGGCGCGAACGAAGCGATGGTCTCGATCGACAACGCGCTGCAAACGGTCAATACGCTGCAAGCTGCACTGGGCGCCGCGCAAAACCGCTTCACGGCAATCGCGACGTCGCAGCAAGCTGAATCGACCGACCTGTCGTCGGCACAATCGCAAATCACGGACGCCAACTTCGCACAAGAAACGGCCAACCTGAGCAAGGCGCAAGTGCTGCAACAAGCTGGTATCTCGGTGTTGGCGCAAGCTAACTCGAACCCGCAGCAAGTTCTGAAGCTCCTGCAGTAAGAGCTGACGCGGTAACGGCGATGCGTCGCGCGCAAGCGGGGCGCATCGCCGGGTTTCAAGCGACGGGAGGCATGCCTCCCGCTGTGCATTTCCATCACGTAGTGATGTAGCATCGCGCACCAACCAATACAGATTTCCAGACGCCCGGAGCCTCTGCATGTCCTCGATCTCAACCTCGTCCTCTACAGCAAGTGCCAATTCCGCGCTGCAGTCGGCTGCTCAGTCGATCATCAGCGGTTCGACCGGCAATTCGTCGATGGACGTGTCGACGCTCGTCACGGCACTCGTGAACGCGAAGGTCGCGGGACAAACCTCGGCTCTGGCGGCTCAGCAAACCTCCGACAACACCACGCTCTCAGCATACGGGGCGCTAAGCTCCGCGCTCAGCGCCCTGCAGTCGGGCATCACGAATCTCGCCAACGGCAACACGCTGGCAACGTTCGCGGCGACCGCGAGCGGCACCGGGCTGACCGCGACAGCGGGCGTCGGCGCCGTGGCCGGCAGCTATTCGATCGCCGTGACGCAGATCGCCAGCTCGCAAGCCTTGTCGTCGGCAGCCTTTGGCGCCACGACGCAACTGGGCACCGGCACGCTGTCGATCTCGATGAACGGCAAGTCGATGGATATCAACGTCGACAACACCAACAACACGCTCTCGGGCATCGCGTCGGCGATCAACGCGAGCAGCAGCAACCCCGGCGTCACGGCAACCATCGTGACCGGCACGGACGGCGCCCACCTCGTGCTGCGCGCGGCGAACACGGGGGCGGCCAACGTCATCAATGTTTCGACCAGCAACATCACCAGCGACACCGGTCTGTCGAGCCTCGGCGTGACGTCGACGGCCAGCACCACGGGCGGCCAGTCGAGCATTACGTCGGCTAATTCGGGCAGCGCCTGGACGCAGAGCGGCTTCGCGCAGGACGCGGAGTACACGATCGGCGGAATCGCCGGCAGCAGCGCGAGCAACGCGGTGACCGGCGCCATTTCAGGCGTGACGATCAATCTGACGGCGGCGGCCGTGGGCACGCCCGCGGGCACCCCGCAAACGCTGACCATCGCGCAGGACACCACCGCGCAGAACACCGCGATCAACAATTTCGTGAGCCTGTACAACACCGTCATCACGACGATGTCCACGCTCACGTCGTTCAGCTCCGGCGCGACGTCGCAAGGTCCGCTGCTGGGCGACTCCACGCTGCAGACCATCAAGAACACGCTGGCCAACATCGTCGGCGGCGCGGTCGGCTCGGGCAGCACCGGCACCACGCTGGCGGCGATCGGCATCACGCTGAAGGACGATCCGGCCGACGGCACGATGGTGGTCGACAACAACGCGCTGAACACCGCGCTGACGAGCAGCCCGGCCACGGTCGCGTCGCTCTTCAACTCGACCAACGGCATTGCCGAGCAGCTGAACGCCAGCATCACCACGTTCACGCAGACCGGCGGCATCATCGACACGCGCAACACCGCGCTGAACGCCGACCTGAAAAGCATTGCCACGCAACAAACCGCGCTCGCCGACTACACGACGCAATTGACGAACCAGTATCAGGCGCAGTTCACCGCCCTGAACACGTTGATGGCGACCATGAACAACAATTCGCAATACCTGACCGCGCTGTTCGGCGGCACCAACAGCGCGGGCGCGCTGGCCACGAACAAGAGCTAAGCCATGAACGCGCACAACCTGAACCAGACGGAATTGGTCGAACGCGTGCTGTCGATCACGCGGGAAATCGAGCAGGCGGCCTCGCTCGCGGACTGGCCGGAAGCCGCCCGCCTGACGGAAACGCGTTCGCCGCTGCTGATGTCGCTCACCGCGGATCAGGAACCGGCGGCTCTGGACATGATCCGCCAGATCCAGGCGATCGACACGGCGCTCCTCACGGACGCGGCAGTCACCCAGAATGAACTGCATTTCGAGTTCGAAGCGGCGATCGGACGCACCAAGGCCGCCAGCGAATATCAGCGCATGGCCCGCCTGTAAAAAACCCGGAGCGGAGCCGCGCAAGGCGGCATCCGTTCCCAGAAAGCCGGTTCAGCCGGCCTACCCAATAATAAGAACTACGTGCCGAAGTGAGGCGCGCTCGTTCCCTCGGCCCGCCTCGTGCGGGCTTTTTTCTTGCCTCCCGGCTTTCCGGCCCCTTCCTCCATACGCTAAACAGGCGGCTTTTTTACCGTCATCTCCGCGCATCGGAAAGACCGGCCTCGTCGCACAATTTCCTCCATAGAACATTTTGCGCCGAGACCATGACTCTCCTGTACGAGCAGCCGCCTGCTGAACCCCTGACGCCCGAACAACAACTCGAGCAGGACATCGCGCTCGTGTTGCAAACGGCGCTCGACCATCACCACAAGGGCGAATTCGAGGACGCGCATGCGCTGTATCGGGCCATTCTCGACGCGAATCCGAAACACGCCGACGTGCTGTACAACCTCGGCGTACTGCTCGGCCAGACCGCCCGTACGGCGGAAGCCCTGCCGCTTTTCGAGCAGTGCCTGGGACTTCATCCTCACAACGGCCAGTACTGGGCCGCCTACATCAGCGCGCTGATCGACGCCGGCGAAACCGCCGCGGCATGGCTGGCGCTCGAGATGGGTCAGAAGCAGGGCTTGAAGGGACCGGCGGTGGACGGCTTGATCGTGCGCATGGCCAATCCCGGCAAAGTCATCCATACCTTGCCGGTCGCGGCGCAGAAGCCGCAAGCTGAGCCGGCCGCTGCAACAGAGACGCCGCCGGCTGCGGAAAGCACGCGCACCACCATCGCATCGGGCCGCCGGGTCAGCCAGCAGGAAACCAACCGCTACACGGCGCTTTATAACAAAGGCAATGTCGTCGAGGCGGTGAAACTCGCCCGCTCCCTGACGCAACGCTTTCCCGCCGATGGCAATTCGTGGCGCTGGCTCGGCATCGCGCTGCACCGTCTGGGCCGCTATGACGAAGCGCTTGCCCCGCTGCGCAAAGCCGCTGAACTGTTTCCCGAGGAACTCGAAAGCCGCACCGTGCTGGCCGATACGCTGCGCCTGAAAGGCTTGCCGGCGGAAACCGAGCAGGAGTGCCGCAAGATCCTCGCGATCAACCCGGACTACGCCGAAGCGCAGCGGATCTTCGGCATGTCGCTGGTTCATCAGGGCCGCGTGGCCGAGGGCCTGGCCGCCGCACGGCGCGCGATCGAACTCGCGCCGAACAATTCCACCGCCTACAGCACGCTCGGCGTGTTGCTGCTCGATCTCGGCTTCGTGAGCGAGGCGGAAAAAGAATTCCGCGCCGCGCTGGAGAAGGATCCGAAAGACCACATCGCGGCCAACAACTTCCTCTTCACGCTGTCGCACAACCCGGAGATCGATCACGGCACGCTGTTCGCCGAGCACACCAACTTCGCGCGTCAGCATGAAGATCCGGTGCGCGCGCAGTGGCCGCGTCACGTGAACAAACGCTCGCCGGATCGCAAGCTGAAGATCGGCCTCGTTTCGGGCGACCTGTTCCGCCACGCCGTCGCGTCGTATTTGCTGCCGATCATGGAGCATCTGGCCAAGGACCCGAATCTGTCCTTGCATGTGTACAACAACCACATCGCCGAAGACGACTACACGCAGTTGCTGCGCAATTGCGCCGATGAATGGCACCAGATCACCGGCATGCCGGACGCGCAACTCGCCAACAAGATCCGCGACGAACGCATCGACATTCTGTTCGATCTGTCGGGCCACACGGGCCGCAACCGGCTGCTGACGTTCGCGCGCAAGCCCGCGCCGATTCAGGTGACCTGGATGGGTTATCCGGGCACCACCGGCCTGAGCGCGATGGACTATTACCTGGCGGACAAGTACGGCGTGCCGTTCGGGCCGGCGGAAAACCAGTTCTCCGAAAAGATCGTCCATCTGCCGTCGAGCGCGACGTTCCTGCCGGAGCAGAGCGCGCCGCCGGTCAATATTCTGCCGGCCATGCATAACGGCTATGTCACGTTCGGCAGTTTCAACCGCCTGAACAAACTGCGCCGCGACGTGATCGCCCTGTGGGCCGAGTTGCTGCGCGCTCAGCCGACCGCAAAAATGTTGCTCGGCGCGATCGCCACCGACGAAGACGAACAGTTGCTGATCGACTGGTTCGCCGGGGAAGGCATCGAGCGCGAGCGGTTGATGTTCCGCCGCCGTTCGAGCATTCCGGTTTATCTGCAACAGCATTTCCACGTCGATATCTGCCTGGACACGTTCCCGTACACGGGTTCGACCACGGTGCTGAACTCGTTGTGGATGGGCGTGCCCACGCTGACTATCGCCGGCGACACGCTGGCGAGCCGCGCCGGTACGACCTGGATGTCGCATGTCGGGCTCGATGACTTCGTGGTCGCGAACAAGGAAGAATTCGTTGCGCGCGGCGTGGCATTGGCCTCCGACCTTCCCGCGCTCGCCGACATCCGCACCGGCTTGCGCGAACGCTGCGCGGCCTCGGCGGCGTTCCGTCCCGAGGTGGTCGCGGCAGGCGTCTCACGCGCACTGCGGATCATGTGGCAACGCTGGTGTGCGGGCGAACCGGCCGCTGCCTTCGAAGTTTCGATCGAAGACGTAACCGGCGCCGCCAGCGAAGCGCCCGTGCTGTCCGAACAAGGGGAATCCAAGTGAACGCAGCTTTGCCGCTTCGCGCTATCGAGTCACCGATCGAGTCGCCGATCGACGAGCGTATTTACGTTACCCAGCCGCATCTCGCGCCGCTCGAAGAGTTCATCCCCTATCTCCAGCAGATCTGGGACAGCAAGGTGCTGACCAACGGCGGCCCGTTTCATCAGCAGTTCGAAGCGGCGCTGTGCAAGTATCTCGGCGTCAAGCATCTTGCATTGTTCACGAACGGCACGCTTGCATTGCTCACCGCATTGCAAGCGCTGCGCGTGACGGGCGAAGTGATCACCACGCCCTATTCGTTCGTCGCGACCGCGCACTCGCTGGTGTGGAACGGCATCAAGCCGGTGTTCGTCGATGTCGATCCGGACACGCTCAATCTCGATCCCGCGAAGATCGAAGCGGCCATCACGCCGCAGACCACCGCGATCATGCCGGTGCATTGCTACGGCAAGCCGTGCGATGTCGACGCCATCCAGAAGATCGCCGACAACTACAACCTGAAGGTGATCTACGACGCCGCGCATGCGTTCGGCGTTCAGACCGACACCGGCAGCGTGCTCGAACACGGTGATCTGGCGGTGCTGAGCTTTCACGCCACGAAGGTGTTCAACACTTTCGAAGGCGGCGCGATCATCTGCCAGGACGCGAAGACCAAGCAGCGCATCGACCATCTGAAGAACTTCGGTTTCGTGGATGAAACGACGGTGGTGGCCTCCGGCATCAACGGCAAGATGAGCGAAATCAATGCCGCGTTCGGTCTGCTGCAACTGCAGCACATCGACGAAGCATTGGCCCGGCGCGCGCAGATCGATGCGATGTATCGCGAACGGCTGCGCGACATTCCCGGCATCCGCTGCATGCAGAAAGCCGGCGAGAAAGTGGCGAATCACTCGTACTTCCCGATCCTCGTCGGCCCCGAATTCCCAATCAGCCGCGACGCGCTGTATCAGAAGTTCCGCGATCACGACATCTACGCGCGCCGCTACTTCTATCCGCTGATTTCCGACTTCCCGATTTATCGCGGTCTGCCGTCGGCACACCGTGAAAATCTGCCGATTGCGCACGCCGCCGCGCAACAGGTGCTGTGTCTGCCGATTTTCCCGGCGCTGACCGACGGCATGCTCGAGCGCATTGTCGGACTCATCGCGGACTGCTGATCATGACGTCCACTGTTCGATCCGACCGGGTGCAAGCGCGCATTCTCGATATCGCTGGATTTCTGCCCGAGCGGATCCTGACGAACGAGCAGCTCGCCGCGCTCTATCCGGAATGGCCGGCGGACAAAATCCTGGCCAAGACCGGCATTCAGCAACGGCATATCGCGTCGGCCGAACAGACAGCGGCGGACCTGGCTTACGAAGCGGCGCGCAAGCTCTTCGCCCAGGGCGCGGTGAACGCGCAGGACGTCGACTTCGTCATTCTGTGCACGCAGGCACCCGACTATGTGCTGCCCACTTCGGCCTGCCTGCTGCAGGACCGGCTCGGCATTGCGACTCACGCCGGCGCGCTCGACGTGAATCTCGGCTGCTCGGGCTACGTGTACGGACTCTCGCTCGCCAAGGGTCTGGTGGAAACCGGCGCCGCACGCTGCGTGCTGCTGCTGACCGCCGACACTTATTCGAAATACGTGCACCCGCTCGACAAGAGCGTTCGCACCCTGTTCGGCGACGGCGCCAGCGCGACGGCGATCACCGCTGCCACGGACGGCGACGCGTCGATCGGCCCTTTCGTGTTTGGCACGGACGGGCGCGGCGCGCAAAACCTGATCGTCAAGGCGGGACTGTTTCGCGAACCGAAGAGCGCGCAAAGCGCACTCGAAACGACCGATGCGTCCGGCAACGTGCGCACCGACGAACATCTGTACATGAACGGCGCCGAAGTGATGGCGTTCTCGCTTGCCGAAGTGCCTAAAGCGGCGACAGCGCTGCTCGAAAAGGCCGGCATGGACCGCGAGGAAATCGACTTCTTCGTGCTGCATCAGGCAAACCGTTTCATGCTCGAAGCACTGCGCAAGAAGATGAAGGTCCCGGAAGCGAAGTTTCCGATCCTGATGGAGCAATGCGGCAACACCGTTTCTTCGACGGTTCCGCTCGCATTGAAGCAGATGAAAGACGACGGCCTGCTCACGCACGGCAGTCGATTGATGTTGTTGGGCTTTGGCGTCGGCTACTCATGGGCCGGTTGCATGGTGACTTACTAGCAGGAGTGGACATGGAAAGCTTTTACGAAGGAATGGCCGAAATCTTCGAGATCGACGCGAGCCTGATTACGCCGGAACTCGATTTACACGAGCACAACTGGGATTCGCTCGCCGTCGTGTCGACGATCGCTCTCGTCGACGACTGCTTCAACGTGATGCTGAGCGGCCAGACGTTGAACAATTGCAACACCATCGCCGACATCGAAGCACTGATCAGCACGGCGAAAAAAGCAGCCTAAGGAGTTGAGCATGAGTTCGCCGGACTTCAGCGCAGGGCGCGAGTTACGCACGCAAGGCGCTCGCATCGCAGGCGTGGTGTCGTGCGTGCCGTCGAGACAGGTGGATAACGACTACTTCCTCGAGCGGTTCGATGCATCCGCTGTCCGCGACGTGGTCAAGATGATCGGCGTCAACCGACGCCGCTGGGCCGACGCGCAGACGAGCACCGGCGATCTGTGCCGCAAGGCCGGCGAGAAGCTGCTCGCTGGACTCGGCTGGCAGGCGGACTCGATCGACGCGCTGATCTTGGTCTCGCAAACGCCGGACTACCGCTTGCCCGGCACGGCGTTCGTGCTGCAGGCGGAAATGGGTTTGCCGAGCGCGTGTCTCGCCTTCGACATCAACCTCGGCTGCTCCGGCTATCCGCAAGCGCTGTGGCTCGGCATGAACCTGATTCAGACCGGCGCGGCGAAGCGCGTGCTGCTCGCGGTGGGCGACACGATCAGCAAGATGATCGACCCGACCGACCGCTCCACCACGCTGCTGTTCGGCGACGCGGGCACGATGACGGCGCTCGAAGCGTCGGACAGCGAGGCGGCCGCGCACTTCATCATCGGTGCCGACGGCAAGGGCGTGCGCAATCTGATCGTGCCGTCGGGCGGCTTCAAGTCGTATGACGCCGCAGGCGACGAACGCATGGCCGGCAAATCGCCGCAATGCCTCTTCATGGACGGCGGCGAGATTTTCAATTTCACGCTGAACGCGGTGCCGAAGCTGGTCTCGCGCACGCTCGATATCGCCGGCCGCGACAAGGACACGTACGACGCGTTCCTGTTCCATCAGGCCAACCTGTTCATGCTCAAGCATCTGGCCAAGAAGGCCGGCCTGCCGGCTGAACGCGTGCCGACCAATATCGGCGACTACGGCAATACGAGTTGTGCATCGATTCCGCTGCTGATGACCACCGAACTGAAACACCGCCTGAAGGAAGAAACGCTGCAACTGGGCATGTTCGGCTTCGGCGTCGGGTATTCGTGGGCTTCGGCGGCGCTCGCGGTCGGGCCGCTCACCATCGTGGACACGATCGAGACATGACACTCTTTGCTGACAACTGCCTCGCCGGCGGCCTCTATCTCGTGACCGGCGCGTCGTCGGGCATCGGCCAGGCCAGCGCGAAACTGATCGCCAGCCTGGGCGGCCGCGTGATTGCCGCCGGGCGCGACGAGGCTCGCCTTCAGGCGACGCTCGCCGGGCTTCACGGCAGCGGCCATGCTATCGCCGTCGCATCGCTCGCCGACGCCGATCAAACCGCCGAATGGGTGAGTCACCTCGCTGAAACGCACGGCACGTTTACCGGCGTGTTTCACGCGGCCGGCGTCGAGTTGATTCGTCCCGCGAAGCTGACGAAGCAGGAACAACTGGACCAGGTGTTCGGCAGCAGTTTGTATGCGGCGTTCGGTATTGCGCGCGCCGGCAGCAAGAAGAACGTGATCGCGGATGGCGGTTCGCTCGTGTTCATGTCGTCGGTGGCCGGTTCGACGGGTCAGGCGGGCATGACGGCTTACTCCGCCGCCAAGGCGGGCATCGACGGACTGGTCCGCTCGCTTGCCTGCGAAATGGCGCCGCGCAAGATTCGCGTCAACTCGATCGCGGCGGGCGCGGTTCACACCGCCATGCATGAGCGGCTGACGGGCGGCAGCCCCGATGAAGCGCTCGCGGCCTACGAAAAGAGCCACCTGCTCGGCTTCGGCGAGGCCGGCGACGTCGCGCAATCCGCGCTGTTCCTGCTGAGCGGGGCGAGCCGCTGGATCACCGGCACCACGCTCGTCGTCGACGGCGGATACAAGGTTCGATGATGGTGAAGCGACTGATCGTGGCCGGCTGCGGCGCTTTTGCGCGCGAGCTGATCAACTGGGCGCAAGATGCCGCCGACGCGGGCCGGGGCGTGAGCATCACTGCTTTTCTCGACGCCAATCCGGCCGCGCTGGAAGGCTATCCGTACCAGCTCGAATGGCGCGGCGACATCGACGACTATTGCCCGCAGGATGGCGAAGCCTTGCTCGTCGCTATCGGCGACCCTCTTGCCAAGCGCGCCGTGGTGGCGCGCCTGCGTGAGCGCGGCGCGGTGTTCGCGACACTCGTGCATCCGAGCGCCGTCATCGCGCGCTCCGCCGTGCTCGGCGAAGGCGTCGTGGTGTGCCCTCAAGCGGTGGTGTCGGCCGACGCCCATGTCGGCGACTTCGTCGCGGTCAACGTGCAGTCGAGCGTCGGCCACGACGTCAAACTCGGAGCCTACTCGACGCTCAGCTCGCACGTCGACCTGACCGGCTACGTGCAAACCGGCGAGAGCGTGTTTTTTGGCAGCGGCGCGAAAATCCTGCCGAAGCTGAAGATCGGCGCACGCGCGAAAATCGGCGCCGGCGCCATCGTGATGCGCTCGGTGGCCGAAGACGCCGTGATCTACACCGCGCCCGCCAGGAAGCTCTGAGATGACGCTCGACCGGATTCTGTTCGAACAGTACTGGCATCTCGCCTGTCATCGCCGTGAGCTCGCCAACGACGGCGACTTCATCAAATTCGACGGCGTGTCGGGCGAGATCGTCCTGTTCAACGACAACGGCGAGATCGTTGCATTCGACAATACCTGCCCGCACCGCGGCGCGCGCATTTATACCGACGAGCACGGCAACCGGCCGGCGACCTGCGGCTATCACGGTTGGACTTACAAGAACGGGACGATCATCGTGCCGGAGAAGGCGCGCTTCAAGTCGTGCGATATCGACCGCGCGCGCTTCAACACATTCCAGGTCGACTGGTGCGGCGACTTCGTGTTCTTCGCGATCAAGCCGCGCATGGGCTTGTACGAACAGTTGGGTAAAAGCGCGGATATCCTCGAGAACATTTCGTTCAATGTCGACCGGCGCCTCGATCTGAACCGCTACGACTACGAGTGCTATTGGCCGCTCGCCGTCGAGAACGCGCTCGAGCCGTATCACATCGCCGCGGTCCACGCGGAAACGCTCGCCACCTTGCAACTCGGCGACGGTCAGAACGTGTTCGACGGCGCCAATTCGATCTGGTACGCACCACTCGGGAATGCACGCGTTGTCAACCAGTTGGCGCGGCTGCGCAGGCTGTTCAATATCGACTACCAGTACGAGGGATATATGAGTCTTTATATCTTCCCGTTCACGATGATTTCGTCGACGTACGGCTACTCGTATTCGCTGCAGAACTTCTTCCCGGCGCGGCAAGGCGAAAGCCGCACGCGGTTCACCAGCCGACTGTACGCATCGAACACGCTGAATGAGAACGCCACGCGCGTGCTCGATTCGTTTTTCGAATCCACCGTGCGAATGAACCGGAAAGTATTCGAAGAAGATCACGAGGTCTGCAAGCTGCTTCCCCGGGACTCGTGGTCGATGGAGCCGCTCAAATATGCATCCGATCTAGAATCGAAAATTCTTCATTTCAGGCAGACATACCGCGAAAGCGCTTGTGTACAACACACCAATCATCAACTTTCGAAATAATGACAAATACTGACAACAAGATCTATCAACCTTCAAAAATGATTCACATCCGCCCCACTCACCTGTTGTCGATCCCGGATGATTTTGAAGAAGAAATCAAATTCTTTATGCCGCCAGCGCAAGGCGCCGGCTCGCTTACGACGATTGAGTCGGTGATGCTCCTGAAACTTCTGCGGTGCGTCGAGCCGACGTTCATATTCGAATTTGGTACATATAAGGGTTATACGACGCGCCTGTTGTTGGAGAATCTCCCGGAGAGCAATGTCGAAGGCGAGCGGATTTATACCCTTGACCTGCCAGAGATCGACAATATCGATTTTCAAGGGGGCGACAAAAACCTTGCTCTGGAGGCGCTCAACTTCAAACGAAAATATCTGAATTCCAGCAAAAAAAATCTGGTTAAACAGATTTTTCAGGATTCGATGACGCTTGATGCGGCACAATACACGAAGAAATTTCAATATATTTTTGTCGATGCAAATCACGAAGTCAGCTACGTCAAAAAGGACACCGAAAACTCACTGAAAATGCTGGCGGACTCGCCCAGCTGCATCATCTGGCACGACTACGGAAATCGTGAATTTCCGCAGTTGACTCAATATCTTGACGATCTCGCGTCCGACATGACGCTTTACCACGTCGAAGGCACGATGCTCGTGTTCCACTTGAAGGGCGTTGAAGTCCCGGTTCGGAAATCCTGAACAACCGCATCTTTATTATCGCGACACCATTCAAGCGGGAATTATTATGGCCACCCCATCCGAATTCGACAATAGCACCTTTTCATTGGCGCGGGACCATCTCGCCGCGTTCGTTAAAAAAACTGCCACTAAACTCAGCGGCCAAAGCGGGCGATTGCTTGAAGTTGGCCCCCAGGAACGTTTATTGGTCAGGGAGACCTTTAATAACTTTTCGGTTGACACATTTGACGTAGTTGACAACTATAAACCAACAATTGTCGGCGACATCACAAAACATAATTCAACCATTCCCGACTCCACATACGATTGTGTTGTTTGCATGGAGGTCATCGAACACACGGTGAATCCATTCGATACGATCAAGGAAATCAGAAGAATTCTGAGGCATGAGGGATTTCTACTGATTTCGGCGCCGCTCAACTGGCGCATTCACGGACCGAGCCCGGATTGCTGGCGCATTACGGAACATGGCTGGAATGCTCTGCTGCGCGACTTCGACATTATCGAGATCGATATTCTGGAATCGCCTGGGCGGGAACTGTTTCCCATCAGATACAACGTGCTCGCCAAGTGCAATAAGTTCAAGAACACTCAAGATAACGAACTGACGTTCCGATTCATTTAGCCCTCGACATGAAAAATACCCTGGCATCCGTTGAGGCGGTCATCGATCAGATCGCTTCGGAGACGTTCAATCCGAACGTCTTCAAAGAGACTGGCGTATTCGTGATGCGCAATGCGATTCCGCGGTCTGTCGTGCAGGAATGGCAAACCGAGTGGCGGGCGTTTTACGACGCGCAATTGGCCGAAGGTCGCGACGTCAACAAGGCGAATCCGGTTTCGCTCACCGAGCAATTGCCGCCGAAGCTGGCCTCCATGTATAAGGAGCCGGTTTTTGCCGAGACGTTCAAGCAGATCTTCGGAGATCACGTCGCGCTGTACAACCATCGCTTCGTGATCAAGGACAAGTTCAGTTCGAACAAAGTGTTCCTGCACCAAGACAGTTGCTATCACCTCGGCAATCTGAACAAGTGCAGCATGTTCGTGCCGCTCAGCATCGTCAACGCGGACAACGGCGGCATGTCGTTTTACGCGGGCTCGCACAAATTGGGCGTGCTCGGCGATGCGGGCGAGATCAATCCGGACAGCTTCGAGTTCAAGTGGCCGAAGCTCACGCCAGAACTGAATCCGGGCGACTTCGTGATCATGAACAGCGCGCTATGGCACGAGTCCGGCCCGAATGTGTCGGGTATCGACCGCATCATGGCCGACACCATCGTGCAACCCGCGGACGATCCGACCGGCAAGGATCTGCTATGCGGCGAATGGCAAACGGATATTTTCTATTCGCCGACCAACTACATTCGCTACTTCGTCAATTCGCGTGTGTTGAAGCTCATCAAGTATGAGAAAGAGCGCGCGGCTGCTGCGGTGTAATCCCGGGCTTGCTGCGCGCAGCGCAGCAGCGCACCGTGCTTGCGCATTTTGCCGAGGCGTTATTCAAATGTCGCATTGACCGACAGTTGCACCACATTGCCCTTCGGCCGGTTGCTGGTGTTGAATTCGTTGACCCAGCGCAGCGCAGCCGAAACGGGCGTTTTCTGGATCTTGCCCGACCAGGTGATCATCGGCCCGAGGCCGACGGAATGGCCCTGAGCGCCGCCGACCATGTCCGCAATGCCGCCGCTGTCGTGGCCGATCTGCTGGACATAACCGCCCACCACGCCAACGCCCCAGCCGTTGCTGAAGCGCTTGAGCGCGAGCAGATCGAGCACGCTGACCGGCGCGTTGTGATAATGGGTGTCCTTATTGGGCGTGTAGAACTCGAGGCCGTAATTCAACGACAGCTCGATGTTCTCCTTCGGCAACAATTTCGTATAAGCGATTGTCGGCGTGAAGGTCCACGTATTCTGTCCAGCATTGGCTAGCCGGTTCGAGTTGTACGCACCGGTCGGCGCGTAGATCTGCACGCTCAATGCGACGTGGTCGTTGCTGGTCAGGTGATAGCCGGCAATGACTGGCGTGAAGAAGAAATCGGCGAACTGCGTGCCGTGGTCGTCCGGCAAGCGACCATGAAACGACGAGATGTCGGTGTACTGAACCGGCACCCCGAACGACGACGCGAAGTTCCAGCCGCCCACGGTGATCCCCCACGTCTTGACCGCGGCGAGGATCGTGTATTCGGCCGTCGCATTGACGCCCGGCGTGACTTGCCCAGCGATCGGAATCGACTTGCTCGCGCCTAGCGAGCCTTCGTAGTAGACCGTGGCCGCCGACACGATCCATTCGCTGGTGGGCGGCACGATGCCGCCGTACGGCGTCACCTGCTGACCGGTAATCGGACGGCCGATGCCGCCTTCCGTCGCCCACGCCGTCTGGGAGAGACTCATGCCGACCGCGGTCACGAGCGCGCCTTTGCACAATCGGGCAACGAGCCGCCAGGCTGCGAGCAAATAGTTAGGTTGACTCATAATCGTCCTCATCGAATGGAAGTCCGGCATTCTCACTCCTGCGGCACCGCATCTGGGCAGCCTGCGTCCGCACGCCACACTGCGCGCGTGCGCGCAGGCTTCAGGCTTTGAGCACGATTGGTGGCGCGAGCAGCACCCATGTCGCCGCTTTCCTGTGCCTGGCGATGTGCAGGTCGTCCATGCGCGCCTCAACGCTTGTGCGGTGTCGGAAACGTCAGGCTCGACCCTCAATGTCGAAAAAATCCCACAACCGCTGCAATTACCGCTTCGGCCAATTAGACTGGCGCTCGCTTGAATTCGACCCACCGCTTTCGATGAGGCTTTCATGATTCGCGTGCTGCACCGGTACTGCATTGCCTTCACCGTTGTCCTTCTCTCCGCCTGCTCGGTGACGCCGCGCCAGGACGGCGTGTCGCAGACCGGCGCATCGGCGGCCGCCGCGTTGGCGTCATGGAACGACACGAAGACCAAACGGTCGATCGTCGACTTCGTGACGCTGGTAACGACGCCCGAGTCCAAGGATTTCATCCCGCGTGCCGACCGGATCGCTGTATTCGATAACGACGGCACACTGTGGCCTGAGCAGCCCGCCCCGGTGCAACTGGTGTTCGCGCTGCAACGCGTGAAGACGGTGGCTGCACGGCATCCGGAATGGAAGCGCCAGGAGCCGTTCCGCTCGATCCTCAAAGGCAATCTCAGGAGCGTGGCGGCAAGCGGCGAAGCCGGCTCGATGCGGGTGTTGGCGGCGGCCAACGCCCGCATGACGGGCGATCAGTTCGCCGCACTCGTGCACGAATGGTTCGATTCCGCGAGCGACCCGCGCTTCAATCGGCCTTATGCCGATCTCGCGTATCAGCCCATGCTCGAGTTGCTTGCCTATCTACGCGCGAATGGCTTCAAGACCTATCTGGTGACGGGCGGCGACGTCGAGTTTGTGCGCGACATGGCGCAGCGCATGTATGGCATTCCGCCCGAGCAGGTGATCGGCAGCACCGTCAAATACCGGTACGGCCAGAGTAACGGCGCGGTTTCGCTGACGCGTCTCGCGCAGGTCGACACGTTGCTCGACGGCTCGGCCAAACCGCTGGCCATCGATCGCGTGATCGGCAGGCGTCCGGTGATCGCGTTCGGTAACGCGGATGGCGACGCGCCGATGCTCGAATGGACCTCGGCAGGCGACGGCCCGCGGCTCGCCGCGCTCGTGCATCACACCGACGCGGAGCGCGAATACACATACGACCGCGCTGCGAAGAGCGGCAAGCTCGACAAAGGTCTGGACGAGGCCGGCGCGAAAGGCTGGCTGGTCGTCGATATGAAAGGTGACTGGAGAACCGTGTTCAAACCGGACGGCGCAACAACGGCCGCAACGGCGACAACGACCCGGGCGAACTGAGCCTGAAACGCGGAAGGCCGCTGGACAAGCGGCCTTCCGCGACTGTTTTCACTTATCACCGACGGCTCGTCTAGCGGCTCAGCGTAATAGCCAGATACGTGGCATACAGCACCCCGCAAACCAGCGATGCCCACACCGGCACGCCGCGCTCACGCACATTGACCCGCAGCCACGCCGCGGCGACGAGCGTGATTAGGATGCCGGTCACCACTTCGATACGCGGCACCCACGGCGTGAGCAGAATACCGATCGCGGGCAGCAGGGTGCCCTGAAACACCATCGCACCGGTGATATTGCCGAACGCCAGCGTGTCCTTGCCGCGGCGAATCCACAGAATGCTGTTGACCTTCTCGGGCAGTTCGGTGGCGATCGGAATGATCAGCAGCGAGAGCAGCAGCGGCGACACGCCGAGCGCTTGCGATACGCCGCGCACACCATGGATGAAGCCTTCCGCGCCCCACACCAGCAACGCGACGGCCAGCGCCAATTGCACCACGATGGTCGCGAGGTTGGTCGGCACGCCGAGGCGCGAGATCAGCATCTTGCCCGGCGCTTCAGTGCCGTGGCCGGCATCGACCAATTCATTCGATGCGCGGAAGGTCATCACCACATAGGTGACGTACACGCCGACCAGTGCCAGGCTGAAGAGCGCGCGCACGATCATCTGCTCATGCGGCACGTACATCGCGGCCGCTGCCAGTACGAACGCACACAGGAAATAGTTCAGGTCGCGCGTGAAGCCCGTGCGCTCCGGCGCGACCCAGCCGCGCGCGCCGCGCGAGCCGAGAATTGCGAGCGTCATGAGGAAAGTGGAGAGGGTGGAAAGCATCAGCGGTGCACCGAGAATCGCGCCGACGCCGATCTCCTGATTGACCGCGCTATCCGTCGTGCCGCTGGCGATCGCGAGCAGCGGCACGAGCGTCTCGGGCAACGCGGTGCCGACGGCGGCGAATAGTGAACCCGTCACGCCTTCGGAAATCTTGAGGCGTTCACCCAGATGCTCGAGTGCATTGGTGAAGAGCTCGGCCGCCACCAGAATGACGACGAGCATGATGGCAAGTTCGAGCAAGAGACCGGTCATGCGCGGCACTCCGTAATCACGCAAAGGCAGCGACGCGACGGACGGGGAGTAGGGGCGACTGGCAAGTTACGACGATGTTTCACAGGGCTACTCCGCGGTCGGACGTCGATAACAAACCAATGACGCACCGCCGCCCGTCCGACCAGAACGAGGCAGTGCGTCAATGGTCTCGCCAAACCGACCCGGTCGAACGCGCCATGACCCGCAGGCCAAGTATGTTGACGCGCTCTCCTTCAATGGATGAAGGAAGGCTACTCCCCAGTGACCGGGGGATTTTAACGGCAGGGGGCGCTTTCAACAACCTTGTTGCGGTGAAGGTGGTTGTTCGGGCTAATCGGTTAGCCAGGTGGGCGCGAGTTCAGCCGGTTAGTTGAAGTGATATTGCACGCCGATTGTGAAACTGTTATTCGTTCTTCGGGTGCCGTCGTGATTGCTGGTGTCGGTTGTCCATTCGCCTACCGCGCTCATGTGTTTTGCAAACTTGTATTCGACGCCTAAACCCCAGTGAGGGCGGATATCCGGCCAATCTGTTGTCAATCCAATACGGACATATGGCATGAACTGATTGAATGGCAGCCCTAATTTCGCGTCAAGTCCACCGTCCTTATAGGTTGTCGAGCCGTGATGCAGATCGGCAAACACTTCGGCGCCTGCAACGAAACGGTCGACGTCGAAGTTATATCCCGCCGTAAAACCCGGGAAAGCCGTGGTATGCGATGCTTTATTGACGACGCCTGAAGCATCGGAGGTATTCACACCCAACTTGAAGCCCACATAGGGGCCGGCAAACTCGCTTGCGCCCGTTTGAGGAGCCGCCGATTGCGCGTGGACGAGATTGCAAAGCATCATGATCGATGCGGTTAAAATCAGCCGGGTTATTTTGCACATGACCGCAATAAAACGATTGGCGCGCGGATAGATCGCGACGCCTTATTAATCAGTGAAGCGATGTAGAAATGCCGCTCCTAGGATATTCACGCGAGATGGAAATTGCATGGTCAAAACATGCTAATTAAGGGGATAGGATGGGGCTATGCGAAATGTCCGCATCGAGACCTTCAAACGTCCGATTCTTAAGTTGCGGAACAAATGAAGCGGGGCGTTTTCGGCCGAATCTGCAAAGGACATGCGAGCGTACGTAAGGCGTCGCCAAAGGACTATTTGCGGGAATGCGGGGCCTTAGGCAGCACTCGTGCGAACACGACCAGGCCGTAAAAACAAAAGGGCTTAGCGCATATTGCGTAAGCTGTGTCGTTACCCTACCGATGTCGCAAAAGACACCCTACTCATGTCGCTTACGTTCACCTGAGACGCGATTTCGGGGGATTTCCGGGCCTCGAACGGCCCGATTTGCGAGGGTGGACACTTTACCGATGTCGCACTTTCAAGAAAGACACCCTACAGGTGTCGCACTATGATTTCCCCGCAAAGCCTGTCAGAACAGGGCCTTGCGGCCTAGGTGCCTTCAATTCTAAGTGCCCAAGGCTGTTTGAACGGCATTGCTTCGAGCAAAAAACAGCCATTCCGCATATCAGGCTCTCGCAGGGCGCATTAGCGAAACGCCGCAACCCACAAATTCCTGTACATATATACAGTATAGCTGCGTGTCCACGCAATCTCAACTTAACGATTGCCATTGCCCTCTGAGGGCGCCACCGGCGGTGTTTCTATAAGCGGCAACAAGAAATGCGGGCAACATTCTCGTGTGGGGTCGTAGGAAAGCAGCAGGTACGCTTGCGTCATATATGAGCATCCGCGCTCATGCGCCAAGTATCAAGCGCTCAACCGCGCCGGCCGGATAGTCCCGCGGCCAACCTGCCGCCAATTCCCCGAAAGCACACCTCGCCGTATCAAGCACCTCAGCGGATTCATAGCCGCCGGACGCGGGGCGAATTGTCCTCAAGACCACTGCGGTGCAGCCCAGCCGGTCGAGCGCCCGTCGCAGGCGTTCGCTCATGACCTCAGTCAGCCCACGCTCCCTGCTCACAAGCTCGACATCGACCGCCGTGTCTGCCAACAGAACGGCCATGAGTTCCTGTCCCCGCTCGGACGCTCGCCAGTGAATCGAAGGTTTCGCCATCTTCTATATAGGCAGCCCATCTATACACGGCTGAAAACGAAGATGGCACAAAACGCGGATACTGTATATACATACAGTATCCGCACTACTTTCGCGAGAGCCCTTCCAGCAGCTCAACGGTTCTTCTAGCGTTGTCCAGCGCGCCTTCAAGCCCGGCCTCGGTATGTGGGTGGTCACTTACATACTCCGCAAGACGCTTGAGGCAGTGGTTGATGAGGTGCGTAGGCGCCCCGAGCTTCTCCGACTCATATCGGGAAAGCGTCGATTTGTTGACGCCGGTTAGCGCGGCGAACTCAGCTTGAGTGCTTTCGCCTCGCACCCATCGCAGGAGCTCACCTTGACTTCGAGGTGGAAACATTCGATTCAAAATGCTGTAGTAGCAATCATATTGCTATAATAGCAATATTCTGCCGTTCGAAGTCTATACTTCGTTTCAAGACTTTTGAGGTTCTAATGGCCCGTTCTGACCAAGTGAAAGCACTACTGCGCGCATATGCTGGTAACAATCACGAGCATTTCTACGCGGTTGCTATGCAGATGGCCGCGGACGAGGCTCATCGTGGCCACACAAAGTTGGCGGCAGAACTGCGTGACCTCGTCGATGCCGCGAAGGCGGGCAGAAAGCCCGGGCTGTCCTCAGTCCAAAGCAAGGGCGTCCAACGCGCTACTCCGCTGGCTCAACCGAAGGGCGAGCTTTCGGAGCTGCTGACAGTGCAATATCCGCAAGAGCATCTGCAGCAGATGGTTCTGTCTGAGGCGGTGCGCGGAAAGCTGGACCGTGTACTTCGGGAGCAACGGCATCATGAGCAGTTGCACAGCCACGGACTCAGCCCTCGTCGAAAGCTGCTTTTTGTTGGGCCGCCCGGTACCGGCAAGACAATGACGGCCGCCGCATTGGCCGGCGAGCTCCGTCTACCGCTGTTCACAGCGCGGTTCGACAGCCTCATTACCAAATTCATGGGCGAAAGCGCCTCCAAGCTCCGGCTGGTTTTTGAGGCGCTAAAATCAACGCGCGGCGTCTACTTTTTCGACGAATTCGATTCGCTGGGCCTTCAGCGCGGTAGCCAGCATGACGTCGCGGAGATGCGCCGCACGTTGAACATGTTCTTGCAGCTCATCGAACAGGACTCGTCGGATAGCCTTCTGATTGCAGCGACGAACCACGGCAAAGACCTCGACACGGCTCTTTTCCGGCGATTCGACGACGTCGTCAAATACGAGGCCCCCGACGAGCGCCAGATTGAAATGCTGCTGAGAAACAGCCTTGGTGTCTTCGGAACGCCGGACATCGACTACCCTCATCTCGCGCATGTCGGCAAGGGTGAATCGCACGCGGACATCGTCAAGGCGTGCCTCGACGCACTAAAAGACGCGATTATGGAAGGCGAGAAAGCGGTAAGTGAAGCGAGCGTCATCCGCCATCTGGAGGAGCGCGCTCAAGGCCGGAACATACATCCGTAAAAACAACATCCCGGATGAATTAATCGGGAAATCTTGCGTTAGACTCTCAGGCGAATAAAACAAATGAAGAACCTGAGAGAATGGCGGACGAACTTAAAAGTCACCTGTCCATTGATGGATTCGTGACATCGCTTGAATTTCGCTCGCCCTTGTCCGTGCAGCGCGAAAGCGCGCCGCAGCGAGACCGGGGAGCGCACGGCCAACGTCTGTTGGCTCAGCTTGAAGAGATTGCCGGCACCATCGTCGAGCTCGAGGAGACTCGCGAAGCTTTGGGATTGCCCGAGCGACGCGGGATGTCTATCGCTGTAGAGTTCAGCCCGCGCGGCTCTTTCGACTATGGAAAGGTCGAATGGAAGTCTGCTGGCATTGAACTGCTGGCCGTCCTCGCTCACACAAACTCAGACGTCGCCGTTTTGCACGTTCCCGATGGCAAGCTCTCCGCCTTCGTAAAACGTGTCACCGAATATCTCGAGAAAGATAATCTCAACGGCACAGCTCCGCAGAATGCAGCGCTCGTAAATGCGATTGACAACATCCGCCGCGCCGCCTTTACGGAGTTATGGACGGACGCGGTAGACCCGCCTGCGGACGAAGAAGCGCACTGGTTCCAGATTTGGCTGCGACACACGGGCGGCGCTCTCGCCGAAGTCGTAGCGGAGTTTCGCGATGAGGCCGCGAAGGTCGGCATCGATGTCGAGCCGGGTTTCGTTCGGTTTCCCGGTCGCGTGGTTGTTGCAGCGCATGCGACCCGCGCCGCAATTGAACAGGGCGTGGCCCTGCTCGACCTTATCGCCGAAATCCGATTCGTTCAGGAGAGCGCTGAGTTCTTTCTCAGCGGGTTGACACCCGCGGAACAGGCGGACTGGGTCAACGACCTTCTGGAACGAACCGCCTTCGCCGCCGACGACGGCGCACCTCATATTTGCATCCTCGATACGGGCGTGAACCACGGGCACCCGCTCCTGGCGCCAGCGCTCGGCGAAGCGGACCTTCACACCTACCACCCCGACTGGCAGAAGCAAGACCATGCAGGCCATGGCAGCGAGATGGCGGGCATCGCCGTTTATGGCAACCTGGCCATGGCCCTGAACACGGGAGATGAACTTGAAATCCCGCATCGCCTTGAATCAGTAAAGATTCTGCCGCCCGATGGGGAAACAGCGCCTCATCTCTGGGGCGCCGTCACCGCGGATTCCGTGGCGCGAGTCGAGGTTGATGCACCCGACAGGTCGCGGGTCTTCGCGATGATGACGACGTCGGTCGGCCACCTCCTCGGCGCGCCTTCTGAATGGTCAGCGACGGTCGACCAACTGGCGTTCGGCCGCTCCCCGATTGATATCAGCGGGTCAGCCGAAGAGGAAGAAGAGGACGCGCCTCACATACCGCGACTCTTTGTTCTATCTGCCGGCAATGTCCAGTGGACCGAATGGGGCACGTATCCGGACAGCAATGCATTGAGCCCTGTCCAGAATCCGGGGCAAGCCTGGAACGCGCTCACGGTAGGTGCTGCGACGTCTCTCACGGACATTAATGCCAGAAAGCATGCATCGCTCAAGGCCATTGCCGAGGCGGGTCTGCTCTCTCCGGCCTCCACCACGTCGGTGTTGTGGAGCAACACGCCTTGGCCGTTCAAGCCGGACGTCGTGGCTGAAGGCGGAAATGGGTCGCTTGACGGCGGCAACCAAGTGACAGTAGGCCCCGAGTCACTTCGACTGCTGACGACTTCCCATACCCCTGCGAAAAATCTGTTCGCAGACACGGGCGACACCAGTGCTGCGGCCGCGGAGGTTGCGCGGATTTGCGCACACCTTCGTGCACGGTATCCGGACTACTGGCCCGAAACGATTCGCGCTCTCGTCGCACATGGTGCCGAACATACGGAAGGCATGTATGCAACGCTTCCTCAAGAGCCCAAAAAGCTCGACAAGGAGAGGCTCCTCCGCACCTTCGGATACGGACTGGTGAGCCCAGTACAGTCCGAGTATTCGACTGCGCACAGACCGACACTCGTGGCTCAGCGGCAGTTCAATCCGTACTATCGCAAGCCGGGCGGTTCGATTGTGCTGGGCAAGATGCAATTGCACGACCTGCCTTGGCCAGCCGATGAGCTATTGCAGCTGGGCGAGGCTCAGGTTGAACTGCGCATCACACTCTCTTACTTTGTCGAGCCGAACCCGAGTTCGCGCGGCTGGCTCAGCAAGTTCCGCTACCAGTCCTATGCACTGCGCTTTGCCGTCAAAGGCGCGACCGAAGACGCGAACCAGTTCAGAGCCCGCATCAACAAGCTCGAGCGGCTGGAGATAGACGACAGCGGATTTGGTGACCCCGACCTTGCCCAGTGGAAATATGGCGCACAGTTGCGGGCACGCGGGTCCATGCACTCGGACGTCTGGGTCGGGACCGCGGCGAAGCTCGCCACGAAATCGCAAATTGCAGTGTTCCCCGTCGGCGGCTGGTGGAAAGACTGGAAGGAAGCGCGTCAATGGGATAGCGAAGCTCGCTATGCGCTTGTGGTCTCGCTGAAGGTCGCCGACGGAATCGATACGGACATCTACACCCCTATCGCGACCATCATTGCGCCGGAGACCGTCATCGATATCGATATCCAAGCCGCCTAAGACCTATTCAAACCAAGCCCGATAGCAGTGAGCTGAAGAAATGCTCCCGCTTAGATTTACGATAACAACTACAACATGCTTTTAACCTATACATCCCAAACCGGGCGATACGAATTTGTGAAAGATGGACATTATTCGGACTCCACAGCGAACACCTATACAAACAACACCGCCAAAAACGAGACCGCTACCCAGTTCCGCAGAACAGAAGTGTCGCTACAGATTCCCAACCGGATAGCGCCGCCGCGGTGACAATCGCCGCGGGCGTAGAAGTAGTTCAGGCACTGGTTGCGTGCTAATTGTAATATGTACACTTCTAGTTGCAGTTGCAGTTGCAGTTGCAGTTGCAGTTGCAGTTGCAGTTGCAGTTGCAGTTGCAGTTGCAGTTGCAGTTGCAGTTGCAGTTGCAGTTGCGACTAATCTTAAACTAACCTTGAAAGAGTATTGGCATGCGTTGGATTACAGCATTGAACTTGCACCAATGGGCCGATACCATCCAGGCGAGAACGGCCTTTCCTGAACTTGTCGCCGATTTAATTAGAGCGACTGTGACCAGCATCGCTGACTTCCGGTTTCCCAATGGCGACAAAGGACAGGTCAGAGGGTTCGACGGGGAATTGGATGCACTTGGCGTTGGGCCTTATGTCCCGGATGAAAAATCGATTTGGGAATTTGGGGTCACCGATGCGTCGAGTTCCAAGGCGACCAGCGACTATGAGAAACGTACTCTGCAAGTCGATGAAGCGACGCGCAAGCTAACTACATTTGTCTTCTCCTCACCGCGCGTCTGGGACAACCCCAAAGAGAAGCTAAGTGATTGGATTTCTGCGAAGCGTGACCTGGGGCAATGGAAGGATGTAAGGTACATCGATGGAGCGATGTTTGAAGACTGGCTATTCGCGTGCCCCGCAGTTGCGGCGCGTTGGGCCAGAAATGTGCTTAAGGTAATGCCGTCAACAGGAGCGCGCAGCACCGAGGAGTTTTGGCATGAGTTCGCAACTCGGTTTGCTCCGACGCTCGCCGAGGATGTTTTGCTCGCAGGTCGAGAAGAACAAGCCAAGGAGCTCCTTCGAGGTCTCAGTGGAGGCGCAGAAAGACCCGCCTACAGTGCTGACAGTCCCGATGAAGTCTTGGCATTCGCGATAGCGGCAATCCGGAAAGCCGAACCAGCGACGCGCTTTTTCTTTGAGGCCAGAACCTTAGTAGTCGACACGGAGGATGCAGCACGGTCGCTCGATGGTCGAACCGACCTTATCTTTCTCCCGCGAGGGCAAGCTCGGGGACTGGCGGGTTTCCTTGCTCGCAGCGCTCCTACCATTATCAGCGCGGGTGCGGACGAAAAGCGGACTAATCACGTACTCTTGAATCGCCCTTCGAGTTCAGCACTCGGGAGGGCGTTTGTAGCCATGGGCCTAACCGAAGAGGAAGGCTACGCGATTGCAAGACGCTGTGGTCGAAGTCTCGCCATCCTTGCGCGTCAGAGACCGAGCGGCACCGCCGTAACACCTGAGTGGATGGATAGCGCCGATGCGTTGCTGCCGGCACTGTTTGCTGGAGCTTGGGAAGCCGCTCGAAGCGCCGACCAATCTGTCTTGCGCACGCTTGCGTTTGACCGGGAGTATGAGGCGGTAGAGGCCCCCCTACGCAAGCTTGCCAAGCTCCAAGACCCGCCCGTAGACCGGCTTGGCGATGTCTGGACGATGCGTTCCTCGGTCGACGCATTCGTAAATCTTGGCCATCTGATTGGACCCGAGCACCTAAAGCAGTTTGCTGCGGTCGCGAAAACCGTATTTTCTTTCATACCGCCGACGCCGAGCGCGGATGACTTATTCGAAGCTCCATCCGAACGACAATTGAGCCATAGTTCGTGGCTCCGCGAAGGCATAATGACGATGCTTTTGCACATGGCTGTTCTGCATGAACAAGCTGATTTTTCCATTCCGGGGTCGAATCCCCAGCGGTTTGTGGACGATATAGTTAAGGGGCTACCCGGGCTTTCAAGCGACCACCGACTCATTGCCAGCCTCGAGCAGAATCTCGCGCTACTCGCGGAGGCCGCTCCAATCCCTTTTCTTGACGCCCTCGAGTGCCTGCTCGAGGGCGACGCATCGGCGATTCGACCGTTATTCGACGAGCAGAAGGGCTTCATTACCCCACGTACGTATCACACCGGCCTCCTATGGGCGCTGGAAACGCTGGCTTGGGACCCGTGTCTATTGTCACGTGTCGCGCTGTGCTTAGCGCGCCTAGCTGAAATTGACCCGGGCGGAAGCATATCGAATCGACCCATAAACAGCTTGCGCGAGATATTCCTGACGTGGAAACCTCATACGGATGCGCCTCACAAGACGCGGGTCGCAGTTCTCACTCAGATTATCCAGAAAGTTCCGGCCATCGCTTGGCCGCTGCTTACCAAACTTCTGCCTCAATTTCACGACACATCGAATCCGACAGCTCGACCGAAGCTCCGAGAGTTTGACGCGGAGCGCGAGGAAAAGCTCACATACCGGTTGGTTTGGGAGACTCAGAGTGCCGTAGTAATGCTTGCTCTTGCGCATGTTGGGCATGATGTCGACCGTTGGAGCACGCTAATAAGAGCTTTTGGTAACTTTCGGCCCGAAGTTTTCGAGGAAACCTGTATTCGGTTGAGCCGGGTGTTTGCTGATACATCTGGCAGCCTGCGCGATGACATCTGGGACACGTTGCGAAAAGAAGCTAACCGCCATCACGCATTTCCCGATGCTGAATGGGCGTTGGGTGCAGCTCAGCTATCTCGAATTGACGCACTCGTGGAAGAGTACCGGCCAAACGACCCGTCGCTTGAAAATACTTGGCTGTTCGACGAATGGCTACCTACAGTTGCGAAATCGTTTGCGACAGAGTCGGACCCTTGGGCCGAAATTGAGTCGGCACGCCTCAATGCTCTGAGGGAGATTGTGGCGCAAGGCGGCGTCAGCGCGATAGTTACACTTCTTAATCGAGTCAAGCTTCCCCATCAGGTTGTCGGCGCAATACAAGCGTTGCGTCTGTCACAGGACTTATCTATTGAATTGGTGCGCATGACGCTGGCGTCCAGCGAACAGCTTGACTTCGTTGTAGCCGCTCTGGTCGCGGACGGACTTTCCCGATACGGGGACGAGTTCATAGAGACACTACGGTGCGTCGTTGACGATTTAAAGCTCGACCCGACGCGCGTCGCAAACATGCTCATGGGATTGCCAGAAAACGGCGATACGTGGGCTCTGGTGGAAACTTTCGGGGAGGATGCGAATACCTCCTACTGGACCCGCAAGCAGCCAGTCGAGGTGAGGGGCGACAAAGAGGTCTTGCTTCGAGCATTCGATAACTATGAGGCGAAAGGGCGACCGATATCGGCTATGCACGTTGCGTCCCGGCGCTTGCCTGATGTGCCGACGGGGTGGCTAATCCGTTTACTCGATTCCGGTACGCGGGAAATCAACGCGTCTGGTAAGAGTGTGGACACGATGACTCAGTACGTCGTGGAGCAGGTGTTCAAAGAGCTTGAGTCAAGGGACGACGTTGAGCCAATAGATGTAGGCAGGCGCGAGTTTGCGTATCTCCCATGCCTTGACCAGAGAAAAAGGCCACTGGTATTGCATCGGCTGCTGGCAGAACAGCCCACGCTCTTTATGGAGGCTATCTGCGTTGTGTATAAGCCATCCGACGAAGATGCCGCGCAGCTCACGGAAAGCGAGCAGCGAGTCGCTATTGCCTCATACGAGTTACTCAGTGGCATAGGAGTAGTCCCTGGGCAGAACGGTGACGACATCGATGAAGCCGCGCTTTTAAAATGGTGCGAGGAAGTCCGTCGCCTAGCGGCGGAGGCGAAACGAAGTGATGTTACCGACTCCCGTATCGGACACCTTCTTGCGCACGCACCAGCGAGCAAAATTGATTTTGCTTGGCCACATGAGGCGGTACGGTCCGCTATTGAGCTGTTTGCATCAGATGAACTCGAAAACGGCCTGATGATTGAGCGGTACAACATGCGTGGCGTATATACCAAAGCCGTAGGCGAAGGAGGCACCCAGGAGCGCGCTTTGGCCACGCAATCGCTCGAATGGGCGAAAGCAATGCCCGAGTTTCCTCGGGCAGCGGCGCTGATGAGACGCATTGCTGTGGGATGGACACGTGACGCCGAGCGCGAAGATTTGCAGGCGGCCCAGCGACTCTTACGCGATTAAGCTTAAATTGCTAGGCCTCGTTGCGCGGTTCTATGAACACTGATGAAAGGTTGTTCTGCCGGACAATTCGAAAACTATCGAATGCTGCCCTTGCTTTGAAAATCTCGACTCGCGTTCCCGTCGGCTTAACTGCTTCCGCGATGGTCTGGACGCTCGCGTTACACCGGGCGCCTAGAATGACTTCTCTTAGTTTTATATGCGGCTCGAAGTTCAAATAGTACTTTCCGTCCTCTGGAGCCCTTTGGTCAAGTCGCGCAAACAGACGCCATTCTCGTTCATACGACCAATCTTTAAACTTTGTCGTGAGGATGGCATGCATCTGCTCTTCAAGTAGTTTCTTTCCGTGACCAATATGCTCGAGCAGTCCAGTTATTCGGTCTTCCTTGTAAGTGACCTCGTACGCGTCTGCTCCATCCAAATCGAACCCTATGCAAACTCCCTGATGCTTATTGCCGTAATGGGCCCACATGACTGGACTCTCCCACGAACGCGATGTGCAAAGCATCCCGATGCTTTGTCTCCAATGTGAATGCAGCATCTGGTACGCACGGCGGGCGGTCCTTTCCCCTACGGCTGCCCCTAGTAGCTCGAACGGGTCATTCAGCTCGGCAATGGTTGAAAGCTTGAATCGCTCTTCGCGAAGAATTTTTTCGGCCCATTTGAGCTCGGTCAGGTAGTAGAGTCGCATACTTTTTCGCGCGGTCTCGTGGGTGATTTGTCGACTGCGACAGTTACGTCGAGGCGGGACGTTTCTGAAGCAACTTACTGCGGGTGCAAGTCATTGCATTTGAAAACGATTCGAGAGTTCTATCAACATTGACAAGTCCATGTCGCCTGACATCCTCGGCTGCTCGGACAATTTCGTTAGCACATCACGCGTGCCATACGGCCAATTGTTCGCATTTTTTGATAGAACAGCGGACAGGATGTCACACAGCTCTTTCGGATGGGTGAATATAGCTTCATCGACTTCGGCGTTGTGGTAAAGCGCCATAGACTGTGTGCGAAGCCTGACCACCCGCGGGATGACCAATGGGGCGAGTTCAGCAAGTCGTTTTGGAAGAGCGAGACAAAGCTCCACGAGCCTCTCTGACATTTGCTCTGTGCGAACTGATTTCTGCCTTGGCCATACCGAATCAAGGAAGTGGAGAACGAGGTCCGCGAATGGAGACGTCTGGTCTTGTGCCCAGTGCTTTAAGTGAATCAGTACCATTGTTCGCAACTCATCGTGCGCGTGAATGAGAACCTCGCGCAGCTCATTGTCAGTGACTTCCTGCAGTTCCGAATTCCTGCGATTCCGACCCCAACCGGCAAGGACCATTGCAGCTAGCGCAGTAGCCTCCCCCCGTCGCGAATCCTGCCTAGCCGCTAATCGAAGGAAGTGAGGTTTGAGCAGCGGATATAGTTCGAGCTGCGGAATCTTGCTCGTCCATAGATAGCCGGCCCAAAATGCACGGTGCTCGGCCGAATCTCCTTCGCGATATGGCAGCAATCGGTCTTTCGTCCAAACTGGACCGACGTGGAAAAGCCAATTCAATCGGGCAGCCACGAGGACAATCACGTGTATTTGATGCTCTGTGGGCAGTTCCAAAAGGTCTGAAACCTTGTCCAACCATATATCCTGAATGCCCAGTAAAGACGCAGGGTCTTTGTAGTCAGGATGGCCGAACCAAGTTTGCACCAACTTGCCGGCGACGCTATTCAAAGCCTTGCCCACCCAATCATGGTCCTCGGCATAGGTAGTATTTTCGGAGGCGGTCGCAGTCAATGAGCGAAGCATTGCTGCCCACACTAGCTCGAATGCCTGTGGGCAGTGTGCCCATAGTCGTTCGCTATGAGTTGAAAGCCACTCGGAGACAGAATGTTGTATCTCCGCCAGCTCTTGTGGGCTTAGACGCGCAATGCGCCCCGCGACAACCATCAGGAATCGGCTGGACACATTCACAGACGAGCTGCCGTCGAGGAATTCGACCCACGCCCAGGCGACGAATTGCTCGTGGCGGGACTCGTGAGTGAGCACGCTAAGTGCGCGGGCCGGCCGCTTGGCTGATAGCCCCCGAAACGGACGGTACATAACCGTCGAACGTATTCTGAACTGCCGCTTTGTTACTGCAGCGGCGAGCACTTGGTCGATAGGTAGCGAATCGAGAGCGACACTATCGTTGTCAACGACTACCGACGTAGCTTCTCCCACAGACGGGTGTCCCACGAAGTCCAAGGCTTCTTCCGTCCAGCCGGTCGCAATGGCACGTAGAGAGACGACGACCGCTGCGGTATCAAATCTAAACGCGACGCCGTGGTCTGCTAGCCAACGAATGCGGTTTAGCCGATAGTACGCCGCAATTTCTTCATGGTCAGAACGTTCTTCTGCATAGGGAAAGGGGCCGTTGTGAACTTTCGCCGCTAAGGAGCCAAACCGCTTTCGGCATAAAGGCGCCAGGGACTTTTCGGCGTTTAGGCGCCACAAGTCTTCCGGCGTATAGGCGCCAGTAGATTTTCGCCGTAAAGGCGCCACTGGCGTCTGAGTCGGGCGCTCGAACTTCGCCAACCGCTACTCTGCCGGCACGCATTTGCTCCGGAGGGTGGCTTGAAGAGGAAGTTCGAGATGTACCAATATCGACAGGTTCTGGTGCGAATGCGCCAGGGTGACTCCGACCGGGATATCGACCGGTCGAAGATCATGGGCCGTAAGAAGCTGGCAGCCGTGCGTGAGATCGCAACCGAACGCGGGTGGCTTTCTCCGGGCAACGCTCTGCCGGATGACACGCAGCTCGCTACAGCGTTTAGTCGCAAGGAATTCCTGCCAGCGAGCTGTATCTCGTCAGCCGAACCATGGCGCGAGCAGATTGCACAGTGGCACGACGCGGGCGTGCCCGGCACGACGATTCACGGCGCGCTGGTGCGCAACCACGGCTACGAAGGAAGCTACTCATCCGTATACAGGCTGCTTCAGCAGTTGAAGGCGGAGCTCACGCCGGACGTACCAATGCGGCTGGAGTTCAAACCTGCCGACGCCGCACAGGTTGATTTCGGCGCAGGTCCGACCATCACCGACGCGCATACCGGCGAGATCCACAAGACGTGGTTCTTCGTGATGACGCTGTGCTGGTCACGGCATCAGTACGTTGAATTTGTCCGCGACCAGAGTGTCGACACATGGTTACTGTGTCATCGCCATGCCTTCGAGTGGTTCAACGGCGTGGTCGCACGCGTCATCATCGACAATCCCAAGTGTGCCATCGTCAAGGCCTGTATCTACGAACCCGAAGTCCAGCGGGCCTACGCGCAATGCGCCGAAGGGTATTCGTTCAAGGTCGATCCTTGTCCGCCGAGGGACCCGGCTAAAAAAGGAATTGTCGAATCGGGCGTCAAATACGTGAAGTCGAGCTTCCTTCCTCTTCGCGAATTCCGTGATCTTGACGACGCCAACCGGCAAGCGCAAGCCTGGGTGATGCAGGAGGCCAGTACCCGCACGCATGGCACGACGCGCGAGGTGCCGCTCAAGCGTTTCGAAGATGTCGAACAGGCGCTGTTGCTGCCGCTTCCCGATGTGCAGCCCGAGCTGGCAACCTGGGCGCGCGTGAAGGTCCATCGCGACGCCCATGTGCAATTCCAGCGCGCCTACTATTCCGTGCCGTTCCGGCTTGCCGGTAAGGATCTGTGGCTCAAGGCAACCGCCACCATGGTGCAGCTCTACTACGAGCACGAACTGTCGGCATCGCATGTCCGGCAGACTGCGCCGGGAACGCGTAGCACGGTGGCCGATCACATGCCGCCAGCCGCACAGGCCTGGCAACTGCACGACACCCAATGGTGCCTCAGAGAAGCGCAGCGTATTGGGCCTTCCTGCCACGCGCTTGTTCACGCACTCTTCGGCGATCAGGTTCTCATCAAGCTGCGCGCCGTACAGGGCGTGCTGCGCTTCGCCCAGCAGTTCGGCGCGTCTCGCCTGGAGGCGGCCTGCCGTCGCGCGAATCATTTCGGCACGCCAAGCTACAAAGCCGTCAAGCTGATCCTGCAGAAAGGCCTCGACCAGAGCTGGCTGTCGACCGAACCCGCTGAATCGAGCGCGACCACCTACACCCACGGCGGGCGCTTCTGCCGCGATACCCAGACCCTCCTGATCCATTGAACATGAATCCAATTCCCGAACTCACGTCTTCCCTCAAGCAATTGCGACTGTCCGGCATCCTGGACACGCTCGAAGCGCGCAACCGTGAAGCCATCGACCGTAAGCTCGCCTATACCGACTTCCTGACGTTGCTCATCCAGGACGAGATCGCACGGCGCGATCATCGAAAGCTCGACGCCCGCATGCGCCGCGCGAACTTCCGTGGCCAGAAGACACTGGAAGGTTTCGACTTCGACCGCCTGCCCAATCTCAATCGTGCTGTCGTCCATGATCTGGCGACCTGCCGCTTTATCGATGAGAAGGTCAGCGTGCTGATCGCCGGTCCATGCGGAACGGGCAAGTCGCATCTGGCGCAGGCACTGGGCCATGCCGCCGCCCGGCAAGGTCACGATGTCCTGTTCATGACCCAGACCCGGCTTCTCGGCGCGCTACGCAACGCGCAGGCCGTGGGCTCCTACGAACGGCGCTTCCAGGCGCTTGCCAAGGTGCCGCTGCTCATCATTGACGACTTTGGACTGAAACCCATGCGCACGCCCGAAGATGAAGACTTCCACGATCTGATCGCCGAACGGTACGAACGTACATCGACCGTCCTGACCAGCAATCTTGATTTTACGGAATGGGGGGACGCGTTCGCGACCAACAAGATGCTCGGCGCCGCAACGCTTGATCGCCTGCGACATGCCGCGTACCGCGTCGTGCTCGATGGCGAGAGCTACCGCGTTCCTCGTCCGATGCCCGAGAGCAACAAATCAGCACTTGCGAAAGGAGGTAAAAACAAGGATTCTTGATCCCCGTTCGAGCCCCGAATCAGGCGCCTTTCACTGGCGCCATTACGCCGAAAACACCCGGCTCCTTTACGGCGAAAGGCAACAGCCGTCGACTAACCGCGCCTCGAGCGTACAAATTGCTCTCTCGGGCAAGTCATTCCATCGAGTCTTCAGGGAGATTAAGAGGTCGGTTTCACAGGAGCTCAGCCAGAAAGTGTCATCGGCGACTGTCGACAGGATTGTTGCTGCTTCGTCGGGCGTAGTAAGTTCCTCGCGCCCTGCAGCCCAAATGAGCAGCCTCTCGAACACAGCATTGTCGCGCGGCCATTGTTGCAACTCGTTTCGCGACGCGATTACATCTACCTTGTTGAGGTCCAACAGCATTGTTGCAAATAGTCGCACATGGCCAGTCAATCCGTTGTAGTTTGCATCCAGGACGTGGCCTTCAGCATTGGACACTGCATCAAGGTGCAATCGGTCATGACCGTTCACTTCTGCTTCTAGGTCAACTGCCTGCCGAATGGCCTCCCGCAACGCGCCGACGGCTCGTGCGAGCATGTTGGACGGGAACTTAAAAGGCTCGTGTGGTTGGTGGTATTCGACGCTAACTCTGATAAGTTCATCAACCGCGCAGTTTTGATTGGCAACAGGGGCCACACTGTTGAATGGTCGGGACGCAACTAGGCGGGGGTTATATATTGACATTGCCAAGCCGACTGTTGTCTTAGACCAGCCGTCTATGCTGGCGGCCCGCTCCACGGTGTATCTATCGCTCTCCGCATTGACTTCTGGCTGTCGCCAGCACCGAAGCAAGATGCGCCAGCCCCGCCGGAGTGACGGCGAATAACGGTCAGAATTGTGTACTAGTGAGCGCTCGATGTCGCGCGCAATCGACGGATGCAACGATTGCTGGCCCGCGGCCCACCACAAGGCAGCCGGCTGATGTGCAATCCTGCAAAGCCACCAGCCCAGATGTCCGAGCCGGGACGGCAGCGTCGAACTCTGCAAGTGGCTTGAACGAACAGCGGAAACCGCTGACTCGGGGAGATTGTCTCTATCTTCGACTGTGGTCAAGAACGCATCCCACGCCTCACTCGGGACGTGACGTGCTTCCAATCGATTGTTCGTGTTCGGAGGTTCGGGTTGAGCATCGCTGTCGATGCCGTAGTCATCGAATGGGTCATTCTTGTCATGCGTCTCGGAATGCCAGTACAGACCCGGAAGCGCGTACCGGGCGGTCCGGTCAAAGACGCTCAGCCACTCAGCCGGCAACGTCAACGGTGACTTCGCAAGCACCTCAGCTCCTGTTTTAGTAGCCGCAAGATGCGCTACCATTCCACGTTCATGTTTCGATAGCTGCACTGGTCCCGCTTGGCCGGATTCGATTACGCGTCGGTACCAGCCGTCCATATCTTTGGCCCTTTCCGCCCACGCCGATAGGGTGTTCCACAAGCCCGAATAGTTGTCTGAGCTGTCGAATGTAAGCGGCGTGACCCCTCGGTGAGCCCACTGTTGTTTTGCTCGAAGTTCATCGCCTGAATGAAAGGCGAAAAGCGGATGGGCGGGGCGCTTGAATCGATTGAGCGCTTCAAGAAGGTATTGGACTGGCGGGTCGTCCGCCGCATATCCGACAAACACGATTGCGAACCGCTGCAAGAGCGCCAGAATGTATCGGGTAGCCCATCCATCTGATAGATACGCATGACCGAATTCGGCGCTTGAGAGTACAAACTCGTCGCCATCAGCATGTTTATATTGCTCATCAACGCGACCGTGCAGATGGATGATTCCTTGGAAATCGTTCTCACGTTGCGGGTCGGGGAGATGGGGCGGAGTGAAAGAAGGGATGCTTGAATTGCATTCTTCGAATAGGCGGTCAAAATTTGTGGTGACAAGTCGCGGAAGCGAGCTTCGAGTCCGCGACAGGTCTAGCAAATCCCGATGTGGGCCGAGCGTGTGATTAGGAAGAGGTCTAAGCGCGGTCGCCACGGCTTCTCGAATGTCCGCGAGTTCGAATTCTCGTTCAAGCAGCCCGAACACTCGGTCGTAGGCCAACAAACCTCGAACACCCGACGTTTTCTCTGCGCCTCGGGCGTTCCTCAAAAGAGTCCTGGCTTCGCTGTCTCCCGCAGAACCCAAGACCCGTAGCACGTTATCGGTGAGCGTTGCGAAGTCGGGTAATCCCGCTTCGGCTCTTGAAACGCCGGCTCCGCAAAAGAATAAGACCTGTCCTGCATCGCGGGCGACCAAAAGGTCGTCCGGTATCGATGGGCCGTTGGCAACGAAGCGCATTGTGGTCCCCGGTGTCGCGTATCAATGGATGAATGGAAGGTGTGATTCGAGAGTTCCCATTTTGCTCTCCGAGCCATTCATCGCTGAGCGCGTGAGGGTGCTGGCTGCGAGCCAATTCACGCGCTTCGTCCATCACGCGGAGCATTGCCGGCACAAGGAAGTCATCCTCTTCATTGTCAATCAAATCGCCCATAACGACTACTCCGATTATCGAATCGGCAAAACGTTCGACTGCATTCGACGACTGCCCCTTGCTCGAACGCATCTCCGTGGGCCTGTAATTCTCCTTCACCAATGCGACGGAAACAGTCAAAGATGACACGGCTTTTTTGTAGCGCAACGGATTTACTTACTTCACGGCCACCGCTGCTAGGACATGGTGCACAACGACCCACTGCCTCCTGTTGCTCCGCACGGAGGGCACGGAACACAGACGAACAGCACGTGCGTACAATGCTGTCCAGTCCATATTTCCGGCGATACGCGCC
The DNA here is from genome assembly GCF_000020125.1 of Paraburkholderia phytofirmans PsJN. Taxonomy (NCBI): domain Bacteria; kingdom Pseudomonadati; phylum Pseudomonadota; class Betaproteobacteria; order Burkholderiales; family Burkholderiaceae; genus Paraburkholderia; species Paraburkholderia phytofirmans. The sequence goes on from NC_010681.1 coordinate 4,317,659, forward strand.
TGTAGTGAATCCATGAGCACTCTGACCGTGAAGCAGCACCAGGTTCCTGATTTCTATCTGTCTCAGTGGCAGGGCGAGAAAGGCACGGTTCAGTGCTACGACCTCATAGACAACAAGCACTTTACGCCGGCGCCAAAGAACATCCTTGCCGGCCGGTACTTCTACGAAGAAGACCCGGCGAATCCGGACAACCGGATGGAAAACCACCTAGCCGAGATGGAGCACGAGTCTGCCCGCGTTTTCAAAAGCCTAGCGGCGCTCGATTTCTCGGACCTTTCACGGTATGACATGCGAGGGTACTCGTTGCGGGCGACAGAAGCGCTAACTAAAGACGTCTGCCGGACCATCAAGACGTTCGCCAACTATCAGTATCTTCGCGTACCCGGTGTCATCGCGGCCAAGCGCAGCGAGCTGGAGGCTTCCGCGCTCAACCGTGACGAACTCGACCATCACCTGAACCCTGCCCGGTTCGTGGAATCCGGGGTAGCCTACACGCAGGGCCGCTTCCAGTCCCTCAGACTTCAGGTCAGCATCTCTCAGGAAGAGGATTTCATCACTTCCGACTGGCCATGCTTCGACATGATGGATTCGGAGATGGCTCCAGCAATAGGCGAAGACATCGGCAGGCAGCCTGGAGTGGTCTGCGTCCTGCCTCTCAATCCTCGAATGGCAGCTATCTTCTTCGCGGAGGGTCTCGACCCGAGGGCTAGCCGTGTGCCCCAGGGATTCGCAACGGTCATTTCGCCGGCCGAGGTGCGGAACATGAACATGCTCGTCATCCAGCAGGCCCAACGCTACGTGGTGACCCAAAAGCCGGCCAGCTTCGTCTTTAAGATAGCGGCCCGGCGAAAAAAGGCATCCGCGGGCCGGCCAAAGTAGCAAAATGCCGGACAGCAAGATTGTCCTGAAGAGGCTCGCTATACCGGGGCGTCTACGTGCACTCCCCTGATGACCAACTGTGAAAGACCTGACCGCGGCCATGACCCCAACGGGCCCGCAGGCGGATTCTTGGCACCGGTCGTCTTCGTAATAGCAATGTTCTTTGGGGCCCGCTCTTCTCGACCTCGCAGCCCTATCGGCTCCAACCTGTTTCCCCGTTATTTTTCGCCGATGCAGCTGTCTTCTTGTGGACGGCAGCCTTCGGTGCTGCCTTACCCGGCTCTGCAATCAAAAAAATTTTCGTACGGTCCTTGACATCAGCAAGTCATACCGGTACGCAACGGCCTGCCTTCCGGTCCCGTCATGTATGCGAGGCCCCCCATCATTTGCACGACCTCGTCGAGCGCTGTCCGATGGTCGTAGGGACCAGGCAGGAAAGCATACGGCCGTATTGAGTGGTGCCCGCCAACTCAATCCGCGTGCTATCAGGTCGTCGACGTCGTTACCGTGCTGACCGGGGACTATCGTCCCCCCTGAATAACTCATAAGAGGCAGTAGCGATTTACTGCGTGTCTCCGTGGTGGCGTGGGAAAATCGCCCTAGTTAAATCACGTTCCTGCCCGTTCTTCCAATGATAGATTCACTCTTTGTTTCGCAGAGTTCGCCGACAGGTCCCACGTGGACACTCACAACACGAATGGGAGACATTCTTCAGGAGCTTGAGCGCAAGTATGGGCCACGCGACCTAACATACACACCGCTCGGAGTGGAATTTCACGGAGACATCCCTCATATCTGGTATCCAGGCAATTGCAAACATGTCGCTATAAGGCTTTCAATGGCCGCTCTTCCAAATCCTTCTCGCGCTCTTTATCAGTTGGCTCATGAATGCGTGCACCTGCTGTCTCCAAGCGGCGGTAGCGCTGCTCCGGTCCTTGAAGAAGGACTTGCGACGATTTTTTCCGAGGACTACGCATTGCGCATCTGCAAGCAGCATTTCACTCCGGAACTGCCGGCGTACGCGAGTGCCGCTGCAGACCTCCGGGAATTGCTCGAGATTGAACCTTTCGCGGTCGAGAGATTGCGGAATGTCGAACCGGCCTTCTACAAAATGGGCCTAGAAACGTTCGTTCAGGCGGGATTGGGTGAGGTGCCAGCAAATCTGCGCGACCGTCTACTTATGCCTTTCAGCGACTTTCGTACAAAACTAGGATGAGCTATCTGCGCTCGTACGCTGGAGTCATCCATGTCGCGAACTCGCAATTTTCGTAAAGGACTTCGCCGACCCGAGATGACGTCAGCGTAATACTTCATCCCAGAAGGATTTTGCGCGCGCTATCACGCGCTCCACATCACCGAGCGCAATCAAGTCGAACGGGCTCTTGTCTCCAAGGCTGCCACGAGCGGTCGTAAAAAAGTCCCACTTCAGCCACCCACACAAATCGCCCAACGCCAGCGACACCGCCTCAAGCGTGTTTCGGTCCAGGTAATCGTTCGTGAAAAATGCTGGGTAGTACGGTAGACCGTCAACATCGACAACGAAGAAACGCTTTTCGTCTAGCGCCATCTGGACGTCAGCCCGCGTCAGCGACTTGGCGGCTCGAAACGCATCGGCATCGAGCAAACGACCGCTCGCCACGAGGTTGCGGCGATAGTGCTCGGCCTCGGAGCAAACGCCATCTTCCGCATTGTCTTCGGCCGGGAAGCGCCGGACAGGAGGGAGACGCCCGCGCGCGGGTATCCGTACGAAGCGACGGGGTGTCAGCTGCCACAGAAATGACACCTGTCCACGACCGGCAGTTCGGCGCTTCAGACGCGTTCTCACTTTCATCGTGTTCACCTGGTGGAGCACAGCTTCGCGCTAACGGAGCCAAATTCCCTGCATGGCGACTCGCTTACACTCGTCATCGCATTTCGCCAAACTGGGTATGTAACGCCGCCTTCAATATCTCTTGAACGTTTGGGTCTCCGAGCCCTTTGTCCGAATCACAACGTACGAGACGGCCAAGTTCGTCATCAAATCCGTCATTCATGTCGTCCAGTGCAAGCCAGTGAACTAACCGATGGCGATTCACATATCTGAGAACCTGCACCCCTCTCCCGATGCCGCCCCAGAACTGTGCGTCGTCAAACTTGGAGTGATATGTTGCCCCTACTACCTTGGCGCGAAGCTCAGCGACCGGCAAGACGTCCCGTGCTCGATTGAACCCTAGTGCTTTCACCCATGACGTTGACAAGACCAGTTCGAGGCCTGGGTACGGAGCTAGAATCGCCGCCAAGATTTCGGCGTACTCAAACAATCTGATACGACTCGGGTCGCTACTGATGATGCCGCGCTTCGTGCGGTAAGCACCGCCTCGATGCAGGACGCCGTCGTAGTCGACAAAGAGTACTTGCCGGTCAGACATCGCGCTCATCTCCATCACCTGTTCCGCGAAACCGCGCTATGTCGACCTGCGACGTCGCCGAAACGGAGGCCGGGGGGGCAATTCTTCGCTGCCAGCAAGAGCGGTCACAATGCCTCTGCCCACTAAATCCAGCACCGTCGTCGCATACCGGGGATAGTCGACAAGCAGCCCGGTGGCGATGCGATTTCCGGCTTCTTCGAATAGCCTCACCTCGTAGGAGGCAGACGCGAAGCTGCCTCCGATATTCACAATTTCGACCGTAGCGAGCTGCTTTCTGAACCGCGGGTCGGGGTCACCATACGGAAGCTTTTCGACGGTAACGAGCAACATCACAAATCCCTCATCCGATTGGGAAAACCTTCGAAGCAGTCTTCCTTCTTAGCACCGCCGAATGCGGCCGATTGCTCTCCGGGCGATGTTGGCGATGATTCCGCCTCGCACGACTGCGGTCCGCGCCAGTGTCTGCATCGGGCATCCCGCATATCGAACTCGTACGCGAACGCTTTCTCCCGCGACAGCAATGTGGACCGACGCCTCCAACTTCGGGCCCGGGCATTTCGGAGATTCCCTGTGGACGAATACAGAGAACGCGCTTGGAGCAGAGTAAGGACCGAGGGGCAAGTAGTAACCCTCTGCCCGCAAGGCGTCCGAAGCCCGCTGAAGCAGCGTAACGTTTGAGCGAACCCGCGCTGTCGCCACATACAGTGCTCTCAGGTCATCGGGCGGGAACGCGTGCTCGCCCTCATACACAGCTACAGTTGTGGCTGAATCGTCCGCTGTGTCTTCGCTCGCCTTTGCGCCATGCACCGCTTGGCTCTTTCGACGACGCCAACACAACATGCTTCCCTCCGGTAGTCTCCTATCGCCAAGCCCAGCCTCAAAGCCCGAGACAGCCTCAAAGGTGAGAACTTTCGGGCAACGAAATGACTGTCGCGGCAATGACCCGCCGTGCAACGGCACACGACTGCCGTAATGACACTTGCGGCAAGTGCGGCGACCAGCTCGCCGCCCACATGACCAGAGCCCGAACAATCGGTTGCTCCGGCCGAGGTATTGGCATCAGCGCGATTTTGCGCGCGACCAGCGTCACGTCCACTTGCTCGATGCTCACGCGTCCGACGTCTCGACACTCAGCAAACTCGCAGCAGCATAGATACATGCACGTCACAAGGTTTCTGAAGCACGTGTGCGTCGAGACTTGGCCGGCGACCGCATCGAGATACAATTCAATCGCTGCGCGCAACCGCGGGTGCCCTCCCAGCCTCGAGATGTCGACGGTCACGGCCCGGGCCGCCGCTTCTGAGACGAAAGCGCATGCACCTATTGCAGCCAGGACAGCCGGCAGCTGAATCACGAGACGCCGTTTCATGCGATACCTCCCGCCCTTCAAATTAGCCCCTTCTTCGGCCCGACTGCCTCGCCCTCTGGAATTCCGCGGGAAGCCCCGACGGCCGCAGATGCTGCGGCACTGACGCGGCAGCCAGGACGTAGGCAAGCGCGTCACGTCGTTGCCTGGCTCTCTCGTAGTCGCGTCGGGGAACGAGTAGACCCGACAGCATCGCTCGACGAAGCAGACGGTGAATGCACTCTTTCGGACGTCTGCGACCTCGAAGGCGAGCGATTCGATTGCGATGAAGAAAACCCTGGTACGACGACAGGAACTCGTCCGCGACGCCTTGGAGCGCGAAGCTGACCATGCGCGGCGCCTCGCCAGTGGGTCTGCCGCTCGGTCGTCCGCGAGTCCTCACTCGCACAGTTCGCTTCGCGAGCACGATTAGTCTCGTGAATCATGGACCAGCCGGGGCCGCCTGACCCTTGCACACGGTGCAGCCCACAGCTCTGGCAACGCGGCAGCTGACTCCATGAGGTCAGCTTCAAGTGGGTAATGTCGAAGAAGCCCTGCTGCGACCGATTGGACAAGACCCGGTACATCGATGGGCTCACGGGCTTCCGCAAGTGTCTGCAGAAACCATCGGACTTCAGTGACCGCGCGCGAGCGCTCAACAGGCGTGGTCACGGTCGGATTCCTGGTATTGGTCCGTTATGTCCGCATAGTCGGAGATGTGATTGTGTTCACACCAGAACGACCAGAAGTATTCACTCACGCCATCCAAGCCGGCCGGACCTCGAAGGAAATAGATACGACCAGAGCGACTCTCAGCTCGATGGGTGGCGGAGTCATACACCAAGGTTTCGGAGCTAATGCGGCCCAAATAATTTGAGGAGTTGAGGCCGACAAAGTGCACGTGGCCATCTGGAAGTATTTCCATGACGCGCCAATGAAGGAGGTCGGTAGATGGCTCAACATCTGGACTGGGCGCAATTCGAGCATGCATGACAATCACCTGGATGTGCCACAACGACATCAGGCACCGCTGCGTAGAACAGCAAGCGTGCTGGTTGTGGGATGCAGGTGCTCGAGCAGCGTTATTTGACTTTTAGCTCGGGCGTTGATGTGCGTTTATGCACATGGAAAGACTATAGTCGGTGAGCGGAATTTTGCAAGCCCGTCGGTTACCGATGCGGCTCCGCCCGTTGCTGGCCGTCCACCGCAGCGCCGTTCAGAGACGAGACGTCCACGAACCGACCGATACCTTCGAACCGGCACACGGTCGCGCACTGAAGGAACAAAGCCGCTGGGAAAGTACCGCTTTTGGCCTGACTCTCCAGGTCCTTCGATGTGACGAAGACCCCAATCTCCGCAAGTCGCGCTGCCAGCCCCGCCCAAGTCAGCCAGGGCTGTAGAGACAACTCTGACTGCAAGACGGCCGATGCGCGTTGCTCCCATGACTGAGTTGCGGTCAGAGCCTTCTCCCAAGCTGCAGGGTAGTCGGTCCGGGAAGCCAGAACCACCTGCAGGAAGAAGGTGAACCGGCAGGTCCCACGCTGCGACTTCGCCTGAACGCCACGAAATGTTTCAGGCACGCCCATGTCGGCGAGCGCTGCGGCCAGGTCCGCGTAGCTCATGCCCTGCCGGGCAAGCGTCGCGCGAATTCCACGCGATACGAGGCCCGACCAGACGCTTTCCTGCTCGTCGTCCGGTGCTCGCGATTCCTTCGCATGAGGATTAGCAAATTTCGCTTGCATGTTCGCAGATATATGTACTAACTTGAATGTGTGTTAACACACACGGCTCACCCAAAAGTCAAACGCCAACGGAAGGGCCCGTAAGACACCCATCTTCTTGGTTGCCGCCAGACACGGCGGACAAACCACAGAAGGTGCTCAGGCGGAGGATTCGGTTGTGTCCTCAACACTCTACCTTGGGCTCGAAGGCGTAATCTTCGCTCGCCGCCGCGCAGCTCGCCTCTCACGCTGCCCGCTCGAAAATCCGAGCGCTCTACCGCTGCCACTCCTTCATCGACTGTCACGTATCGCCGACGAGTATCTCGACCTGACGATTGTCATCAACTCGTGGCTCGTGCCCGACTACGGCTATCGGGGCGTGCTGAATCTGCTGCCTGCTCCGATTGCGAGCAAAACGGTCGGGGCGACCATGCAAGGAAATCGCTCCCACCGTCGGCTCTCTACCTTACCTCGCCTAGAGATTCTGCGCGCTGACATCAGGCGGCGGAACCCGTCCCATCTCCTGATTGTAGACAGCTGTTCTTCAGCTGTCCCTTACGAGTACCTGCCGCAAACCGTCCTCGTGAATGATACTTCCGAACTCGCCGCAACCCAATACGCGGAAATCATTTTAGATATCCTCGATTGCGCTACCCGGGTCCAGAGCACAGAAAACCTCGTTCTGTAGGTATCCCAATGAATCTGTATCTCAATCTGGACGGGGTACTGCACCCGAATCAGGTCGCGCATCTACCCGGTCGAGCGCCCGAACTGAAGATAGAAGGCCATCGCGTGCTCGAGCATGCCCATCTGCTGACAGAAGTTCTCGCCGGTCACGAGGGCGTAGGCATTGTGCTCAACACGTGGTGGACGTTCTATCTCGGCCTTGATGCATGCGTTGAAATGCTTCCAGTCCCGTTGGGCCGCCGCGTAATTGATGCGACTCTTGAACACGCATCCCGCTATGACGGTGTCCCCAGCCGTCCGATTGAGACAGAAAGACACATCGCCAGACAGGGGAAGTGTTGCTTCATTGTTCTTGACCATAACGATGCGCGCTATCACGTGAAGATGCTGCCGCACCTTCTGCTCCTCGACCCCGATGAGGGCTTGGGCGCGCTGGCCGCGAGACGGCGACTTGCGACGCGACTCACGAGAAATGTGCTCGATTGAAATCGCGGTTTATGACGCTGTGGATTTTGATTGCAGCTTTCACCGTGGATACCATGGCGGCATCGTCCGGCTTGTCAAATCCCTAAAGCGATACACCTGCTATCAAAAAATATACACACTGTATCGCTGCACTTTTTAGGTTTTTGTCGCGACAAACCGGCCATCGGCGACGGAAATTTTCCAAAAAACTGCTTTCCGGGGAGAAGCACTCGACGTATGATTGGTTATCAGATTTCATCCCTAGGAGGAGCCCGACCCGGCGAGTAAGCGACAAAACTGGAACAGCCCACTGGGGCAAGCGACCGGGTCTTATTTGTCTGCACAAATAAGAAAGGGGTCGCGAAGCCCAAGCGAACTTGAACCAGCGACCCCCAGTGGCCCCATGAGGAACCACGCCTAAGCAACGTAATTTTCTCATGGGTGACACAGGTCGTCAAAGGAGTTCGCGCGTCTGCAACGAACTTGGAATTTACGCCAAATGACCTGCAACTTTGCCCAATTCCGGCCAATTTCACCAAATTCCGGCCAACACAGCACCCCGGTCGACTTCCGGAGGCGGCGGCGGCAACGACAGACGAACTGCCCCCAATTTCTTCAGCCGCCTCCGCGCTGTTTTCGCACCCCCGCCTCTCCCCCGTTTGGCCCCTTCGGAAGTTCCCCTCTTCCCCTCAACGCCCCCGGCAAAGCCGCCCCCAATCTTCGATTTTGGACCTAACGGTTAATCGTTTTGACATGACCTGACCGGTCCATATGCATAGTTGTACTAATCGCCTTCCGTCTTGGCATGTCCTGCCGAGACGGGTCTGCGCGCGTTTTTTTCGCGGACTGTCGACCCGACAGTTGCGAGGAATGTTGACGTCTTTTTTAGCAATCTCCACGGAGCTAATATGAAGGCCGAACAAGTTAAAGATTTTTCAGACGACTGCGACCATCTCCTGGCTGGTCTGGAACACTTTAGGGATGAAGGGGCGGTCGCTCGCAACACCCTGCATCTCCCTCGACGCCGGACCGCGCGCGAGACGGGGATGCTTTCGAAGCTGCCAGGCGTGTCTCCCTCCCGGTCGCAAATTCTGGTGACAGTGAAGAGACGGCCCGGGGACTGTCCTCGAAGCATCAAGCGCCTCTGCAAGAGCGCAGCGGCGGCGAAGACGGACATCAGCACTCGCGTTTCGGGACTATTCAATTCCCCTCCGCAGAGCGCACTACGTCCGACTTACGTGCCCGAGAAGCCATTGCTCGTTAGGCGTTGGGACGAGGAACATGTCTATGAGGTGAGTGTTATCACGACGGAGTCGCTTCTTGAGCCCGACTGGTCCGGAACCGGGGATGCAGTCTTCAGTTGGTCGAGCATCTTCCAACCCAATGGTCCGTTTTGCCTCGTGTCGACAAACCGGACGTTCAAGAGCTGGGCGTTCTTCCTGCGCTCCCGCGGCTCTGACGAAATCCGAAGCTCAATCGACGGCTGGGTCGCCGCAGCGCTCGCGAGAAAAATCAAACCGTGGGACGAAGAGCGCGGCAATGCAATCAGGTCACTCATCGAACTCCGCTACCGATGGACCGATGCCTTTGTGCGCTTGCGCCTCTTAGCTCCGACCATCGACGATTCATCAACGCGCGCCTCCGCCAGATTTCTGAAGCACCAGCGCCTCCATTCGGCGAGACAGAGACCATCCGAACTATGGATGCCGGCATCCCGCGCCCGAAACGACCTGAATTCACGATAGGAGACGACAATGTCAATCAACCTGCCTACAGTCGTACCGTTGAAATCCAGGTGGCAGCAACTCGAACGTTCTTGGTATGACGAGAGCCCAATCGGGACCGCACCACCGCCGTACACCGATGTGGAGTTGAGGGAAGAATTCGAACGGTGGGGAACGCCTCTTGAGGGGCAGGTTTATATCTGGGAGGCGCGCAACAACGGCGCGTCAAGAAAGGTCCAGTCGCGCCGCGGTAACGTTGTCTCTCATTACACCTCGCGCAAGATGCGACGACGGGTAGCAACAGAAAGTCGCAAGCCAGAGTTTGGCGCCGTCGTGAGATATGAATTCGACGGCACAACACGCGAGTACTACTGTCAGCCCCCCCAAGTTAGATTAGTCGTCGAAACGGAACGCAAGCGTTCTGACGGCACCGTCACGTACTATCAGGCGCCAACGCCATACACGCCCGACATTCTTCGGCTAACTCCTTACGGGATATACATCGACGAATGGAAGACCGAGAGGGACCTCGAATGTCTTGCCGAAAAATATCCGAGGCGCTTCTTTAGGGACGATGACGGGACGTGGCGATGCCCTGAACGGGAAAGGCACTTTGCCACCATCGGCATGACGTTCTGTCTGCGCTCGGGGAACGAGAACGGGGGTACGTTCGTATCGAATCTGGAGTTCCTTGAGGACTACCTGTGCGATAAGTGCGCCCCGCTGACCGACAATGCCTGGCGCGCGATTCAGAAGATTACAAGCGAAACGTGCCCAATGACCTTGGGCCTGCTCATGACGCACGCCTATCCCGAGCAGACACCTTGGGGTGAGCCCCTCGTTATCGAAACTCCACCTGATGCGTTCCTGGTCGACGATGTCTATAAGGCAATCGCGGACCAGCGCCTCTTTGTCGACCTCGAATGTGACGACCTGAGCGAAGCGCAAGACGTCATTGTGTGCAACTCTCGCGCGCAGCTCGACGCGCTTCTGTTCAACCGGCCGGCACCCAAAGCTGTCAGCGAAGAAGTCGCACTTAGCGTGGATATGGGCACCGAATTCATGTTCAAAGGTCGCACGGAGGTCTTCGAAGTCTCCGCCGTAACCTCGGACTCGGTGCATTTCTTTGACCAGCAGTCCCGCAACGGTTCCCTGATGCCCGTGGCCGATTTCGAACGGGCAATCTTTCAGAGGGAAGTCGTTCTATTTTCATCCCAACCGTCGACCGACGAGCGCCTCGCAAGAATCGAGGCCCTTACGGAATACCAGATTATCGAGGGGAGAAATCGGCTTCTGATGGTACGGGACCTCGAGCGTGGCAAAGCGGTTCGTTGCAATCTCTCAAAGAGGCAGGTCCAACGAATACGAAAGGCCGTACGTAAGGCCGGCGAGTCAGCGTCTGCCCAGCGAAGAGCCGCAACGCCGATGGCTCGAAGCGGAGGGCGTTGCCAGACTTCAAACAGGCAGCGCGAAATGATTCGCGAGGCGACGGAATGGGGCAACAACCCCACCAATCCTGGCGGTCGGGCCTCTTACCGGAAGTACCGGGAATTGAGCGTCTCAGCCAAGGTGCCACTTGTGTCCCGGAAGACCTTTTACGCCCACCGCAAGATGTTCATGGACGTAAAGGCTCGGCGAGGCAGCCGGGTCGCCTATAACGAAGAGCCTGCTACCTGGTACCTCCATCTTGAAGACAAGATACATGGGGGGCGCCCATTTCACAGGGTCCATATTGACCACACGAAGCTCGACGTCTTCGTCAGCATTCGGGGGAAAGGCGGGAGGATTTTCCGAAAGCGGCCATGGCTGACGATTGTGATGGACGCAGAAACCCGGGCAGTACTCGCCTTTTACCTGTCAGTCCATGCACCTAGCACTGTCAGTTGCATGATGGCAATTCGAGCGATGGTGCGGATGTTCAAACGCACGCCATCCGTGATTGTGGTCGACAACGGAAAGGAGTTCCACTCTGCTGCGTTCGACCGTCTCTGCGACCTCCTCCATATCACGCTGCAGTTCCGCCCTGCCCACAAATCGAGATTTGGCGCAGTGATGGAACGGCTGTTCGGCACCACCAATACCGAACTCATTCACGACCTGGTCGGCAACACCAAGGCGCTACGCAACGTTCGCACGGTCACGCGGTCCGTCGACCCAATTCGCGCTGACCTCTTGAGCTTCCCGCAGTTGCATGGTCTTCTCGATGAGTATTTCTTCCGCGACTACAACCTGCGGATTCATCCAGCGCACGACCACGCGCCTATTGAGTACATGAACATCCGGTTTGCCGCTACCGGGCGTCGGCTCGCGCGCCTCACTCCCTACGATTCCTACTTCTACATCCTCACCTGCATCCCGCCCTCGAAGGGGAATAGCCGCAAACTCGATAAACAGATGGGCATAAAGATTGGCCATGTCTGGTACTGGGCCGATGAGTTTGCTGACAGGGCGGTACGTCCGCAGAACCTTGAGGTTCTCATCGACATGTGGGACGTAAGCATTGCCTACGCGCTGCTCAACGGCAAGTGGGTTCGCTGCCGGTCAAAGCTGCTCATGAAGTACCGCAAGCTGACCTACGTCGAATGGGGCTATGTCATGTACGAGGTCCGGATGCGGATGCGCGGAGAACCCGACGAAAACCTGGAGGAGGTCATTTATGCGGTCATCAGTGACCATGTTTTGCCCGACGCAGCGTCCCTGACAGCAGCCACACGCCAAGTCTATGGAAACGCGCATCTTATCGAAGACCACGCAACCAACCAGCAGGAGGCAAGCCTCGACGTGTCCATCACCGTGCCCGCAGCCATTGACCCGCCGGATGACGACAGCGTCCTGCGCATCCCTCTGCCGAAGCCCACGAGAGGTCGACTCAAGATGAACTACGACAGCCTTCCCACGTCCCGCCCCGTCTAACTCCAGGAGGTTCTATGAGCTCCATCAGCTTTGAACAAGCTTTACACGGAAGCCCCAGTGAAAAAGGCGAATATCTGAAGTCCCTTCGCTTTATGCACCGGAATCTGACGAGTGTCGTGGACGAGGTCGCCCGACATATGATTCCGGGTGCAGGCCTCTCTCTTACTCTGGTCACTGGTCCGTCCGGCGTCGGGAAGTCAACCTTCGCAGCCCTCGAAGCGGAAACACTACTCAAGCTCTATGACATAGAAATCCGGGAGAATCCCGGCGTAATTCCCGTCGTGTTGAATGAGGTCGATGCAGCCGACGGCAAGGATATCAACTGGCGGCTATTCTACAAGCGCCTCTCCGAAGACCTTCACGCGCTGTCGCCTGAGCTTACGGGGCAAAACAGCACAGGCGAGGACCTAAACGCCCTCCGTAGCTTTCGGCTAACGTTTGAAGACGCGCTCCGGTTCCGAAAGGTCCGTCATCTCATACTGGATGAAGCAGTTCACTTCACAGACTCCCGGACAGACCCTCTCCTATACGGGAATCTTCTCAAATCTCTCGCTAACCGTGGCGGCCTGAATCTTCTACTCGTAGGTGCCTACGGTTCTGAAAAACTGGTCCGCGCCAGCGGGCAACTCGCGCGTCGCATCAGCGTTATCCGCTTCGACCGCTATCACGACAATCAGGACGATTTCGACGCCTTCACTCAGTTTATCAAGGCATTCGAGCCGCATATTCCCTTGCCGTTCAAGGTCGACCTCAAGAAGTACATTGAACGGCTTTTCTATGCGCACCTCGGTATGCCCGGCTATGCTGCCAAAGCCCTGATTGAAGCGGTAACCAGGTGTGCTGCTGAAGGCAGCACATCGTGGGAGGACAGATACATTTGGAACGCATTGCCCACAGAGGCCGAGCACGACACCGTTGGGGCGGAGACGCTTGAGGGCGAGAAGAACGTCAAGCCCTACCTTTCGTCGGAGTACCCGATTGCGTATCCGAGCGAAGCCGAAATGCTCGCCAGACTCGCGGCCAGGAACATGCAGTCGGGTGGCAATAGCCTGCGAGGTCTCCGTCAATGAAAAGTCCATTTCGCACTCCGTTACCAGGCGGTTGGCCTGAAGACGCGCCACCGAGGTCGATACTTTTCAGCCTCGCACCGTACGGCTGTTCAGGAGAGGACCGCGAGAACTTGGGAAATTACCTCTCACGATTGAGTAGTGCCCATGGCATGGCACGCTGGACGCTAACGAAACGAATCATTGGCCCTGCCGCTGAGGACCTCTTTGGAATCAGCAGCGACCGGATGGCTCGCGACGTTGGACGTGCAGATTACAGCTCCAGCATCTCGAGCCATACAGAGCAGGCGCATCAATGGGCACATACGCTGAATGCTCTAACACTGCGCAACAATCTGCAACTCTGCACTTTGCTGCCGCTGCGGCAACTCGTCTCAGGGTTCAAGTTGTTGTCGAGTAAAAGACGGTTTTGTCCAATTTGCTTCAAGGACGACGCGCGTGAAGGTCGTGACCGCTATGACCGTTTGCTTTGGAGCATCGACGCCGTCAATGCATGTCCCTTGCACCAGGTGCGGCTCGTCGACCTTCCAAAGGTAAAAAGAAAGCCCGTGTTCAACGGAAGGGCCGAGTTGCCCTCTGCCGCGGTCGAGGCCGACCTCAAGTCGCTCAAGTCGGCAGCGTCGATACCCGCGTCTGACTATGAGGTGGCGAGCGCGCAGCTCATCGCGGAGCTGCTTGACGATGCGGCGGTTTTTCCGAACGCCGGGTACACAGCTTCCGCTCAGTCCGCCTTCCTTGCACATGCCGTTGATACCCTCTTCAACGGCAAGTCTGCATATCTTGCAGCTCACCTCCGGGTGGGAAAATCACAGGTGCACGGATGGGTAAAGGGACAAATCCGGATGAGCCTACCGCGCCTAGCGCTCGCTGCCTATTGCTGCAGTTGCGCCATTGCGGACATCTTGCTTGGCAACAAGGTGATGCTTTCGCTTCGACCGGCGCCGAAATGTCAGGACCGTCGGCTGGTTGCTAGTGGTCGCGATGGAGCCAAGCGCTCGAGAGACGACTTGTACAAGGAGCTTGATGAATTGCTTCGTGCTGGGCAAACGAAGAATGCGACCGATGCAGCAAAGCAGATTAACGTTTCGCTGAAATTCCTTCGAAAGACCTTTCCCACTGAACATGCGCTCTTGGTTCAGCGTGGCAGCGAGCTCGTGAAAGCTACCCGAAGTGATGCTTCGGGGACTCTTGAGCGAGTGTATCTGGAGGAGCATAAAGCGCTTTACGCGGCCGGCATCTATCCTGCGCGAAGGCGCGTCGCCGAGCGAATGCGGGGCAAGATTAAAACGTTGGGAAGGCGCCAAGACGTGCAACGAGCCCAGCGGAAAGCTCATGCCGAGACGGGAGTGATGATTTCACGAGGTCGGCAATCTGGCGGGCTCAACCTGCCTAGACTCATCAATATGGGATTAACGGAGGGAAAAGTCTAAGACCCGGACTTTTTGCGGCTACTCGTACTACCTACAGGTGTCGTTTACGACATCTGTAGGGTAACGCCACATAAGCCCCCTCTAGCGAGATCGACTCTTTATGTGGTGCGCCCGGCTGGGATCGAACCAGCAACCCCTGCCTTCGGAGGGCAGTACTCTATCCATTGAGCTACGGGCGCTTCACCACGAAAGCGCGGCACCAGAACGGATGCGACGCCAAAGCGAGACCGAAAGGATACCCGGTTTCCGCCATACCGTCCACCGGACGGCCTGAATGGCGGTCTTCGCGGTGTTTCGGGCAACCCGCGCGATGCGGGTAAACGCCTGCTGAACACCGCCCCGCGCCCCTCGCCGCCGTCGAAATGTTCCGTCTATAATCGTCCGTGGCTGATTAAAGAACAAGAAGTTGCCGTCACGCTGTACCGCTCACATACCCACGGAGACGAGACAAGCATGAGCGAAGCACCACACGGAGCCCCGATCAAAACGCCCGGGCAGCTCATCGCCGCGATCATTGCCAGTTTTGCGGTACCGATCGTCATCATCGTTCTGCTAGTGATCTACGTCGACAATTCGACGCGCACCGGCGCCGGCACCGACTCTCTCTCCGAAGCCGAGGTCACCGCCCGCATCAAGCCATTTGCCCAGGTCGACATTCGCGACGCCAATGCGCCGCGCGTCTACAAGAGCGGCGAGGAAGTCTATAAGGCGGTGTGCTCCGCGTGTCACGCGTCGGGCGCGGCAGGCGCGCCGAAATTCACCAATACCGCCGACTGGGCGCCGCGCATCGCGCAGGGCTTCGACACGCTGCTGCACACGGCGCTCGCCGGCAAAGGCGCGATGCCCCCACGAGGCGGCACCAGCCCGGACGACTACAGCGATTTCGAAATCGCCCGCGCGGTCGCCTACATGGCCAACAACTCCGGCGGAAGTTTCCCTGAACCGGCTCAGCCGGCAGCGGGCGCACCAGCGGCGGCGGCATCCGGTGCTGCGGCCGCGGCGCCGGCCGGCGCTTCCGACGCAGGTGCGGCTCAGGCCGCCGCAGCGATGGCCGCCATGGCGAGCGTGCCGCAAGCAGCCGCGCCGGCAGCGGGCGGCACGCAAAGCGCGGACGCGTCGCAAGCCGGCAAGGCGTTGTATCAGCAGGTTTGCCAGGCCTGTCATGCGGCCGGTGTGTTGAACGCACCGAAGTTCGGCGACAAGGATGCCTGGGCGCCGCGCCTGAAAGAGCCGATGGACACGGTCTATAACTATGCGCTGCACGGCAAGGGCGCGATGCCTCCTAAGGGCGGCTCGACTGCCTCCGACGCGGACGTGAAGGCCGCCGTCGACTACATGGTCAGCGCGGTGAAGTAAAACGCTCGCGGCGTTGGCCGCACCACTAAAAAATCCCTGCACCGTTGGCGACGCGATGCAGGGATTTTTTTATATCACGCCCGGCAAACAAGCCCACGCGATCTCAGCGTTCTCAGCGCCCGCTCAAGGCTTCTGCAACAGCGCCTTCAAACTCGCGAGCCGGTCTTTCGGCGACATCGGCGCTTCTTCGGGCGTCGGGGGCGGGGCGTCGTCGAGCAGCATTTCGGGGATGAAGCGCGACGGCTCGCACACCACCGTCTCTCGCGCGCGCTTGCGCTTCTTGCACCAGTTCAGATGCAGACTGCGCTGCGCACGCGTGATCGCCACGTACATCAGCCGGCGTTCTTCTTCGATGCGCGCGTCGTCGATCGGCTCGTCGTCGGGACCGCCGCGATGCGGCATGATGCCTTCCTCGACGCCCACCAGAAACACGTGCGGATACTCCAGACCCTTCGACGCATGCACCGTCGAAAGCCGCACCGCGTCGGGATCTTCCTCGCGGCCTTCGAGCATCGACATCAGCGCCACGGTCTGAATCAGGCCGAGCAGGCTCTTGCCGGTGTCGCCGAAACCGTCGGCGGTGTCGTAGCCGGTGGCTTCGTCGTTCGCCGCGCCCGCAGGCTCAGCCTTCGTGCCCTTGCGCTTGAGCCACTCCATGAACTCCAGCACGTTCTGCCACTTCGACTGCGCCTGACGTTCGTCGAATGCGTCGTAGAGATAGGCCTCGTAGTGGATCGCATCCATCAATTCGTCGAGCAACGTGCCGGCGGCATCCTTCTCGGCGCGATCGGTGAGGCGCTGCATGAAGTCGCAGAACACGCGCATGGGTTCGATCTGCCGTGGCGACAGACGCGCCTCGATGCCGCCCATGTACACCGCCTCGAACAGCGACACCTTGGCCTGACCCGCGAACGAACCGAGCGCCTCGAGCGTCGTATTGCCGACGCCGCGTCGCGGCGTAGTAATTGCGCGGATGAACGCGGGGTCGTCGTTCGCGTTGGCGATCAGACGCAAATACGCGCAGATGTCCTTGATCTCGGCCTTGTCGAAGAACGATTGGCCGCCGGACAGCACATAAGGAATCCGCTCGCGCCGCAACACCTGCTCGAAAATGCGCGCCTGAAAATTGCCGCGATACAGGATCGCGTAGTCGCGGAAATTCGCGCGCCGCTCGAACTTGTGCGCCGACAGGCGGAACACCACGGACTCGGCCTCATGCTCTTCGTCGTTGCACGGCGTGACCGTGATCGTGTCGCCCATGCCGTGCTCGGACCACAGCTTCTTTTCGAACAGCTTCGGATTGTTCGCGATCACGTTGTTCGCGGCGGTCAGAATGCGCACGGTCGAGCGGTAGTTCTGCTCCAGCTTGATCAGATGCAGCTTCGGAAAATCCTTGCTGAGCTGGCCGAGATTTTCGAGCGTCGCGCCGCGCCAGCCGTAGATCGCCTGATCGTCGTCGCCGACCGCGGTGAACGCCGCGCGCTTGCCGGCCAGCAGTTTCACCAGTTCGTACTGGCAGGCGTTGGTGTCCTGATACTCGTCGATCAGCAGATAGCGCAGCTTGTTCTGCCAGCGGTCCCGCACCTGTTCGTTCTTCTCGAAGAGTTCGGCGGGCAGACGGATCAGGTCGTCGAAATCGACTGCCTGATACGCATGCAGCGTCGCCACGTAATTGCGGTAGACGATCGCGGCCTGATGTTCATCCTCGTTCGCGGCGATCGCGATCGCCTGCTCGGGCATGATCATGCCGTTCTTCCACAACGAGATGATCGACTGGATCTTGCGGATGAAGCCCTTGTCCGTCGAGCCGACCTGCTCCTGGATCATGCCGAAGCAGTCGTCGGAATCCATGATCGAGAACTGTGGCTTCAGGCCGACATGTTCCGCTTCCTGCCGCAGAATCTGCACGCCGAGCGAGTGGAAGGTGCAGACCGTCAACTGGTTGACGGGCACTTTGCGGCCTTCCTTGCCGGGCGTGGTCAGTGTCTTGCCTTCGAGCAGCTTGCCCACGCGCTCGCGCATTTCCAGCGCGGCCTTGTTCGTGAACGTGACAGCGGCGATGTGGCGCGGCTCGAAGCCCTTGGCTTCGATCAGGTGCGCGATCTTCTGCGTGATCACGCGCGTCTTGCCGCTACCTGCGCCGGCGAGCACGAGACACGGACCGTCAAGATAACGGACCGCTTCATTTTGAGCGGGGTTCAGGCCTGCGGACATCGTCTGTGGATGGGTAATGCGGTTGAAAGCAGCGGTTGAGGGCCTGGCGGCGCAATTTGCCGCCCGAAGGCCCGGAGGCATGCTGCGCGGACCCGGCGGCTGGAACGGCCGCCCCGCGCGGCGTGGCGCGAGTGTGTTCCGGCCCGCTGCGGTTCGCGCGAGAGGAGCGATGTTAACACGATTGTGATGACGGATAGCGGCGCCCAATGCCTACGACGACGCTGACGGTCCGCCTCCAGGACATGCCACAATTGCGGTGTTGCGCGCCGTCGCCGCGGTGGCAAAGCGGCGCGCCGTTTTTGCAGGAAGACACGCATGTCCGCATCGCTGAAGATTGGATTGATGGGTTACGGTTTCGCCGGCGCGACCTTTCATGCGCCGGTGATCGAGCACTGCGGCCGCGCGAGCGTCGCGGCCATTGCCACGAGCCAGCCCGAGCGCGCGCTCGCCGACTATCCGCACACGAAGGTGGTGGCCGACCTCGACGCGCTGCTGGCGCTGGACGAACTCGACTGCATCGTGATCGCCACGCCGAACGACACGCACTTCGACCTGGCGCGCCGCACGCTGGAAGCGGGCAAGCACGTGGTGGTCGACAAACCGGTCACGCTGAACACCGCCGACGCGCACACGCTGGCCAACATCGCGCTCGCCCGCAGCAAACTGTTCATACCGTTTCACAACCGCCGCTGGGACGGTGATTTTTTGACCGTGCGCGATCTGCTCGCGAGCGGCGAATTGGGACGGATCACGCAATACGAATCGCATTTCGACCGTTTCCGGCCGGAGGTGCGGCAGCGCTGGCGCGAGGAAGCGTCGCGGGGCGGCGGCTTGCTGCTGGATCTCGGACCGCATCTGATCGACCAGGCGCTGGCGCTGTTCGGCACGCCGCAAACCGTGTCGGCAACGGTGCGCACCCATCGCGACGGCGCCGGCGCGCCCGACTACGTGCACATCCAGCTCGGCTACGGCGACTTCGAAGTGGTGCTGCACGCCAGTGCGTTGACGGCGCTCGTCGCGCCGCGCTTCACCATCCACGGCACGCGCGGCAGTTATATGAAATATGGGCTCGACACGCAGGAAGATCAGTTGAAGGCCGGCGCGCGTCCGGGCGACGATGGCTTCGGCGCGGGCAATGCCGCAGGTGTGCTGCGCGTGCTGGAAGGCGATCAGGAAGTCGAGCGCGAGTTGCCGACCCGCAATGGCGACTACACCGGGTTTTATATTGCAGTGGCCGACGCGATCCAGAACGGCGTCAAATTCCCGGTGAGCGCACAGGACGCCGTCGACGTAATGACGGTTATCGAGCTTGCCAGCCGAAGCTCGGAAGAAGGCGTCCGGCTGCCGTTCGAGCGAGTTCGTTGACGGTTTGGCCTACGCGTCGAAACGGCTTGTGTACCTAAAACAGCACTTGCCGTGCACGCGGCGCGGGTTAAAAAACGCTGACAAGCCCGAAAGGAACATAACGTTACAAATCAGGCCGTGCCGCTGGTCAGCGCGGCCCGGTGGTCATCCGTTGCTACCGGGGTAGCACCACAAAACGACAATGACTTCCGGAGTGTCCATGCCCCGTACTATTCGCGCGCTCGCCGCGTGCGCCTTGCTCAGTTCCCTCGCCGCCTGTGTGGTGGCGCCTCAACCCCAGCCGGCGCCTCGTCCCAACCCGCAACAGATCGCGGATCAGCGCCTGCGTCAGGTCGACGGCCGCATCGACAATCTCAGCCGCCGGATCGACAACCACGTGAACCAAGGCTATTACCCGCCGCCCCAAGGCGGCGCGCTGCACCATCGACTCGACGTAATCCGTCAGGAAGCGCGCGACATGGCCGCGCAGCATGGCGGCGGCCTGTCCGGCGACGAACAGCGCGTGCTGAACCAGGAACTGGACAACGCGGCACACGCTATCGGCGAATAATCGCGCCGGAGTCAATTCCGGCTTCCACGCCGAAGCAGCACGAGCGCGGGCACCACGTCCCGCGCTTTTTTTGACAGTTGCAAAGGCCTCAAGTCAACCGCCACGCCGCTCGCGGGCCTTTATTTGACAAGCTCCCAGCCCTCGCGTACATTCGCCGCACGCGTCGGGAGAGCGTGCTGGCCGCAAAAAACCGCAGGCCGCGCCGCCGAAGGGGCACACCCGCAAACTCTCAGGCAAAAGGACCGACCGCGTCGAAAAACCCGCGTCCAGGCAACATCGAGGCACAGGTTTTTCGCACTCTGGAGAGCGGCAGTAGCCGTCTGCGTCGTTTTTAATCGAGCGGATCTGGCAGGCTGCCCACCGAAGGGGCGCGCGTTTCACCGCGGCACGTCAACGTGACCACGGCAACGCAATCTCTCAGGTATCGAGGACAGAGGGGCCATGCAACGCATCGCTCGCAGCCGAAAGGCCGCGAGGCGTAGCGCCGCATGGCCTTTTTTGTTTCGCGAGACGCCCGAGGCCCCATGACCGAACTCAAACACACCCCGCTCAACGCCACCCATCGTGCGCTCAATGCCCGCATGGTCGATTTCGGCGGCTGGGACATGCCCGTCAATTACGGCTCGCAGATCGACGAACACCGCGCCGTGCGCACCGACGCCGGCATGTTCGACGTCTCGCACATGTGCGTCGTCGATT
The DNA here is from genome assembly GCF_000020125.1 of Paraburkholderia phytofirmans PsJN. Taxonomy (NCBI): domain Bacteria; kingdom Pseudomonadati; phylum Pseudomonadota; class Betaproteobacteria; order Burkholderiales; family Burkholderiaceae; genus Paraburkholderia; species Paraburkholderia phytofirmans. The sequence goes on from NC_010681.1 coordinate 4,338,482, forward strand.
TCACCGGCGAGCGCGTGCGCGCTTTCTTCGAATACGCGCTGGCGAATAACGTTGCCAAACTGCAAACGCCCGGCCGCGCACTGTATTCCTGTCTGCTGAATCCGGACGGCGGCGTGATCGACGATCTGATCGTCTATTACTTCGGCGAAGACCACTTCCGCGTGGTCGTCAACGCCGGTACCGCTGATAAAGATATCGCCTGGTTCGGCCAGCTCAACGCCGAAGGCAGCTTTGGCCTGACCATCACGCCGCGCCGCGACTATGCGATCGTCGCTGTACAAGGTCCGAATGCGCGCGAAAAGGTCTGGCAAACCGTGCCGGCCGCACGCGCCGCCACCGAAGCGCTGAAGCCCTTCAACGCCGCACGTATCGAAGACACGCCGTTCGGCGAATTGACCGTCGCCCGCACCGGCTACACCGGCGAAGACGGCTTCGAAATCATCGTCCCCGCAGATCACGTCGAAGCGCTGTGGAATGCATTGCAAGCTCAAGGTGTGCGCCCGGCCGGTCTCGGCGCGCGCGACACGCTGCGGCTCGAAGCCGGCATGAACCTGTACGGCCAGGACATGGACGACAACGTCTCGCCGCTCGACGCCGGGCTCGCCTGGACCGTCGACCTCACCTCGCCGCGCGACTTCGTCGGCAAGGGCAAGCTGGAAGCGGACGGCTCGCAGGCCGCGTTCGTCGGTTTGATCCTGCTGAAGGAAAACGGCAAGGCGGCGGGCGTGCTGCGTGCTCATCAGAAAGTCGTCACGCCGCACGGCGAAGGCGAAATCACCAGCGGGACGTTTTCCCCGACCATGCAGGAATCGATCGCCTTCGCGCGGGTGCCGAAAGGCGTGCAGCCGGGCGACACCGTACACGTTCAGATTCGTGACAAAAACGTACCGGCAAGCGTGGTAAAACTGCCGTTCGTGCGCAATGGCAAAGTGCTCGCGGTTTAAGCAAACCTGCGCGTGCGTCTACTTCCCAAGTTACAACCGAATCACACCGCATAGGAGCATCCGATGAGCATCCCGGCCGATCTGAAATACACCGAATCGCACGAGTGGGTCCGCACCGAGGCGGACGGCACGCTGACGGTCGGCATCACCGACCACGCGCAGGAAGCGCTCGGCGATATCGTCTTCTTCGAAGTCCAGGAACTGGGCAAGACCGTTACCGCGGGCGACACCGTCGCCGTCATCGAATCGGTGAAAGCCGCTTCCGATATCTACGCGCCGGTCTCGGGCGAGATCATCGAAGCGAACACCGCCGTGGCCGACACGCCTGATTCGGTCAACAGCACGCCGTACGAAAGCTGGCTCTTCAAGATCAAGCCGGCTGCGGACGCCACGCAAGACCGTCTGATCGACGCCGACGCTTACACCAAGTCAATCGGCGCCTGATTCACCTTTACGTTTAACCCGACAGGTGCGGCGCGTCCTTTTTTCGAATGCCAAAAGGACACCGCACCGCCAGGAACACCCATGAAGCTCGAACACCCGGATCGTCTGATGAACCGCACTCCTCTCTCGCTCGCCGCGCTCGAAGTGCATGACGCCTTCGCCGAACGGCATATCGGCCCGGACGCGGCCGACCAGCACGCCATGCTCGAAGCCCTCGGCTTCGCGTCGCGCGCCGCGCTGATCGACGCCGTCATTCCGAAGACGATCCGCCGCACCGAAACGCTGCCGCTCGGACCCTTCACGCAACCGAAGAGCGAGGCGGAAGCGCTCGCCGCGCTGCGCGAACTCGCGGACAAGAACCAGGTGTTCCGCTCGTACATCGGGCAGGGCTACTACAACGCGCACACGCCGACGGTGATCCTGCGTAACGTGCTGGAAAATCCGGCGTGGTACACCGCCTACACGCCGTATCAGCCGGAAATCTCGCAAGGCCGTCTGGAAGCTCTGCTGAACTTCCAGCAGATGATCGTGGACCTGACGGGTCTGGCGATCTCGAATGCGTCGCTGCTCGACGAAGCTACGGCCGCCGCTGAAGCGATGACGCTGCTGCAACGCGTCGGCAAGCCGAAGTCGAACGTGTTCTTCGTGGCCGACGACGTGCTGCCGCAAACCATCGAAGTGGTGAGGACGCGCGCTACGCCGGTCGGCATTGAGGTGAAAGTGGGCCCGGCTTCGGAAGCCGCGAATGCGAATGCGTTCGGCGTGCTGCTGCAATATCCGGGCGTGAACGGCGACGTGCGCGACTATCGCGCGCTCACCGAAGCGATCCACGCAGCGGGCGGCCACGTGGTGGTCGCCGCCGACCTGCTCGCGCTGACCGTACTCACGCCGCCGGGCGAATGGGGCGCGGACGTGGCCGTCGGCAATACGCAGCGCTTCGGTGTGCCGGTCGGCTTCGGTGGCCCGCACGCGGCTTACCTCGCCGTGCGCGACGAGTTCAAGCGTCAGATGCCGGGCCGTCTCGTCGGCGTGACCGTCGACGCACAAGGCAATCCCGCGCTGCGTCTCGCGCTGCAAACGCGCGAACAACATATCCGCCGCGAGAAAGCCACTTCCAACGTGTGTACCGCACAAGCGCTGCTCGCGATCATGGCCAGCATGTACGCCGTCTATCACGGCCCGCACGGTCTGAAGACGATCGCGCTGCGCGTGAACCGCATCGCCGCGTTGCTGGCGGAAGGCGCGAAGCAACTCGGCTACACGCTCGCCAACGAAACTTTCTTCGACACGCTCACGTTCGACACCGGCGCACGCACGCAAGCGCTACTCGACGCGGCCACCGCGAAGCGTATCAATCTGCGTCGCGTCAGCGCCACGCAAGTGGGCCTGTCGATCGACGAAACCACGACGCGCCACGATCTCGCCGATCTGCTCGCCGTGTTTGCGCAAGCGGCTTTCACCAACGACGTGCCGCAAGTCGATGCACTCGACGCAAAGCTCGCCGCGTCGAACACAGCATCGGTGCCGGCCGCGCTTGAACGCACGAGCGCGTACCTCACGCATCACGTGTTCAACCGTCATCATTCGGAAACGGAAATGCTGCGCTATCTGCGCAGCCTGTCGGACAAGGACCTCGCGCTCGACCGTTCGATGATCCCGCTCGGTTCGTGCACGATGAAGCTGAACGCCACTTCGGAAATGCTGCCGGTTACGTGGCCTGAATTCGGCCAGATCCATCCGTTCGCGCCGGCTGAGCAAACCGTCGGCTACCGCGAGATGATCGATCAGCTCGAAGAGATGCTGGTCGCGGCCACCGGTTACGCGGCTGTGTCGCTGCAACCGAACGCCGGCTCGCAAGGCGAATACGCCGGCCTGTTGATCATCCACGCTTATCACGCGTCGCGCGGCGAAGCGCATCGCAATGTCTGCCTGATTCCCGCTTCGGCGCACGGCACGAACCCGGCTTCGGCGCAGATGGCCGGCATGCAGGTGGTCGTGGTGGCCTGCGACGCGCAAGGCAACGTCGATATCGAAGACTTGAAGAAGAAGGCCGGCCAGCACGCCGACAAACTCGCGGCGATCATGATCACGTATCCGTCCACGCATGGCGTGTTCGAGCAGAACGTGCGCGAAATCTGCGAGATCGTGCACGCTCACGGCGGCCAGGTCTATGTGGACGGCGCGAACATGAACGCGATGGTCGGTCTGACCGCGCCGGGCCAGTTCGGCGGCGACGTCTCGCACCTGAATCTGCACAAGACCTTCTGCATTCCGCACGGCGGCGGCGGACCGGGCGTCGGTCCGGTAGCGGTCGGCGCGCATCTCGCACAATTCCTGCCGAACCAGATCTCGTCGGGCTATGAACGCGCGCCGAACGGCATCGGCGCGGTGTCGGGCGCACCGTACGGCTCGGCGTCGATCCTGCCGATCTCGTGGATGTATATCGCGATGATGGGCGCGAAGAACCTCACCGCCGCGACCGAAACCGCGATCCTCAACGCGAACTACGTCGCGAAGAAACTCGCGCCGCATTATCCGGTGCTGTATTCGGGCCCGGGCGGACTGGTCGCGCACGAGTGCATTCTCGATCTGCGTCCGATCAAGGAAACCAGCGGCATCACCGTTGATGACGTCGCCAAGCGTCTTGCCGACTACGGCTTCCACGCGCCGACCATGAGCTTCCCGGTGCCAGGCACGCTAATGGTCGAGCCGACCGAATCGGAATCGAAGGAAGAACTCGACCGTTTCATCGAAGCGATGATTGCGATCCGCGAGGAAATCCGCGCGGTCGAAGATGGCCGCTCGGATCGCGAGGACAATCCGCTGAAGCATGCGCCGCACACGGCAGCGGTCGTGATCGCGAACGACTGGAAGCACGCGTATGCGCGCGAAACCGCGGCGTATCCGCTGCCCACGCTGATCGCGAAGAAGTACTGGCCGCCGGTCGGCCGCGCGGACAACGTGTACGGCGACCGCAATCTGTTCTGCTCCTGCGTGCCGATCGCCGACTACGAGTAAGCCGGCTCGCTGCCGCGCATCGCCCACTGTCTCGAATAGAGGCGGCAGGGCGGTGCGGGACTCCATCCTGAGTTCTCTGTCGTTCGTGCCCGCAAACGGCTAACATCACACACCGAATCAGCCTAACGAGGAGTTTCGCATGGCGCGAAAGGTGCGATTGATGCAAAGCCGGACCGAAGCAACGCGAGCGCCGAATTGGCGGCAAGCCTGCGCGCTGCTGTTGGCTGGCGCAGCCGTGCTGCTGCCGCTGCGGCAAGCGCAGGCCGCGATGAATTTTTGCGCGGCGCCCGCGCTGCAAACCAGCGAACGCACGAACGCCGATCCCGGTGTGAAAGCGCTGGTGAGCAATGTGCAGGCGCATCTGAACGACCAGCCGCATGCGCTGGCGAAACTGCATACCGAAGGCACGCTGCCGCACGAAGGCATTTACGACCAGAGCGTCGAAGCGGAGAAAGATCTCGATCTGTTGCGCGACGCCGCGCTCGCCTGGCGCGCCACGAGCGACGACCGCTATCTCAAGCTCGTCGACCGCTTGCTGTACGCCTGGGTCACGACCTATCAACCAAGCTTCAATCCGATCGACGAAACCCGTTTCGAAGGGCTGATTCTCGCGTACGACATGACGGCGAGCGCGTTGCCGGTGAAAACGCGCAATGCGTCGATGGCGTTCCTGACAAAGCTCGCAAACGGCTACATCGGTCAAATCGACGCGCAGCCGCGCCCGCTCAAGGGAACGTTCAGAAACAACTGGCAAAGCCATCGGATCAAACTGATTGCCATGGCCGCGTTCACGCTCGACAACCGCAAGATGATCAACGCGGCCCAGCGTCTGTTCGTCGAGCATATCGGCGACAACATCGAGCCGGATGGTTCGACGATCGATTTCAGCGAACGCGACGCGCTGCACTACGTCACCTACGACTTGCAGCCGCTCGTGACAGCCGCGCTCGCCGCGCGTCGCCATAACCGCAACTGGTTGCCCGAGAAGGGCGCGGACGGCGCCTCGCTGCAAGCCGCGCTCAACTGGCTGGCGCCGTACGCGGCCGGCAGCAAGACGCATGAAGAATTCGTGCATTCGAGCGTTCCGTTCGATGCAAGACGTCGCGAGGCCGGCTTGCCCGGCTATTCGGGTCAGTGGGATCCGAAGAACGCGACGGAACTGTTTCACCTGGCGGCGCGCCTCGACGGGCGCTATACGCCGATCGCGCTACAGCTCGCACCGACGCCGCCCGCGTGGCTCGCCGTGTGTTTGCCGCTGCCGGCGCGGTAAACCAACTTTATCAATTGCAGGGAGCAGTAAATGGCAGTCAGCGTCTTCGACCTCTTCAAAATCGGCATCGGCCCGTCCAGTTCGCATACGGTCGGGCCGATGCGCGCGGCGCTGATGTTCGCTCAAGGGCTCGAACGCGATGGGCTTCTTGCTGCGACCGCATCGGTCAAAGTGGAGTTGTACGGCTCGCTCGGCGCGACGGGCAAAGGGCACGGGACCGATCGCGGCGTCATGCTCGGCCTGATGGGCGATGCGCCCGACACCGTGGATCCGGACACGATAGCGCAGCGGCTCGAGGGAGTGCGCGTGTCCCGCAAGCTGGCATTGCTCGGCACGCACGAGGTGCCGTTCGTGCAGAAGGATCACATTTCGTTTTATCGTCAGGCGCTGCCCGAGCATCCGAACGGTTTGAAGTTGCGTGCGCTCGACGCGCAGGGCGAGACGTTGCGCGAATCGACCTATCTGTCGGTGGGCGGCGGCTTCGTGGTGACGGCCGGTGCGCCGAATACGAAAGTGCTTAGCGCAGTCGAACAGTTGCCGCACGCGTTTCGCAGCGGCAACGAGTTGCTCGCGCTGTGTGAATCGACCGGCAAAAGCATCGCCCAGTTGATGTGGGAAAACGAGCGCGTCTGGCACACGGAAGAAGAGACGCGTGCGGGCCTGCTGAAGATCTGGGACGTGATGCAATCGTGCGTAGCGCGGGGTTGCGGCATCAACAATCCGGATGCCGACGGTAACCTGCCCGGCCCGTTCCAGGTGAAACGTCGCGCGCCGCAACTGTATCGCGCGCTATCGGGCAACCCCGAGCTGGCGTTGCGCGATCCGCTGTCGATGATCGACTGGATCAACCTCTACGCGATCGCCGTCAACGAAGAAAACGCCGCCGGCGGACGCGTGGTGACGGCGCCGACCAACGGCGCGGCCGGCATCATCCCGGCCGTGCTGCATTACTACATGCGCTTCATGCCGGGCTCGAATCAGCAAGGCGTGATCGACTTCCTGATGACCGCGGCGGCGATCGGCATCTTGTACAAGCTGAACGCGTCGATTTCGGGCGCCGAAGTGGGCTGTCAGGGCGAAGTGGGCGTTGCCTGCTCGATGGCGGCGGGCGCGCTCGCCGCCGTCATGGGCGGCACGCCGCGCCAGGTCGAGAACGCCGCGGAAATCGGCATGGAGCACAACCTCGGGCTGACGTGCGATCCGGTCGGCGGCATGGTGCAGATTCCGTGTATCGAACGCAATGCGATGGCATCGGTGAAGGCGGTCAATGCCGCGCGCATGGCTTTGCGCGGCGACGGCAGTCACTACGTGTCGCTCGATTCGGTGATCAAGACCATGCGCGAGACCGGCGCGGATATGAAGACCAAGTACAAGGAAACGTCGCGCGGCGGGTTGGCGGTGAATATCGTCGAGTGTTGAGTTGCGCGGTTTGCTGGCTTTATCACGAATGACGACGCGGGCTATCAGGCCCGCGTTTTTTATTTGCGTGTCACGTTACGCGCGAGCAGGACGGTTGCGCTGCGCCATGACAGCGCAGCCGCGCTCGGCGTAAGCTGTCGAAGCGCCGCGTCGGCCAGTGTCCCGCCGATGCGTGCATCCTCACACCGCACTCTTGCACTGCCTGGAGGCTTCATCGCAATGTCGCAGCCGAACGCTCCCGTTTCCGAATCCGCCGCCGCTCAAACCACCGGCGCGCGTCTCGTCGTCGATGCTTTGCTCACGCACGGTGTCGAACGTGTTTTCTGTGTGCCTGGTGAGAGTTTTCTCGCTGTGCTGGATTCGCTGCACGACGAAACCGAACGCATCCAGACTATTGTTTGCCGTCACGAAGCGGCCGCGGCGAACATGGCGGAAGCCGTCGGCAAATTGACTGGGCGGCCGGGCGTCGCGCTCGTCACGCGCGGACCGGGCGCCACGCATGCGTCGATCGGCGTGCACACCGCGTATCAGGATTCCACGCCGATGATCCTGCTGATCGGCCAATGCGCGCGCGAGCACCTGGATCGCGAGGCGTTCCAGGAAATCGACTATCGGCGCATGTTCGGCCAGATGGCGAAGTGGGTCGCACAAATCGACGATCCGAAGCGTATTCCCGAATATCTGAGCCACGCGTTTCACACGGCGACGTCCGGACGGCCTGGCCCCGTAGTGTTGTCGTTGCCGGAAGACGTGTTGAGCGATGCCTGCGCAGCGGTGGCCGGCGCGCCGGCTTATCAGCGCGTGGCGGCGTCACCGTCGGCGGCGCAGATCGAGAAGTTGCGCGTATTGCTCGAAGGCGCGCAGCGTCCGATGGTGATCGCGGGCGGCAGCGGTTGGACGCCGGCTGCGTGCGCGGACTTTCGACGCTTCGTGGAGAACTGGCAATTGCCGGTCGGCCTCGCATTCCGCTTTCAGGACACGCTCGACAACGAGCATCCGAACTATGCCGGCGACGTTGGCCTTGGCATCAATCCGGCGCTGGCGCAACGTATCCGAGATGCCGATGTGCTGCTCGCGATCGGGCCGCGCCTGGGCGAAGCGACGACCAACGGCTACACGTTGCTCGATATTCCGAAGACCAAACAAACACTCATTCACGTGCATCAAGGTGCGGAGGAATTGGGTCGGGTGTATGCGGCGGATCTGCCGATCGTCTCCGGTATGCCGGAGTTGGCAGCGATGCTTGCGGAGCTGGAGCCTTTGTCCGAACAGCTCGCTTGGTCGGGCGCAGCGAGCGAGGCGCATCAGGCGTATCTCGACTGGCGCAAGCCGCGTCAGATTCCCGGCGATGTGCAGATGGGCGAAGTGATTCAGCAGTTGCGCGCGCATCTGCCGGACGACGCGATTCTCACCAACGGCGCAGGCAATTACGCGACGTGGCTGCATCGGCACTTTTCGTATCGCCATTACCGTTCGCAACTCGCCCCGACGAGTGGTGCGATGGGCTACGGTGTGCCGGCGGCGATCGCGGCGAAGTCGATGTATCCGCACCGCGCGGTCGTGGCGCTGGCCGGCGACGGTTGCTTCATGATGGCCGCACAAGAACTCGCGACGGCGATGCAGTACGACCTGCACGTGCTTTTCATCGTGGTGAATAACGGTCACTTCGGCACGATCCGGATGCATCAGGAGCGGCATTATCCTGGGCGGGTACATGGCACCGGGCTCACGAATCCGGATTTCGCAGCGTTCGCGCGCTCGTTCGGCGCGCATGGTGAAACGGTAGAGCGGACTGAGGATTTTCTGCCTGCGTTAAAGCGTTCGATTGAGGCGAAGCGCGCGGCTGTGATCGAGATTCGCATGCCGCAGGAAGCGAGCACACCGGGGGCGACGTTGGAGCAGATTCGCGAGCAGGGGAGGAAGATGCGAGGGGAGTAAACGCGCTGCCATTCCATTGGCACGCGACATCGAAAAATATCAAACGAAAAGCCCTGCGTGTTTAAAAACCGCAGGGCTTTTTTTGCGCCAGTTGCCGTGTCAAACCATCACACGACAGCCAGGCGCTCCAGCAGGAAAAGCTACTTACTTCCCACCCACGCTTTGCAGCGTCGTCCACTTACCATCGACAACCTTGTACAGCGTGATACCGCCGTTCTTCAGGTCACCCTTGCTGTCGTACGCAAGATTCGCCGACGTCACTGCCGGCATCGAGGTCTTCGCGAGCACCGGCAGGTACTTGGCCGGATCGGTCGAGTTCGCCTTCTTCATTGCGTCGAACATGGCCATTGCGCCGTCGTAAGCGTACGGCGAGTACGTTTGCACGTCTTCGTTGAAACGCTTCTTGTACTTCGCGACGTAGTCCTTGCCGCCCGGCATTTCTTCCAGCGGCAGGCCGGCGAGCGATGCCACCGTGCCGTTCGCCGCGTCACCCGCGATCTGGATGAACGTCGGCGTGTGGACCATTTCGCCGCCCATCAGCGGCGCCTTGATGCCCAGTGCCTTCATCTGCTTGACCATCGGTGCCGCTTGCGAATCCGCGCCGCCGTAGTAGATCAGATCCGGTTGGACCGACTTCAGCTTGGTCAGGATCGACTTGAAGTCCACAGCCTTGTCGTTCGTGTATTCACGATCGACGATCTGGCCGCCCGCTGCCTTCGCTGCCTTTTCGAACTGATCCGCCAGACCCTGGCCGTAAGCCGTGCGGTCATCGACGATCGCGATCTTCTTCACGCCCAAGGTCTTCACCGCGAACGTGCCGGCGACCGAACCTTGCTGCGTGTCGGACGTCATCATGCGGAACGTGGTCTTGAAACCTTGCTGCGTGTATTCCGGCGCCGTCGCCATGGCGATTTCGGGGATGCCCGCGTTCGCGTAAATGCGCGAAGCCGGAATCGTGGTGCCCGAGTTGAAGTGGCCGAGCATGCCCTTGATGCCGTCGTCCACCAGCTTTTGTGCAACCGTCGTACCGGTGCGCGGGTCGGCCTGGTCGTCGGCCGAGTCCAGCACGAAGCGGACTTGCTTGCCGCCGATCACCGGCTTGGTCGCGTTCATGTCTTCCACAGCCAGCGTAATGCCGTTCTGGAAGTCCTTACCGTAGTGCGCCTGCGCGCCCGTCATCGGGCCGGCAAAGCCGACCTTCACATCTTCCGTCGATTGAGCATTGGCCGTCCCCGCCAGCGACATCGCTGCAACCAGTGCAGCGCCTGCCAGCTGTTTCATCTTGTGTTGCATAGCTTCTCCTTGGTACCAGGTGTGGATGGAGCGGTTTCGGGGTCGCCGTACCGCCTCCTTCTTTTTTGAAAAGATCGTTAAGGTTCGCTCAACCGATCGTCATCAAATTCGCATTACCGCCAGCTGCTGCCGTATTCACGCTGACCGAACGTTCCGTCAACAGACGCTCGAGCGCGTAATCTTCGTCGCCGCTTTCCAGCGCGCGTGCCGCCACGCCCTGCACCGACACGATCGGGCCCGGACGCTTCGCGACCTCCTTGACCAGCGCCAGCAGCTCGTCGCTATCACCTTCGAACAGCACGGCGTCGAAAGTCGCATCCGCGCTCTTCTTCACGCTCGCACGTGATTTCAGCGACGCGGGCAACTGCGCCACCAATTGTTCACCAGCCGCGCCTTCGAACAGCGCGCGATTTCCCGTAGCCAGCGCCGCGGCAAACTGCACGCGCGCGCCGCTCGCCGTCGACGCAATACACAGCACCGTGCCGCGTGGGCCCAACGTGTACGTGTTGCGCTCGCCAGTCGGTCCCGACAGTACCGCCGTGGCGCCCGCCGGCATATGCGACAGATAGCCGTCGCAGCGCGCGGCCAGCACCGGCTGTTGCTCGGCGATCAGCCAATCGCGATAAGCCGTCAATGCAGCGGACGGATTGTCGCTGTTTTCGGCTGCGTTCGGTGCATCCGCAACCAATGCCTGCGCGAGCGACTTCGGCAACCCGGCCGGACGCGTCGCCAGCAGACGCTGCAGATACAGCGCGCCGCCCGCTTTCGGCCCCGTGCCCGACAAACCTTCGCCGCCGAACGGCTGCACACCCACCACCGCGCCGATCACGTTGCGGTTCACATAAATGTTGCCGACATGCGCGCGGCTGATCACGTGAGCGATGGTTTCGTCGATCCGCGTATGGATGCCGAGCGTCAGGCCGTAGCCCGTCGTGCGGATCTGTTCGAGCAGCTTGTCGAGCTGGCTGCGGCGGTAACGCACCACGTGCAACACCGGGCCGAACACTTCGCGCTTCAGTTCGTCGATGCTGTCGAGTTCGATCAGCGTCGGCGGAACGAAAGTGCCTTGCGCGCAACCGTCGGGCATCGGCAATTGCTCGACCTTGCGGCCTTTCTCGCGCATCGTCGCGACGTGCGCGTCGATACCGCGTTTCGCGTCGAGGTCGATCACCGGGCCGACGTCGATCGACAGACGATCAGGATTGCCCACAGCCAGTTCGCGCATCGCGCCCGTCAGCATCTCCAGCGTGCGGTCCGCGACATCGTCCTGCAGACAAAGAACGCGCAACGCGGAACACCGTTGACCGGCGGAGTCGAAAGACGATTGCAGCACGTCCGCGACCACCTGTTCAGCGAGCGCCGACGAGTCGACGATCATCGCATTCTGGCCGCCCGTTTCGGCGATCAGCGGAATCGGCTTGCCGTCCGGATCGAGGCGGCCCGAGAGCGTCTTGTTGATGAGGCGCGCGACTTCGGTGGAACCGGTGAACATCACGGCGCGCGTGCGCGGATCGGCGACCAATGCAGCGCCGACCGTTTCGCCATTGCCCGGCAGCAGTTGCACTGCGCCCGCCGGGACGCCGGCTTCGCGCAGAATGCGCACGGCTTGCGCGGCGATCAGCGGCGTTTGTTCGGCCGGCTTCGCGAGCACCGTGTTGCCGGCAGCGAGCGCCGCGGCCACCTGGCCCATGAAAATCGCCAGCGGGAAATTCCACGGGCTGATGCAGACCACCGGACCGAGCGGGCGATGCGTGTCGTTGGAGAACTCGTCGCGAATCTGCGTGGAGTAGTAGCGCAGGAAGTCGATTGCTTCGCGGATTTCCGCGACCGCATTGGCCAGCGACTTGCCCGCTTCACGCACCACCAAACCCATCAGCGTATGCATCTGCGCTTCGAGCAGATCGGCGGCACGCGCGAGGCAATCGGCGCGCGCATCGACCGGCGTGGCTTGCCAGATCGGCGCCGCGGCGACAGCATGCGCCAGCGCGGCGCTCACATGTTCCGGGGTCGCTTCGACGACCGTGCCGACGAGGTCACGATGATCCGCCGGGTTGCGCACATCGCGCGCGACGCCCACGGCGATTTCGTTGTCTTCCAGCATCGGCGCGGCGCGCCACGGATGATGCGCGCTCGCCAGCAACGCCGACGACAGCGACGCCAGACGATGCTCGTTCGACAGATCGAGGCCCATCGAATTAAGACGCTCGGCGCCGTACAGATTGCGCGGCAGCGGAATCTTCGCGTGCGGCGCGCCGAGCGGCACGATCTTGGAGGCTTCATCGACCGGGTCGGCGATCAGGTCCTTGATCGCGACGTTTTCATCGGCAATACGATTCACGAACGACGTGTTCGCGCCGTTTTCCAGCAAACGGCGCACGAGGTACGCGAGCAGCGTTTCATGCGTGCCGACCGGCGCGTACACGCGGCACGGACGGTTCAGCTTGTCGCGGCCGGTGACTTCCTCGTACAGCGGCTCGCCCATGCCGTGCAGGCACTGGAACTCGTACTGGCCGGGATAGTAGTTGTTGCCCGCGAGGTGATAGATCGCCGAGAGCGTGTGGGCGTTGTGCGTGGCGAACTGCGGATAGACCGCGTCGGGCGCGCTCAGCAGTTTCTTGGCACAAGCGAGGTACGACACGTCCGTGTAGATCTTGCGCGTGTACACCGGATAGCCTTCGAGGCCGTCCACTTGCGCGCGCTTGATTTCGGTATCCCAGTACGCGCCCTTCACGAGGCGCACCATGATGCGGTGACGGCTCCGGCGCGCCAGATCGATGATGTAATCGATCACGAACGGGCAACGCTTCTGATACGCCTGCACCACAAAGCCGATGCCGTTCCAGCCGGCCAGCTCCGGATCGAAGCACAGCGCTTCGAGCAGATCGAGCGAGATTTCCAGACGGTCGGCTTCTTCGGCGTCGATGTTGAGGCCAATGTCGTAGCGGCGCGCGAGGATCGCCAGCGAGCGCACGCGCGGCAGCAATTCGCTCATCGTGCGCTCCTGCTGCGAACGCGAGTAGCGTGCATGCAGCGCGGAAAGCTTGATCGAAATGCCCGGGCCTTCGTAGATGCCACGGCCGCCGGCGGCCTTGCCGATCGCGTGGATCGCCTGTTCGTACGAGGCGTAGTAGCGCTGCGCGTCGGCTTCGGTGGTGGCCGCTTCGCCGAGCATGTCGTACGAGTAGCGGAAGCCGCGTGCTTCGTATTTGCGGCTATTGGCCAGCGCTTCGGAGATGTTCTCTCCGGTGACGAACTGCTCGCCCATCAGGCGCATCGCCATGTCGACGCCCTTACGGATCAGCGGCTCACCGCCCTTGCCGATCAAACGCGTAAGCGCCGACGAAAGGCTCGTTTCGCTATTGGTCGTCACCAGCTTGCCGGTGATCATCAAGCCCCACGTCGCGGCGTTGACGAACATCGACGGCGCCTGGCCCATGTGCGATTTCCAGTCGCCCTTGCTGATCTTGTCGCGGATCAGCGCGTCGCGCGTGGCGCGGTCAGGAATGCGCAGTAGCGCTTCGGCGAGGCACATCAGCGCCACGCCTTCCTGGCTCGACAGCGAGAACTCGTGGATCAGACCTTCGACCCCACCGCCCTTGCTCTTGGTGCGCAGCGTTTCGACGAGCTTGCCGGCCATTGTCTGCACATCGCCCGCGAGGTTCGCCGGCAAACGCGCCTGGCCGACCAGGAACGGCAAGCATTCCGGCTCGGGACGGCGGTAAGCGGCCGTGATCGCCGCGCGCAGCACCGATTGCGGCTGCACGTTTTGCGCGAACTCGAGGAACGGGTGCGACGCGCCGTCTTCTTCCTGCTCGACCGAGGCGCCATCGGCAAGATCCGCCGAGCCTGTCACGCCCGACAGTTCGGGCGGCAACTGACCGTGCTCGATCTTTTCGAGGTACGCGAAGATGGCCTGCTTGATGAGCCAGTGCGGAGTGCGTTCAAGACGGGTAGCGGCATCTTTCAGCCGGGAACGCAGGAGGTCGTCGACCTTGACGCCAAGGGTGGTGCTAGCCATGTTTCCTTCTTCGGATACCAAACGAATGCGCTGGGAAAGACTAAAAGTTGGGCGAATCGTACGCCTCCCAATAAAAAGGTGCAACCATGTTCCGAGCATGGTTGCACCCTGTTGAGAGCCTTGTGCGACGGGGGTTTGCGCCAGATAGCGCTGAGCGCGTGCGCAGCGGTTGCGCTTAGTACTTTCCCTGGCGTGATTCTTTTTGCATTTACCCTTATCAGAACGGGTCGGCGCGCCGTTATACGGAACATAGCGGCACGCGGCCTCCGGGCACACACAAAAAAACGGTACGGGGTTTTGAGGACAGGCGAAATGGAAAAGTGGCTGGTGATATTGGGCATCTGGGCGATGTGCGCGACTTGCGGCGTCCTCTTCATACGCGGCGCGACGAGCGGGCCGGGCAGGCGCGAGCCCGACGACGAACGTGCGCCGGCGGTATCGCGCGCTTCGGCGGGCGATGCGCGGGCCGCATTGAACGATTGAGCGGTTGCGTCCGGTGTTCCGTGCCGGATGCAGCGATGCCGCTTTTTACGCTGACTCCGGTTGCCGGGCGCGTTCAACGCCGAGCTTCATGCCGCGGCGTGGTATCGGCACGCGTCGATGTCGGCGGCCGGTTTTGAACTGCGCACAGGTATCTCGGCAAAATATAGACGAGCGGCGCCGCGGAACGAAACGACCTTTCGCGCCGGGAACATGACCGAAAGAAGTAGCGACGGCGCCGGGCCGGCGACGCGCCTTAGATGTCGAGCGGATCGACTTCCAGATTCCAGCGCAGCACGCCTTTCAGGCCGCGCAGCAGCGGCTGCCAGGCACGCAAGGTCGCCTGCAAGGCGGCCCGCGACGCGCTCTCGATCAGCAATTGCGCGCGGTGCACGTGCATTACTTTGACGATGGTGAGCGGCACCGCGTCGTAGACCGTCACGCGTTCGGCGGCCGCAATGCCGGTCAACTCGGCCGCCGCCTGTTGCAGGAAGGCGAGCGCGGCTTCGAGCGTGCGACCTTCGGCGCGCAGCAAAGCCTGATAGACGAATGGCGGCAAGTGCGCGTCACGCCGTTCGGCCAGCGTGGAATTGGCGAAGCCGACATAGTCGTGGCGCCCCAACGCGTGATAGAGCGCGTGGCGCGGATAGCGTGTCTGCACGAGCACTTCACCCGGCAAACCCGCACGGCCTGCCCGGCCGCTCACCTGCATCAGTTGCGCGAAAAGGCGTTCACTCGCGCGGAAGTCGTGGGAAAACAACGCGGTGTCGGCGTTCAGCACGCCGACCAGCGATACGCGCTGAAAGTCGTGACCTTTGGCGATCATCTGCGTGCCGACAAGGATATCGACTTCGCCCGCGTGGACGTCGGAGAACAGCGCTTGCGCGCTGCCTTTACGACGCGTGCTGTCGGCGTCGATCCGCAAGATGCGGGCGCCGGGCACCGCGCTCGCCAGCGTTTCTTCAACGCGCTGCGTGCCGCGGCCCATCGGCGCGATATCCACGTTGCCGCACTCCGGGCACGAACGCGGGATACGCGCTTCCCAGCCGCAGTGGTGGCAGCGCAGCGCGCGCTCGGGCTTATGCAGCACGACATACGCGCTGCACCGTGGACAACCGGCGACCCAGCCGCAGGCATCGCAGGCAAGCTGCGGCGCGTAACCGCGGCGGTTCAGGAACACCAGGCTTTGCTCGCCGCGTTCGAGCCGCGCCTTCAGCGCCGCGATCAGCGGCCCCGACAAACCTTCCACCGATGCCCGCCCGCGCCGCCTCTCCTCTTCCAGATCGATCAGTTTGACGGTGGGCAAAACGGCCTCGGCGACGGCACGGCGCGACAAGGTGAGCCGCTTGTAGCGGCCCTGGTCCGCCTGCCACCAGCTTTCCAGCGACGGCGTGGCCGAACCGAGCACGACCGGCAAGCCGAGTTGCTTGGCGCGATAAATCGCCAGATCGCGCGCCGAGTAACGCAAACCTTCCTGCTGCTTGTAAGCCGGATCGTGCTCCTCGTCGACGACGATGATCGCGAGCTGGGGCAGCGACGCCAGCACCGCCAGCCGCGTGCCGAGCACGATGCGCGCGCGGCCGGTGTGCGCAGCGAACCAGTTGCGGGCGCGCTCGCCTTCCGCGAGGCCGCTGTGCAGCGTGACGATCGACGTGCCCTCGAGCGCGGCGAAGCGCGCACGGAAGGCCGCTTCGAACTGCGGCGTGAGATTGATTTCGGGGACGAGGACGAGCGCCTGGGCGTCGGGCTTCGCGGCCAAAATCTCCGCGAGCGCGCGCAAATAGACCTCCGTTTTGCCGCTGCCCGTCACGCCGTGCAGCAGAAACGGCGCAAAGCCGTCGGCATCGCGGATGGCTTCGACGGCTGCCGCCTGCTCGTCCGTGAGCGTGGGCAGCGCGGGCGCGGGCACGTCAGCCGAAGCGGCTGTGGCCAGCGCCGCCGCGGCTTCGATAACGTCCAATGCAACCCAGCCCTCCGCCCGCCAGGCGTCGAGTGTTGCAATCGCTTTGGGGTGTAGCGCGCGGGCGTCGGCGGCAAGCAGGAACTCTGTTTCGGCCAACGCCTGCGCCAATTTCCGCAAGGCGCTTGCCCGCGCCGGCAGGGCATCGGGCAACGCGACGCGGCCTGCGGGCGTGAGACTGTAGCGCTCTTCCGGCGCGAACAGGCGCGACCAGCGCGACGCATCGCGCAACGCCTGTGGCAACGCGGGCAACGCAACCTCTCCGAGGCCGCGCTGGTAGTAGTCGGCGGCAAACGCGGCCAGCTTCAGCCATTCCGACGACACCGGCGGGCAGGCGGTGCACACGCCTTCTACGGAACGAAGACGATCTGCCGGCACGTCGCTGTGAGCGGTCACTTCGCAGACGAGCCCGACGACATGGCGTTTCCCGAACGGCACGCTCACCAGCATGCCCGGCGCGACAGGCACAGGCGTGTCGAAACGGTAGTCGAACAAGGTCGCCAGCGGATGGTCGAGTGCGACGCGGACGAACACCTCGCTCACGCGTCAGCAGGCATGAGAGGAATGAGCGCGACACGATGCCACATCGTGGTGCCCATTGAGCAGACGGCGAATCCGTAGAAGTTAAAGTAAAACTTCAATTTCGGCGCTAAGTTTTGGATTCCGCTGAACAATTGCAATCGGTCCGAGTGCCTGTGGATAACTTTGTTGAGAACTTCGCCCGGACGGCCCGGGAACCGCGCCGCAGCGGCCTTCTGTGGGGTTCCGCACAGTCTGGCCAGAACCCGTCAAACCCTTGCCAGACAAGGCTTAGATCAAATGCGCCTGCAATGTGCAAGGGCCAGGACACGACTAAAGCTTCTACCGCGCCGCAGCGTGATGAATGTGCATAAGTCAAGTCTTGACTTTCGCAGGACCGCCGTCCGACGGCCTGTTAGCTGCAAATTTCCCCTTAGACCGAGAGCCCAGTTCGCTGCAATGCAACAAAAAATGGTAACGATTACGGCTTCATGCCGGTGCATGAGCGCCGCTGCGAATCGCCCGGCTATGACGATGCACCTCGTCGACGAGCTCGGCGACGTTCTCCGGCGGTGTGAACTGCGAAATGCCGTGGCCGAGATTGAACACGTGGCCGGGATGATTCCCGAAGCTGTCGAGCACCGCGCGCGCTTCCATGCGGATTGAAGCCGGCGGCGCGAACAGCACCGATGGATCGATATTGCCCTGTAGCGCCACCTTCCCACCCACGCGCTCGCGCGCTTTGCTCAGGTTCACCGTCCAGTCGAGGCCGACTGCATCCACGCCGGTTTCGGCGATTTCGTCGAGCCACAGCCCGCCGCCCTTCGTGAAGGTAATGACCGGGACTTTTTCGCCGCCGTGGTCGCGCTTCAACTGACTCACCACCTGCTGGATGTACTGCAGCGAGAAACGTTGATACACGCCGTCAGCCAGCGCCCCGCCCCACGTGTCGAAAATCATTACGGCTTGCGCGCCGGCTTCGATCTGGGCGTTCAAATACGCGGCGACCGAGCGCGCGTTGACGTCGAGAATGCGGTGCATCAGATCCGGACGCGCATAGAGCATCGACTTCACCGTGCGGAAATCCGCCGACCCGCCGCCTTCGACCATGTAGCACGCGAGCGTCCACGGACTGCCCGAAAAGCCGATCAGCGGTACGCGTTGACGGCCTTGCGCGTCGGTCAGCGCGGTGCGAATTTCGCGCACGGCGTCGGTCACGTAGCGCAGCGTGGCGTCGATGTCCGGCACCGCGAGGCGCGCGACGTCGTCTTCCGTGCGAACCGGGCGAACAAACTTAGGACCCTCGCCGGTCACGAATTCGAGGCCGAGACCCATGGCGTCGGGCACGGTGAGGATGTCGGAGAACAGGATCGCGGCGTCGAGCGGATAACGGTCGAGCGGCTGCAACGTGACTTCTGTCGCGTACGCTGGGCTCTTCGCCAAACCGAGAAAACTGCCCGCGCGACCGCGCGTGGCGTTGTATTCCGGCAGGTAGCGGCCAGCTTGCCGCATCAGCCAGATCGGCGTGTAGTCGGTCGGCTGGCGCAGCAGTGCGCGCAGGAAAGTGTCGTTCAGGAGTTTATGGGCCACGTTGCGTACGACTGAGGGCAAAGGGGCATTTTACCGGAGCCTGCCCGCCGCATCGTGCTTGATCCGGCCAATAACTGTCGGGCGCGTCGTTCGCGGCCGGTTTTAGGTGGGCTGGCCGTGGCGTCATGACCTGGCCGAACGGCCAATGTTCAAGCGCAAATTGCCGGGCTATCATCCAACGGACTTACCAAACAATTACTTACAACCAAGGAGACTCGATGAACAAGGCAGCACTCGCACTGCTCGGCACGCTGGCCGGCGTTTTGATGCACGCTGGCGTGGCTGGGGCACAGACCAGCGCCACCACGGCAACGCCCTCGCGGCTCGACGAAATTCTCGCGCGCGGCACGCTGCGCGCCTGCACGACGGGCGACTACAAGCCGTATTCGTTTTACAAGGCGGACGGCCAGTTCGAAGGCATTGATATCGACATGACGGAGTCGCTCGCCAAGTCGCTCGGCGTCAAGACGGAGTACATCAAGACGTCTTGGTCGAATCTGATGAACGACTTTGTCGCCAAGTGCGATGTGGGCGTGGGCGGTGTGTCGCCGACCCTCGAGCGGCAGAAGCGCGCGTTTTTCACGCAGGCCTACATGGTCGACGGTAAGACGCCGATCGTTCGGTGCGACGACGTCAACAAATATCAAACCGTCGCGCAAATCGACCAGCCGGCGACACGCGTGATCGTCAATCCGGGCGGCACCAATGAGCGCTTCGCGAAACAGTATTTTCCGCACGCGAACCTGACCGTCTATCCGGATAACGTGACGATCTTCAAGCAGATCCTCGCCGGCAAGGCGGATGTGATGGTGACGGACGCGTCGGAAACTCTGTTGCAGCAAAAGTTGAATCCCGGTCTGTGCTCGGTTCATCCGGACAAGCCGTTCCAGTACGGTGAAAAGGCCTGGCTCTTACCGCGCGGCGATGTGGCGTTCCAGCAATACGTCGACCAATGGTTGCACCTCGCGCGGGCAACAGGCGAATACCAAGCCATTTCGGACAAGTGGCTGAAGTAGCGTAACGCGCTTTTTGGCCGCCCCCGTTTCCATTTTTCGCTGTGAGACGGTGGCGGTCGAGAAACGCCAAATGACCACGTTCACGCGCCAATCATGTAACGGTACAAGGCGCTGTTAAGTGAAACCCGAACAATAATGCCATCACAGCCCTCGGTCAGCGCGGTCTTTGCACCCCAATTGCGCGTACAGGCGGATGTTGCGATGCAATGCGGCCGCACCAGTTCGATTGCGGAAACTCGCGAGGTCGGGCAAGGACCTGTAACACGGGGAATTCTCCGCCCAAAAGATGAATGTGCAACCATTTCATGCAGAATCGACTTAACGGATTACGCCGCACTATGCGTCGCGAATAGCATCAATCAGGCGTATGAAATTGCGAGCGAGTCATCGGTAAAAATTACGTTTCAATCGTATCGTTTTGGCAAAATATCCTGTAGCGCCTTATCTGGCGGGCGTTACAACCTGAAACACTTTGTTACCGCGCTCGTAGATTAATTCGCCCACAATGCCCTCACGGTTTCAACACGGATGTGGCTGGGTGCTTGGTGTGAGCGGATACGATGCACTTGCCGGTCGGCCTATGCCGAAGCCCTGTAAAGGGGCATCCCTGCTGGGGCCGTAGTCGACGCAGGGTCGTCGTCTCAGTCGGTTCCTTCTTTGGTCTCCTCGCGCTAACCCCGTAGCGTGTGGTTTTTAGCGGGCTCCAGGCCCGCTTTTTTTTCGTCTGGCCAAACGTTTGCGCACTGCAGTAAGGCGATATATCGAGCATATTCGCGGCACTTGAGCGAACTTGCGCGGCAAACGATTTGCCCCCTCTGCTTTATCTTGTTGCCTCGTCAGCCGATCCGCGGCGCGCGACGTTTTTGCCCGCGCGGACTGCCATTCAGAGTCACGCCGTCTTGTCTTCCCGCAGCTTCAATTCGCTGATCATCTGCTCGCGCATGATGAACTTCTGCACCTTGCCGGTGACGGTCATCGGCAGTTCATCGACGAAGCGGATGTACTTCGGCACCTTGTAGTGCGCAATCTGCCCGTGGCAGAACTGCTGGATCTCTTCAGCCGTCACCTGCTCGCCCGAACGCAATACGACCCACGCACACACCTCCTCGCCGTACTTCGTGTCAGGGACGCCGAACACCTGCACGCTCTGAATCTTCGGATGCCGGAACAGAAACTCCTCGATCTCGCGCGGATAGATGTTCTCGCCGCCGCGAATCAGCATGTCCTTCAGCCGGCCGACTATGTTGCAGTAGCCTTCGGCATCGAGCGTCGCCAGATCGCCGGTATGCATCCAGCCGTCGACAATACTTTCGCGCGTCTTCGCCTCGTCGCCCCAGTAGCCCTGCATCACCGAATAACCGCGCGTGCATAGCTCGCCGGTTTCACCCACCGGCACGATCGCGCCGAGAGGATCGACGATTTTCACTTCCAGATGCGGCTGGATGCGGCCGACCGTTGTCGTGCGCTTGTCGAGCGGATCGGTCGTCGAGCTCTGGAAAGAGACCGGGCTGGTTTCCGTCATGCCATAGGCGATAGTGATTTCGCTCAGATGCATTCTGGAAACGACCTTCTTCATGGTTTCGATCGGGCAAGGCGAGCCCGCCATGATGCCGGTGCGCAAGCGCGAGAAGTCGTAGGTGGCGAAGTTCGGATGATCGAGTTCGGCGATAAACATGGTCGGCACGCCATGCAACGCGGTGCACTGCTCTTCCGCGACAGCGGCCAGCGTTGCGGCTGGGTCGAAGCCCTCGCCCGGAAACACCATTTTGGCGCCAACCGACACGCATGCCAGCACCGCCAGCACCATGCCGAAACAGTGGTACAGCGGGACGGGGATGCATAAACCGTCCTGCTCGCTCAGCCGCATCGCCATCGCAATGTAACGTGCGTTATTCACCACGTTACTGTGGGTCAGCGTCGCGCCCTTTGGATTGCCTGTCGTGCCGCTGGTGAACTGGATATTGATCGGCTCGTGGCAGGAGAGCGTGGCACCGATGGCGTCGAGCTTCGCCACGTCGAGGCACACGCGCCCGCGCTCGATCACGTCGGAAAAGGTCAGCATGCCGGGCGTTTCTGTGTCGCACATACGAATCACATAGCGCAATTCCGGCAACCTCGCCGCGTGCAGTTCACCGGGCGCCTGCGTGGCCAGTTCGGGCGCGAGCGCCTGCAGCATCTCCAGGTACATGGACGTCTTGAAGCGCTCGGCGGCGATGATTGCCTTGCACCCGACCTTGTTAAGCGCGTACTCGAGCTCCGCGAGCCTGTATGCGGGATTGATATTGACCAGCACAGCACCGATGCGCGCGGTAGCAAATTGGGTCAGTAACCATTCCACGCGATTTGGCGACCAGATGCCCACGCGGTCACCTTTCGCGATACCAAGCGTGAGCAGCCCTGCTGCCAAAATATCGACTTCTTCAGCGAATTCCTTCCATGTCCACCGAATGAGTTGCTCACGAAACACCACGGCCGGACGGTCCGGAAAGCTTGCCGCCGTATCGCGCAGAAACCGGCCGACCGTCGCTTCGCTCAGCGGAATGTCGGTCGACCCGCGGACATAGGACAGCCCGTCTTTGGGTTCGATGAGTGCACCTTCGCCTGACGCATGCGTTGCCATGGTGTTGTCTCCGTGAGCTCAGCGGAAGCTCGTCTATTGAAATGAATTTGAAATCGATTGTGCCACCGGCGTGTGTCGCTCCGGCATCAAGTCTTACCCGCAGCGCATTGCGCGGCTGCGCGAAGCGAAGCGCCGCGTTGAATCAAAACACAATTTTGCTTACCTTTCCGTAAACGTCAAGCCGAGATCAAAAAAAAGCAGCCGCGAAGGCTGCTTTCTCTCTGATACGTTTTGCCTAGTTCTGACCGCGCAGCTTGCGCAGACGCTGAATCGCAGCGAGCTGAGCCGTCGCGTACGCCAGTTCCGCTTGCGCGGTCGCGTATTCGAGGTTCGAACCCGTGTTCTGCAGCGCTTCTTCCGCACGCTTGCGTGCATCTTCAGCCTTGGCTTCGTCGAGATCCTTGCCGCGAATAGCCGTGTCGGCGAGAACCGTCACAGCGCCCGGCTGGATTTCGAGGATGCCGCCGGCGACGAAGACAAACTCTTCTTCACCGTTTTCAGCTTCGATGCGCACCGCACCCGGACGAATCCGCGTGATGAGCGGCGTGTGGCCCGGCAGAATGCCGAGTTCACCTGCTTCGCCCGGCAGCGCGACGAACTTCGCCTGGCCCGAGAAGATCTGCTCTTCCGCGCTGACGACGTCTACCTTGATTGTTGCCATAAGTGTCGACTCCTGTGGCGACCAGAGTTGGCGCTTTAGCGCTTACTCGGGTCCCCTGCAAAGCTCGACGAGAGCTAACGCTTTAGCGCTGACTCTCGTCCCATGCAAGGCTGGGTTGAGCGTATTAAGAGGCGCCGGCTTCGGGATTCGATACTGTGATGGTATCTGTTCCGCGCGGACGCCGGCGCCCGCTTCGTTACACCCGACCTTTACTGGATCTTCTTGGCCTTTTCGAAGGCTTCGTCGATCGTGCCGACCATGTAGAACGCTTGTTCCGGCAGGTGGTCGCACTCGCCGTCGACGATCATCTTGAAGCCACGGATCGTCTCCTTCAGCGGCACGTACTTGCCCGGCGAGCCCGTGAACACTTCTGCGACGTGGAACGGCTGCGACAGGAAACGCTGGATCTTACGAGCGCGCGCCACGGCGAGCTTGTCTTCCGGCGCCAGTTCGTCCATGCCCAGAATCGCGATAATGTCGCGCAGTTCCTTGTAGCGCTGCAGCGTTTGCTGCACGCCGCGCGTGATCGAGTAGTGTTCTTCGCCGATCACGTTCGGGTCGATCTGACGCGAGGTCGAATCGAGCGGGTCGACTGCGGGGTAGATACCCAGCGAAGCGATGTCACGCGACAACACGACCGTTGCGTCCAAGTGGCCGAAAGTCGTAGCCGGCGACGGGTCGGTCAAGTCATCCGCAGGGACGTACACGGCCTGAACCGACGTGATCGAGCCAGTCTTGGTCGACGTAATACGCTCTTGCAGCTTGCCCATTTCTTCAGCCAGCGTCGGCTGATAGCCCACTGCCGACGGCATACGGCCGAGCAGTGCCGACACTTCCGTGCCTGCCAGCGTGAAACGGTAGATGTTGTCGACGAAGAACAGCACGTCGAGACCTTCGTCACGGAAGTGCTCAGCCATCGTCAGGCCGGTCAGCGCGACGCGCAGCCGGTTGCCCGGCGGCTCGTTCATCTGGCCGTACACCAGCGCGACCTTGTCGAGAACGTTCGAGTCCTTCATTTCGTGATAGAAGTCGTTCCCTTCGCGGGTACGCTCGCCAACACCGGCGAACACGGAATAACCACCGTGTTCCTTAGCAATGTTGTTGATCAGTTCCATCATGTTCACGGTCTTGCCCACGCCGGCGCCACCGAACAGACCAACCTTACCGCCCTTGGCGAACGGGCAGATCAGGTCAATAACCTTGATGCCGGTTTCGAGCAGTTCCGTCGACGGCGACAGTTCGTCGAACGCCGGAGCCTTCTGGTGAATACCGCGAACCACGTCCGAGTTGATCGGGCCGGCTTCGTCGATCGGGCGACCCAGCACGTCCATGATCCGGCCGAGGGTCGGCTTGCCGACCGGCACGCTGATCGGCTTGCCGGTGTTCTTCACCGTCGTACCACGGCGCAGACCGTCCGATGCACCCAGACAGATGGTACGGACGACGCCGTCGCCCAGCTGTTGCTGGACTTCGAGGGTCAGTTCCGAACCTTCGAGAATGAGCGCGTCGTAAATCTTCGGCATCTGGTCGCGCGGAAATTCCACGTCGATCACCGCGCCGATGCACTGTACGATCTTGCCTTCTACCAAAGCAGTAGTACTCATCGCTTTTCCTTTAGATACTCAATTCTTCACTCGCGCAAAGGCGCAGTTTGGATGGGGGCGCCTAGCCGGGGTGCGCCGCGAAGGCGCACACGAAGCGGCGTGCCTGACCGTCAAGGTCAGACTGCCGCCGCGCCACCGACGATTTCCGACAGTTCTTTCGTGATCGCGGCCTGACGGCTCTTGTTGTACACGAGCTGCAGTTCGTTGATGACCGTCTTCGCGTTGTCCGAAGCGGCCTTCATTGCGACCATTCGTGCCGACTGTTCCGATGCCATGTTTTCCGCGACGGCCTGATAAACCAGCGCTTCGACATAACGCACCAGCAGTTCGTCCACCACTGCCTGCGCATCCGGCTCGTAGATGTAGTCCCACTGCGTGCTCGGCGTCGCGCCGTCTTCTTCCTTGCGCTCGAACTGGTCCGCCGACAGCGGCAGCAGTTGCTCGATCACCGGCTCCTGCTTCATCGTATTGACGAAGCGCGTGTACGCCAGGTACACCGCCGAAACCTTGCCTTCCGAGTACAGGTCGAGCTGCACCTTCACCGCGCCGATCAGCTTTTCCAGATGCGGCGTATCGCCCAGATGCACGACATTCGACACCACCTTGGCGCGCAGACGATTCAGGAAACCCAGACCCTTGGTGCCGATCGCGGTTGCTTCGATCGTCTTGCCCTGGCCTTCCAGTTCCTTGAACTTCTGCAGCGACGCACGCAGCACGTTAGTGTTCATACCGCCGCACAGACCTTTATCGGTCGTAACGAGGATGATGCCGGCCGCCTTCGCGCCTTCGTTCGACACCATGAACGGGTGACGATACTCCGGGTTCGCACGGCTCATGTGTGCGGCGATATCGCGGACCTTGTCGGCATACGGGCGAGCAGCGCGCATGCGCTCCTGAGCGCGGCGCATCTTCGATGCGGCCACCATCTCCATCGCTTTCGTGATCTTGCGCGTGTTTTGCACGCTCTTGATCTTGCCGCGAATTTCCTTCATTCCAGCCATTGCTTGCTCCTTGATCGAAGCAGCGCGGGTTCAGTTGCCTGTGGGCCGCGCTGCTTCAAGGTCCGTTTATGCCTTGTAGGTCACTCGCGGATCAATAAGCGCCGGACTTCTTGAAGTCTTTGAGAGCCGTGTGCAGCAGGGCTTCGTCGTCCTTCGAGAGTTCCTTGGTGTCTTCGACGCGCTTGATCAGGTCTGCGTGCTTCGTCTTCAGGTAGTCGCGCAGGCCCTTTTCGAACGGCAGCACTTGCGCAACTTCCAGATCGTCGAGGTAGCCGTTGTTCGCTGCGAACAGCGCGACAGCCAGTTCCCACACTTGCAGCGGTTGATATTGCGGCTGCTTCAGCAGTTCCGTCACGCGGCGGCCGCGCTCCAGTTGCTTGCGGGTAGCTTCGTCGAGGTCCGAGGCGAACTGCGCGAACGCAGCCAGTTCACGGTACTGTGCGAGGTCGGTACGGATACCGCCCGACAGCTTCTTCACGACCTTCGTCTGAGCCGCACCACCAACGCGCGACACCGACACGCCGGCGTTAATTGCCGGGCGGATACCTGCGTTGAAAAGGTCGGTTTCCAGGAAGATCTGGCCGTCGGTAATCGAGATCACGTTCGTCGGAACGAATGCGGTCACGTCACCTGCTTGCGTTTCAATGACCGGCAGTGCCGTCAGCGAACCGCTCTTGCCCTTGACCTCACCGTTGGTGAACTTCTCGACGTAGTCTTCCGACACGCGAGCAGCACGTTCCAACAGACGCGAGTGCAGATAGAACACGTCGCCCGGGTAAGCTTCACGGCCCGGCGGACGGCGCAGCAGCAGCGAGATCTGACGGTATGCCCAAGCTTGCTTGGTCAAATCGTCATAAACGATCAGCGCGTCTTGACCGCGGTCGCGGAAGTATTCGCCCATCGTGCAGCCGGCGTACGGCGCCAGATATTGCATGGCAGCCGATTCCGAAGCCGAAGCGGCCACGACGATCGTGTATTCCAGCGCGCCGGTTTCTTCCAGCTTGCGCACCACGTTCATGATCGACGAAGCCTTCTGGCCGATCGCGACGTAGATACAGAAGAGATTCTTGCCCTTCTGGTTGATGATCGCGTCGACTGCGACTGCGGTCTTGCCGCACTGGCGGTCGCCAATGATCAGCTCGCGCTGGCCACGGCCAACCGGCACCATCGCGTCGATCGACTTCAGACCGGTTTGGACCGGCTCCGAAACCGACTTACGCCAGATCACGCCCGGAGCGATCTTTTCGATTGCATCGGTTTTCTTCGCGTTGATCGGGCCCTTGCCGTCGATCGGGTTGCCGAGTGCGTCGACCACGCGGCCAAGCAGTTCCGGACCCACCGGCACTTCCAGAATGCGGCCGGTCGTCTTGACCACGTCGCCTTCCGAAATGTGTTCGTACTCGCCCAGAATCACGGCGCCGACCGAGTCGCGCTCGAGGTTCAGCGCGAGACCGAAGGTGTTGCCCGGGAATTCGAGCATTTCGCCCTGCATCACTTCCGACAGGCCGTGGATACGCACGATACCGTCGGTCACGGAGATCACGGTGCCCTGGTTGCGAACGTCTGCGCTCGCTTCAAGGCCCTGGATCCGGCTCTTGATCAGCTCGCTGATCTCAGAGGGATTGAGTTGCATTATTCGCTCCTGATAGTCAATTCTGTTGCGTGCCAGCCGCTTCAGCGCGTGAGGCGCTTCAGGCCGTCAGAGCCGTTTGCATGCTGGCAAGCCGCGCGCGGACCGAGGTATCGAGCACTTCGTCGCCGACTGTCACGCGTACGCCGCCGATCAACGACGGGTCGATCTCGACCGTCGGCTTCAGCTTGCGTTTGAACTTGCGTTCGAGACTTGCGACGAGGTCGTTCAACTGCGCGCCTTCGAGCGGGAATGCGCTGACGATCAGCACATCGGCCGCCCCTTCGCGGGCGTTCTTCAACTCTTCGAACTGCACAGCGATTTCCGGCAGCAATTGCAGACGATGGTTGTCCACCAGCATTTGCACCAGATTCTTCGCTTGCGCGTTGTCCTTGAGCGGCGACTTGACCGCGGCCAGCAGCAGTTCGCTAACCTGGGCGCGGCTTACTTTCGGGCTCGAGGCGATCGACAGCACTTCGGGCAGACGCGCAACCTGTGCCAGCTCCTGCACGAGCGTGGACCAGGCGGCGATGTCACCAGCTTCGGCCACGCCAAACAGCGCTTCTGCGTACGGACGGGCGATGGTTGCAAGTTCGGCCATGATCAGAGCTCGGCTTTCAGTTGATTCAGCAGGTCAGCATGAGCTGCCTGGTCGACTTCGCGCTTCAGGATCTGTTCAGCGCCCTTCACAGCGAGTGCGGCGACTTCGCCGCGCAGCGTTTCGCGCGCTTTCACGACTTGCTGCTCCGCGTCGGCCTTCGCTTGCGCGATGATGCGAGCGGCTTCAGCCTGTGCCTGAGCCTTGATTTCGTCAGCGACTGCCACAGCGCGCTTTTCTGCGTCAGCAATACGTTGCTGACCGTCGTTGCGTGCCTGAGCGAGTTCCTGGTCGACGCGCTTGTGAGCGGCTTCGAGTTCTGCCTTGCCCTTTTCAGCAGCGGACAGACCGTCAGCAATCTTCTTTGAGCGCTCGTCGAGGGCGTTGATCAGCGGCGGCCACACGAACTTCATCGTGAACCACGCGAGGATCAGGAACACGACCATTTGCGCAAACAGGGTTGCGTTGAGATTCACGGTGTTTCCTTAAACGTTGCTAGTTCGGAAAGTGAAACGGCAAGGCGCTCATCGATTCTGTATTCGATCAGCGCCCGAGTGCCCGTTCCGCCCTGCGCCTTTACCAGTTATAGCTCAGGCGCAAACTTCCGAGGAACCTCAGCCTGCCAGCTTCGACAGCAGCGGGTTCGCGAACGCAAACAGCATTGCCACACCAACGCCAATCAGGAACGCCGCGTCGATCAGACCAGCCAGCAGGAACATCTTGGTTTGCAGCGGGTTCATCAGTTCAGGCTGACGTGCACATGCTTCGATGTACTTGCCGCCCATCAGGCCGATACCGATACAGGCGCCGATTGCACCCAGGCCGATGATGATGCCGATACCGATGGCGGTCAGACCCTGGATGTTGGCGATGAAAGCTTGCATGATCACTCCTTTGTGAAAAGTCTTTTAGAACTGGTTGGAACTGGGATTTAAATGAAACAAAACTAAAAACAATTCGTCGTGCGACACGCCGTGATTAGTGGCTGTCGTGTGCCTGTCCGATGTACACCAGCGTCAGCATCATGAAAATGAATGCTTGCAGCAGAACGATCAGGATGTGGAAGATCGCCCAAACCGTGCCAGCGATGACGTGGCCGATGAAGCCGAGCACTGACGCGTCCGCGCCGAAACCCCACATGCTGCCGAGCAGGGCAATCAGCAGGAACAACAGTTCGCCCGCGTACATGTTGCCGAACAGCCGAATGCCGAGCGAGACCGTCTTTGCGACGAACTCGATAATGTTCAGTGCAAGGTTCGGGATCCACAGGAGCGGATGCGCGCCGAACGGAGCGGACAGCAGTTCGTGCACGAAGCCGCCGGCGCCCTTGATCTTGAAGTTGTAGTAAATCATCAGCGCGAACACGCCGAGTGCGATGCCGAGCGTACCGTTCAGGTCGGCGGTCGGCACGATGCGGTGATGGGGAATGACTTCCGACAGACCCAGCCAGCCGATCACGCGACCCGGCAGATCGACGGGGATGAAGTCGAGCGAGTTCATGAGCGCGACCCAGACGAACACGGTCAGGGCCAGCGGTGCGATGAAGGTACGCGTGCCGTGGATCATCGACTTCGATTGATCCTCGACCATTTCAACCAGCATTTCGATCGCGCATTGGAAACGACCCGGCACGCCGGACGTTGCCTTGCGGGCAGCGAGATGCAGAATCAGGATCGTGGCCAGACCGCAAACGATCGACCAGAAAAGGGTGTCCAGATTCCAGACGTGAATGTCGAAAATCGACGTCTGGTGCGCTGTGGAAAAGTTCTGCAAGTGGTGCGCGATGTACTCGGACGGATCCAGAGCGCGCGTGCCTTCGCTAGCTGCCATATCGTTAATGCCACCCAAATTGTCGAAAATCGTCTTAGGCCGCTCCCGCAGCAATTCTGTATTGCGGGAACACGCCGGGTGCGGACCATGTCATATCCGCACTCCTGATGCCGGCGCTGCGCGCCAGCCTGAATTTTTTGCTGCTACTTTCGTTGCTGCTACCTTAGCGCCATGCTAAGGCGATCCAGTACGTCTTGAGCGCGATGAGGTAAGTCACGAGCAGCGGAACCCAGCGTACGTCGTGATAACAGAAGGCGATGGCTACAAACATCGCGATCGTTGTCCCCATCTTGAGCGCTTCGCCGATCATCCAGCTCATTGCTGTTTCGGCGCCGCTCAGCGTTCTCAGTCGTGCCGCGAACAACGCACTCGGCACCCAGCAGATCGCTCCTCCCAGGAACGCGGACAGCGCAGCAGCGCCCGGCGGCTTGTAGAACAGCCACCACACCAGCGTAGCACCCAGGGACAAAACCATTTGCGCTGCCACGACCTTGAAAGGCGTGACGCGCGATGGACGGCTCACGTTAGGACCAAATAGCTTTTCAGCTTCAGTCCGCGTGAGCGGAACGATATTGTTATCTTGCTGCTCGACATCCCACGCTTCGTCAGGTGTCGCTTGCTGACCGGTGGACGCAACGGAAGCTTTGCGTTCAGCGCGGTGTTCGTCGTGCCCATTCTTCGGCGCTTGATTCGACGTTTTGACCGCCATCGCAGTGTTCCGAAAGTCTTGTTCCAGCCCGCGAGCTTACGCTGCGCTTACGGGGTTGCCGTGCAATTAAATCCGGGCGATTGTAAGCGATAGTTGCAGGCAATTCAAGACTTTAGGCCGTTCAATAACCAGCGTGAAAAGGCTCTTCACGATGCGGGAACGGCTATCTCGCCGGGTGAAACACGTCAAATGTAAGGCTGTCGGGCGGCGCCAAAACACGTGGTGTGAAACGGGGGAACTTGCCCTCGTCGACGGGTCGTTTAAACGCCGTGGCAGACGTCTCGAAAACGCAACAAACGCCGATTTCTGCCCAAGCAAGTGGACATGGCGAGCGCTGCCGGGTAGGCGCACAGCGGTGCGCGCTGATTCGCGGATCAAAGCGGCGTGTGACGATCCATAAGCAAAGCCTTCGAGAAATATCCCCTCGCTCGCGCTACATGAATGTGCTGACGACGTAGAGGCCCACTCTCACCCTTGGCGTCAGACACGCCCTCCTCCGTGAAAGTTATCCCTGTCGAGTTTGCGGCGTAACCGTTTCGCGGCTCCCAACATCCGTCAGGCTCAAATGCGCTTGGATCGCGACGGCGGCATGACAGTGCTCGTGCCGGAGGCCGCAAACTTGGAAGCCAACGAACCCCACTAGACGACTCGATATATGAGCAATCCTGATTATCCAGCGTCGCTTTTATTTAGGAATCCATCGAATGCCGATATGGGCCACTGGCCGGCCGCAAAGTCCGATAAATACTATGCGCTTTTTGCAGACCCGCCGCGTCAAAAATCCACGGCGAGTCCAACAACCCGCGACCGGCAATCTGCCTTATCGCAAGCGATCAGATGCCTTTCCAGTCAATTCATCCATCAAGCCGTGGCGTTACCACGCAACCGGACCAGAATGCCTTCCAGCGCGTCCAGATCACCGAAGTCCACCAGCACCTGGCCGCGCCCGCGTCGGCCGAGCTTGATCTTGACCGTTGCCGCCAGCAAGTCCGACAGCTCTTCTTCGAGCCGCCGAGTATCGCGGCCACCGTCGCCGTTCGCGCGCGCCTTCACCGCTGGTGCGGCTTTTGTAGTCGCCGTCACGAGCTTTTCGGTCTCGCGCACCGACATGCGCTTGTTGACCACCTGATTGGCCAACGTGATTTGCGTCGCGGCGTCGACGGCCAGCAGCGCGCGAGCGTGACCCATGTCGAGATCGCCAGCCAACAGCATCGTCTGTACGGGCGACGCCAGGTTGAGCAGACGCAGCAGATTCGATACCGCGCTACGCGAGCGGCCGACCGACTCCGCCGCCTGCTCGTGAGTGAAATCGAACTCGTCGAGCAAGCGCTGGATGCCCTGCGCTTCTTCCAGCGGATTCAGATCCTCACGCTGAATGTTCTCGATCAGCGCCATCGCGGCGGCAGCCTGGTCCGGCACGTTCTTCACCAGCACCGGCACTTCGTCAAGGCCCGCGAGACGCGCCGCGCGAAACCGCCGCTCGCCGGCAATGATTTCGTAACGGTCCGCCGAGATGGGACGCACGAGGATCGGCTGCATCACGCCTTGCGCGCGGATGCTGGCCGCCAGTTCCTGCAATGCGCCCTCGTCCATGCGCGTACGTGGCTGATATTTGCCCGCTTGCATCTTGCTAAGCGGCAGCACGTTCGGCGCCCCTTCGATCGTGACGGCCTCGGTAATGTCTGCCGTGCCGCCCAGCAATGCTTCCAGGCCGCGGCCCAATCCCTTCTTTCTCGCTACTGCGTTCATCGTGCTTCCTCGATCCGCTTAGGATGCTTGGGGCGCGTCATTCAATGCGCGCACCCGTTCAATCATTTCCGCGCCGAACTGCACATACGCCTGCGCACCGCGCGATGCCCTGTCGAACACCACGCCCGGCAAACCATAGCTGGGCGCCTCGGCGAGACGCACGTTGCGCGGGATCACCACGTCGAACACCTTGTCGCCGAAATGCTCTTTCAGCTGATCTGAAACTTGCTGTTGCAACGTGATGCGCGGATCGAACATCACGCGCAACAGACCGATCACCTTCAGGTCGCGGTTGAGGTTTGCGTGCACCTGTTTGATGGTGTTGACTAGATCGGACAAGCCTTCGAGTGCGAAATACTCGCACTGCATCGGGATCACGACGCCGTGCGCTGCGCACAGGCCGTTGAGCGTCAGCAGCGACAAAGCAGGCGGGCAGTCGATCAGCACGAATTCATATTCGTTTTCGACCGCCGCGAGCGCAATCTTCAATTGACGCTCGCGGTTCTGCACACTGACTAGTTCAACCTCGGCGCCGGCGAGTTCGCGGTTCGCAGGCAGCACGTCGTAATCGACAGCCTCCGGCCGCACCCGCGCATCGGCCACGGCGACGCCGTCCACCAGCACTTCGTAGACGGTATTTGCGCATGCAGCCTTATCGATGCCGCTGCCCATCGTGGCGTTGCCCTGCGGGTCCAGATCGATGAGAAGGACTCGCTGTCCCTGCGCTGCCAAGCTCGCGGCCAGATTGACTGTGGTCGTCGTTTTGCCGACGCCGCCCTTCTGGTTCGCAACGCAGAAGATTTTTGCCATCGTTGGAGTGTCCCTTTTGCAGCTTGGATGAAGTAAAAATCGCAGGTGATGCCGGATCGGCTGTGGGGGCTGGCACGCGCCAGCCGCTGGCGCCGCTAGCTGCCGGCATCCACCAAAACTTTGATCAGATGTCGCTCCGCATCTAGCGACGGCACGTTCAACCGAATAATCTGTTCCACGTGGGCACCCACCGGCAAGCGCTCGATCTCGCCGTCCGGGCGCACGCCTTTCATGGCCCAGATCGCACCCTGCTCCGCAACCAGATGACGGGCCAGTGTAACGAAATCCGCGAGCTCTGCGAATGCGCGCGAGACAATTACGTCGAACTTTGCCGGTACTTCGGCGCCCGGCTGCAAAGTCTCGACCCGGCCGGTCACCACGGACAGATTCGCAAGGCCGAGTTCGGCCTTGGCCTGCGCCTGAAAAGCCGTCTTTTTGTGAACGATGTCGTTCACGGTGACGGTCCATTCCGACAGGACAATCGCCAGCACGATGCCCGGCAGGCCGCCGCCCGAGCCGACATCGAGTACTGAGGACGGACCTAGCGGCGCGAGGTGCGGCACGATCGAAAGCGAATCCAGGATGTGCTGAATCAGCATCTGGCGCGGGTCGCGAATTGCCGTGAGGTTGTAGACGGCATTCCACTTCGACAGCAACGCGACATAGTCGAGCAGTTTGTCCAGCTGCGCGTCGCTCAAATCAAGGCCGAGCTCGCGGACACCATCCGCCAGTAGCGGCGCCAACGCGTCCCTACCGCTTCCCTTCTCGCTCACCGTCATTGCGTCACCGGCTTGTTGTCAGCGCCAGGCTCGGCGGGTTTTGTCGGACGACGGCCCAAACCGCGCTTCAGATGGACCATCAGCAAGGAAATCGCCGCAGGCGTAATGCCCGAAATGCGTGATGCCTGGCCGATGGTTTCAGGGCGGAATTGCGTCAGCTTCTGACGCGCCTCGAATGACAGCCCTCGTACTTCGGCATAGTCCACGCCTTCGGGCAAACGCGTGCTTTCGTGCGCCTCGTTCCGCTCGATTTCGCCAGCTTGGCGATCGATGTAGCCCTGATATTTGATGCCGATCTCGATCTGTTCTTTGATCTGGGCCAGCAGCACGTCGTCTTCGGCTAAGGCTTCCGGCGCGGCACAGGCGCCCGCGCGCAACCCGCAAACCCCGTCGTAAGAGACACCCGGGCGACGCAGGAGATCCGCCAGACTGTACTCGTGGTCGATCGGCTTGCCGAGCAGCGGCGTCGCTTCGTCAGCCGGTAATGTCTTAGGATTGACCCAGGTCGTGCGAAGACGCTCTGTTTCACGTGAAACAGCGTCGCGCTTGCGGCTGAAAGCGTCCCAGCGTATGTCGTCAACGACGCCCAACTCACGGCCAATCTCCGTCAGGCGCATATCCGCATTGTCTTCACGCAGGCTCAAGCGGTATTCCGCACGGCTCGTGAACATGCGATACGGCTCCGACACGCCGCGCGTCACCAGATCGTCAACGAGTACACCGAGATAGGCCTGATCGCGCCGCGGGCACCACGCTTCCTTGCCTTGAACAAACAGACCGGCATTGATACCGGCGAGCAGACCCTGCGCCGCCGCCTCTTCATAGCCAGTCGTACCGTTGATCTGGCCGGCGAAGAACAGTCCGTTAATTACCTTGGTTTCCAGCGACGCCTTCAGCCCGCGCGGGTCAAAGTAGTCATATTCGATGGCATAGCCCGGCCGCAGAATGTGTGCGTGCTCCAAGCCACGCATCGAACGCACGAGTTCCAGCTGCACATCGAATGGCAAGCTGGTGGAAATCCCATTGGGATAGAACTCATTGGTCGTCAGTCCCTCCGGTTCAAGGAAGATCTGATGCGATTCCTTCGATGCAAACCGGTGAATCTTGTCCTCGATCGACGGGCAATAGCGCGGCCCCACTCCTTCGATCACGCCGGTGTACATCGGCGAACGGTCGAGACCGCCGCGAATGATGTCGTGCGTGCGCTCGTTCGTATGCGTCACCCAGCACGGCACTTGCCGTGGATGCTGCTCAACGCGTCCAAGAAACGAGAAGACCGGCACCGGATCCAGATCACCTGGCTGCTCTTCGAGTTGCGAAAAATCGATCGTGCGGCCGTCAATCCGTGGCGGCGTCCCCGTCTTAAGGCGACCTTGCGGCAGCTTCAATTCCTTAAGACGCGCAGACAGCGACACTGCGGCTGGATCGCCCGCGCGGCCGCCGGTGTAGTTGTTCAAACCCACGTGAATCTTGCCGTCAAGGAACGTCCCGGCCGTCAAAACCACTGCGCGCGCGCGAAAACGGATTCCCACCTGCGTCACAGCGCCGACGACGCGGTCGCCTTCCACCATCAAATCGTCGACTGCTTGCTGGAATAGCCAGAGGTTCGGCTGATTCTCAAGCCGATGCCGGATCGCCTGCTTGTACAGCAGACGGTCAGCTTGGGCGCGCGTCGCGCGAACGGCCGGCCCCTTCGACGAATTCAGGATACGGAACTGGATGCCGCCCTCGTCCGTTGCGGCCGCCATGGCACCACCGAGCGCGTCGACTTCCTTCACGAGATGGCCTTTGCCAATGCCGCCAATAGACGGATTGCAGCTCATCTGGCCAAGGGTTTCGATGTTGTGGGTCAGCAGGAGCGTGGTGTTACCCATGCGCGCCGAAGCTAAAGCCGCTTCGGTACCGGCATGACCGCCGCCGACGACGATTACGTCAAATTCTGTGGGAAAGAGCATCGCGGATCTCACGCCAGATCGTCGCGTGAGCCTTCAAAGGAAAAGTATGGGCGAATTATAACGGGTTCGGTTTAGGCCCGAATTTAGGCCGAATGGCCAACCCATAAAAAAGCGGTGTGTTTCACGTGAAACACACCGCTTTGAAGAACGGGAAACAGCAGCAAGCCACGTGCTAAGCCGCTTTCTTCGCCAGTCCCAGATAGGTTTCGATCACGCGCGGATTCTGCGCCAAGTCCGCCGCCGGCCCTTCCAGCGCCAGTTCACCCGTTTCCAGCACGTAGCCGTAGTCTGAGATTTGCAGTGCGGCGCGCGCATTCTGCTCAATTAGCAATGTAGCAACGCCCGTCTGTCGCAGAGCGCTAATGATGTGAAAAATCTCTTTCACGATCAGCGGCGCAAGACCGAGACTCGGCTCGTCCAGCATCAGCAGATCCGGCTTGCCCATGAGCGCCCGGCCTACTGCGAGCATCTGCCGTTCGCCACCGGACAAGGTTCCGGCGGCCTGCTTGCGCCGTTCCCTCAGTCGCGGAAACAGAGTAAAGACTGGCTCAAGCTGGTCGAGGAAGTTGCGCTCCCCCGCCCGCTTGCGCCGATAGGCGCCGAGGACAAGATTGTCTTCCACCGTCATCGACGCAAACAGTTCGCGCTTCTCCGGCACCAGGCACATGCCGCGCGCGACACGCTTTTCGACCGGCACGGCGCTGACGTCTTCACCTTGATACAGGACGGCGCCCTTCGCGTGGCCCGTCGTCGGCAATGCGCCCATGATCGCGTTCAGCAGCGTGGACTTGCCCGCACCGTTCGGGCCAATTACGGAGACGATCTGGCCGGGCCGCACCTTGATCGCCGCACCGTGCAGCGCTTCCACCTTGCCATAGCGGACCGACAAACCGTCGACGTCGAGAATCGGGCTAGCAGCATTCATCGTGTTCTCCATCACTCCACCCCGCCGAGATACGCTTCCAAAACTGCTGGATCTTGCTGCACCTCTTGCGGCAAACCTTCGGCGATACGCGTCCCGAACTCCATGACCACCAGCCGATCGGTGAGATTCATCACGAAATCCATATCGTGCTCCACCAGCAGCACGCTCATACCTTCGGCCTTCAGGCGCCGCAGCAGGTCGGCCAGTTGCAGCTTTTCCTGATAGCGCAGGCCGGCGGCCGGTTCATCCAGCAACAGCAGCGTCGGATCACAGCACAACGCGCGAGCGATTTCGAGAATCCGCTGCTGCCCCAACGCGAGGCTGCCAGCTTCGTCGTACATATGCTGCTCGAGCCCGACGCGGCGGATCTGGCGAGCCGCCTCAGCCATCAACCGTGCTTCTTCCGCGCTGTTCAGGCGCACGACGCTGCGCCACACGCCCGCCTGCCCGCGCAAGTGCGCGCCGATCGCGACGTTCTCAAGCACTGTCATCCCCGGCAGCAGCTTGACGTGCTGGAAGGTGCGGCCGATTCCCCGTTTGACGATTTCACGTGAACTCAGCGAATCGATGCGCTCGCCGCAGAAAGTAATCTCACCACTGGTCGCCTGCAACACGCCGGTGACCAGATTGAAGGTGGTCGACTTACCGGCGCCATTCGGCCCGATCAGACCGATGATCTGCCCCGCCTTCACTTCGAAGCTGACATCGTTCACCGCAACCAGCCCGCCGAACTGCTTGCGCGCCTTGTTCACCGTCAACAAGTCTTCGCCGGCCGCTGGCTTGCTGCGCTGCGGCAACGGCTCCGCATGATCCGCCAGATGTGCGCGCGGGCCTTTCGGGAAAAAGCGCGCAACGAACGGCCAGACGCCTTGGCGCGCGTACTGCAGCAACAGCACCATCAAGATGCCGAACACGATCACTTCGAAGTTGCCGTTCTCGCCGAGCAGCTTGGGCAGCAAGGTCTGCAGATAGTCCTGCAGCACCGTCAGGATCGCCGCGCCGAGTACCGCGCCCCAGACATGCGAAACGCCGCCCACAACAGCCATGAACAGAAACTCGATGCCGTGATTCAGACCGAAAGGCGTCGGGTTCACCGCACGCTGCAAGTGCGCGTAGAGGAACCCCGAGACCGCGGCCAGCACCGCCGCGTACACGAAGATCACCACGCGCATCCACCCGGTGTTCACGCCCATCGCCTCGGCCATCATGCCGCCGCCGCGTAACGCGCGGATCGCCCGCCCAGGACGACTATTAAGCAGGTTCTGAACTGAAATCACCGCACCGAGCACGACCAGCCAGATCAGGTAATAGATATGGCGGCCGGATTCGAGGTCGATGCCGAACACATTCAGCACCGGAATCCCGTTGATGCCGTCGTACTTGCCGAGCATTTCAAGATTGCCGAACAGGTAAAACAGCGCGAGACCCCATGCGATCGTGCCGAGCGGCAGAAAGTGTCCTGACAGACGCATCGTCACCAGTCCGAGCATGAGCGCGATCAATGCCGTCACCGCCACGCCGGCAATCAGCGCGAGCCACGGCGAAACGCCATAGCGCGTCGTCAGATACGCGGTTGCATAGGCGCCGATACCAACGAACGCGGCCTGGCCGAAGCTCGTCATCCCGCCGATGCCGGTCAACAGCACAAGACCGATCGCGACGATCGAATACAGGCCGATGTAGTTGAGCAGCGTCACCCAGTACTCAGGCACGTGAATCGGTTGCGGCAACACCGGCAGCGCGAACAGCACCACAAGGAACAACCAGAAGAACTTGTTTTGCATGATCCGTTTCATCGCGTCACTCCTCTTCCTCTTCGGCGTGCGGGCTGGCAAGACTCCGCCAGAGCAACACGGGGATGATCAGCGTGAACACGATCACTTCCTTATAAGCGCTCGCCCAGAACGACGAATACGACTCCAGCAGGCCCACCAGAATCGAGCCCGCGGCAGCCAGCGGATAGCTGACGAGTCCGCCGATAATCGCCCCCACAAAGCCCTTCAAACCGATCAGGAAGCCCGAGTCGTAGTAGATGGTGGTCAAGGGCGCGACGAGAATGCCGCACAGTGCGCCGAGGCCCGCCGCCAGCGTGAACGCGAGGCGCCCCGCTTGCGTCGTGCCGATGCCGACGAGCCGCGCGCCGAGCCGGTTCACCGACGTCGCACGCAACGCCTTACCCGAGATCGAGCGATCGAAGTAAAGATACAGCGCGCCGATCAACACCACCGCCGTGCCGACCACCCACAGGCTTTGCCCGGAAATCGTCAGCGTGCCGATGTTGAAGGTCGCGTCGGAAAACGCGGTAGTGCGCGAACCTTCCGCGCCGAACATCACGAGACCCAGGCCGACCATCGCGAAGTGCACCGCCACCGCCACGATCAACAGCAGCAGCGTGGTCGCTTCCGCGATCGGCTCATACGCAAGCCGGTACACATACGGGCCCATCGGAATCACGATCAACAGCGTCAACGCGATCTGCGCGATCATCGGCAGCGTATGCATGAACACGCCTTGCGTGAGCGCGTAGACCGCGATCGGAAACAGCAGATATTTGCCGACCAGCATGACCAGCGTGCGCGCCGCATGCCGGCGCCGTTCGGGATGCCGCACCAGCCCCGCTATCTCGACCACGAAGCAGGCCGCGCCCATCGCCATCAGCAACCAGCAGGTGGCCGGAAATTTCTGAGTCTGCAGTGCGGCGAGCGTCAACGCGCCGTACGAAACAAACTCCCCCTGCGGGATGAAGATCACCCGCGTCACGGAGAACACCAGCACCAGCGCGAGCGCGAGCAGCGCGTAGATCGCGCCGGTGGTGATGCCGTCCTGCGCGAGGATCGCCGCAATTGATAGATCCATACTTCCTCGTCCTGAAGCGTCGAAATCGAAACTGGGAAACCGTCGTGGCGGCAGAACTCGCGGCCGTCCACCGACCCGCTATGCCTGAAAAGGCGACCGCCGCGCCGGAACAGGGCGCGGCGGTCGATGCCATTGTCATCGAACAGAATGGCAATGCGGCGTCACATGCCGCAGTTGCGCGAGAGGCGCGTACCGCTTTTGTTGTTACTCGTTCTGCAGCTTCCACTTGCCGTCGACGATCTGCACGATCACGCGTGCGCGCTTGTCGAGGCCGTTGTGGTCGGTCGGGGTGGTGTTCATGATGCCGTGCGAAACCGGCAGTTCCTTGATGTTCTCGAGCGCGCCACGCAGTGCCACGCGGAACTGTTCCGTGCCCGGCTGAGCGGTCTTCAGCGCGACCGGAATCGCTGCTTGCAGCATTTGGCCGGCGTCCCATGCGTGACCGCCGAAGGTCGCAACCGAGCCCGCGCCATATGTTTTCTCGTAAGCCGCTTTATAGGCCAGCGACGACTTCTTCACCGGGTTCGAGTCAGGCAGTTGATCCGCCACGAGGATCGGGCCAGCCGGCAGGAATTCGCCTTCGCAATCTTTGCCGCACACGCGCAGGAAGTCGTTGTTGGCGACGCCGTGCGTCTGATAGACCTTGCCCTTGTAGCCGCGCTCCTTGAGCGTCTTGGCCGGCAGCGCCGACGGCGTGCCCGCGCCCGCGATCAGCACCGCGTCGGGATTCGCGCCCATCGTCTTCAGCACCTGACCCGTCACCGATGCATCGGTGCGGTTAAAGCGCTCGTTCGAGACGATCTTCAGATTGTGTGCCGCGGCCGCCGCGGTGAAGACGTTGTTCCAGCCGTCGCCGTAGGCATCCGCGAAGCCGATGAAGCCCACCGTTTTCACGCCGTGATGCTCCATGTAATCGGCGATGGCGTCGGCCATCAGGCTGTCGTTTTGCGGCGGTTTGAAGGCCCATGCGCGCTTCGCGTCCATCGGCGAAATGATCGCCGCCGATGCCGCCAGCGAGATCACCGGCGTCTTGCCTTCGGCAGCGGCGTCGAGCATGGCGAGCGAATTCGGCGTAACGGTCGAACCGATGATCGCGTCGACGTGGTCTTCGTCGATCAGCTTGCGCGTGTTCTGCACGGCTTTGCCGGTATCGGATGCGTCGTCGAGAATGATGTACTGCACGGTCTTGCCGCCGATCTCTTTCGGCAGCAGCGCAATCGTATTCTTTTCAGGAATCCCGAGCGATGCGGCCGGCCCCGTAGTAGAAAGCGTCACGCCGATCTTCACCTGAGCGAACGCCGCGCCCGCACTGCACATCAACGCCATGGCAATGCCGGTGCGAACCCACTGCTTTGTCTTTTTCATTGCAAGTCTCCAAACGCTTTAAAGCGCGTATCTGAAATCCGACTCATGGGCCGGGTGTCTGAATCTAGTTATCGGGTTCTGGCGTGCCAAGCATGGTTTTCCCTGCCAGGCGCGAATACCGTCGCCGCTTTGGTGCTACTTCACTGCTGCATACCACGACTGCAAATCGCTGCGATATCCTGTGAACAAAACACTAACATGTTAGTAGTATTGCGTTCTGCACGATTGCAGGTCAATAGACCGCAACCCAAATGCGGGTTTGTCCTAAAGCCGCGGAGCCACACTTTTCCACGCGATGCGGACAATAAAAAAGACGCGTCAACTGCACGCGTCTTCGGTTTATTGAAGGTCCATATCGCTTAGCCTTCGCTCAGTCGCCGGACAACTTCCACTTGCCGCCGACAATCTCCACCATCACGCGCGCCCGCTGATCCAGACCAGCATGGTCGTTCGCGCTCATGTTGAAGATGCCGTGCGACGCGGGCATGTCTTTGGTGCTTTCCAGCGCGGCCCGCAATGCTTCGCGGAAGGCAGGCGTGCCCGGTTGCCCCTTCTTCAACGCCTGCGGAATCGCGCGTTGCAGCAGCAGGCCCGCGTCCCATGCGTGGCCGCCGAAGGTGGACACCGAGCCGGCGCCATATGCGGTTTCGTACGCGCGCTTATAGGCGAGCGCACTCTTCTTCACGGGATTCGAATCGGGCAGTTGTTCGGCGACGAGCAACGGACCCGCCGGCAGATAGGTGCCTTCGCAATCCTTGCCGCACACGCGCAGGAAGTCATTGTTGGCGACGCCGTGCGTCTGATAGTACTTGCCCTTGTAGCCGCGTTCCTTGAGCGTTTTCTGCGGCAGCGCAGCCGGTGTGCCTGCGCCGGCGATCAGGACCGCGTCCGGATTCTGCGACATGATCTTCAGCACCTGACCGGTCACCGATGCGTCGTTGCGTGCGAAGCGCTCGTTCGCGACGACCTTGATCTTCGCGAGATCCGCGGCTTTGCCGAATTCCTTGAACCAGCTCTCGCCGTATGCGTCGGAGAAACCGATAAAGGCCACCGTCTTCACACCGTGGTTCGACATGTGCTGCGCGATCGCGGTGGCCATGAGAATGTCATTCTGCGGCGTCTTGAAGACCCAGGCGCGCTTCGCATCCATCGGTTCGACGATGCTCGCCGCCGCTGCCATGGAGATCATGGGCGTGGTGGTTTCAGCGGCGACGTCGATCATGGCCAGCGAATTCGGCACGACGGTCGAGCCGATCAGCGCA
Source organism: Paraburkholderia phytofirmans PsJN (assembly GCF_000020125.1). Classification (NCBI taxonomy): domain Bacteria; kingdom Pseudomonadati; phylum Pseudomonadota; class Betaproteobacteria; order Burkholderiales; family Burkholderiaceae; genus Paraburkholderia; species Paraburkholderia phytofirmans. The sequence continues at coordinate 4,380,745 of NC_010681.1, forward strand.
TCTACGTGATCTTCGCTCGTGAGCTTGCGCGTGTTCTTGACCGCCTGGGTGGAATCCGTGGCGTCGTCGAGCACGATGTAGTCGATCTTCTGGCCCGCCACCTCTTTAGGCAGCAGCGCAATCGTGTTTTTTTCCGGAATGCCGAGCGACGCGGCCGGGCCCGTTGCCGACAAGGTCACGCCGATTTTTACGTCCGCGAATGCATGGCCGCTCCATGCTGCGCTCACTCCGGTGGCGACCAATGCCGCGCTGATCCAACGCAATGCCGACTTCATTCCGCTCCTCTATCAACCCCGTTATTCATTCGAATTTAAATCCGCGGATTTAAATACCGACCAAGCGGTCGGTGAATAGCGAGTGTAGCGGACGAAAGCCACGCGCGGCAAGCGTTTTGCAGGGCTCAGAGATGTGGAATAGAGACATGTTCGGTGAATGAAAAAGGGTCACCGAATTAGCGGGGAATTTGAATGGCGAATAACCGGAAATACAAATAAAAAGCGCTGTTGGATATCAATCCAACAGCGCTTTCGTCTGGGCACTGAGTGCCTCATTGTCTCCTCGTTCTCCACCTGCAAAATTCGTGGTGCATCAGAACTGCATGAAGATTAAACGAGCACTCCACGTACTACAACTAGCAATTACCCTAGTGGTGCACTGCGGCACTGAATTGGGGCACGGTTGTGCGAACTATACCGTGTATGCATTACGACTCGATTGCCGCCCGCTTCAACCTGCCGCATCGAGACGGACGAATTATATCGGATGCCGAAGCAATTGCCCATTTCATTGAATGTCAGGCTCGCAGCGGCCGCACTCGCGCGACGATTTCACCGACAATGCCACGCCGGAACGCCAGCACGCAGGCAATGAAAATCACGCCGGTGACGATGGTGACCGATTCGCCCAGCGAGCGGAACCACTCGACACCGGTGGTCGTCGCCAACGCCCCGCCGATATCGCCGAGCCGGTCCTCGAGCGCAACGATCAGCGCCGCGCCAAGCAGCGGTCCAAACAACGTACCCATGCCGCCGACGAGCGTCATCAGGATCACGAGGCCGGACATGGTCCAATATGCGTCGCTCAACGTCTCGAAGCCTTGCACCAACACCTTGAGCGAACCCGCCAGACCCGCAATCCCCGCCGACAGAATGAACGCGAGCAGCTTGAAGCGATCCGTATCGTAGCCAAGCGACACCGCGCGCGGCTCGTTCTCCTTGATGGCCACCAGCACCTGCCCGAACGGCGAATGCACGATCCGCACAATCAGCAGGAAGGCCAGCACCATCACGGCGAGCACGACGAAATACAGCGCCACGTCGGACGACAGATCCAGCACGCCGAACAGTTTGCCGCGCGGCACGCCTTGCAGACCGTCCTCGCCATGTGTGAACGGCGCCTGCAGGAACACGAAGTACACCATCTGCGCGAGCGCCAGCGTGACCATTGCGAAGTAGATGCCCTGGCGGCGAATCGCGAAGATACCCACGATCAGCCCAAGCAAGGTTGCCGCAGCGGTGCCGGCCAGCACGCCGAGCTCCGGCGAGAAGCCGAGCGATTGGATCGCATAGCCCGTCACATAGCCAGCCGAAGCCAGAAACATGGCGTGGCCGAACGACAGCAAACCGGTGTAGCCGATCAGCAGATTAAACGCCGCCGCGAACAGCGCGAAGCACAACACCTTCATCACGAAGAGCGGATAGATGCCGAGCACGGGCACCGCGAGAAGCACGATCAGCAGCAGACCGTAGAGCACTTTTCTCTGCATCATTTTTCCTTGCCGAAGAGACCCGCCGGGCGCACCAGCAACACCAGCGCCATGATCACGAAGACGACGGTCGCCGACGCTTCCGGGTAAAACACGCGCGTCAGCCCTTCGATCACACCGAGCAGCAAACCGGTGAGAATCGAGCCCATGATCGAACCCATGCCGCCGATCACGACCACCGCGAACACGGTGATGATCATCGGCTGGCCCATCAGCGGCGAGACCTGAATCACCGGTGCGGCGAGCACGCCGGCAAACGCCGCCAGCGCAACGCCGAAGCCGTAGGTGAGCGTGATCATCAGCGGCACGTTGATGCCGAACGCTTCGACCAGTTTCGGGTTTTCCGTACCGGCGCGCAGATAGGCGCCGAGACGCGTCTTCTCGATCACGAACCAGGTCGCGAAGCACACCGCCAACGAGGCCACCACCACCCACGCGCGATAGTTCGGCAGGAACATGAAGCCGAGATTGGTTGCGCCGGAAAGCGCCGACGGCACGTCGTACGGCTGGCCGGACGAACCGTAGATGGAGCGGAACACGCCCTCCACCACGAGCGTGAGCCCAAAGGTCAGCAAGAGCCCGTACAGATGGTCGAGCTTGTAGAGCCAGCGCAGCATCGAGCGTTCGATCGCGATGCCGAACAACCCGACGACCAGCGGTGCCAGCACCAGCATCACCCAGTACGGCAGGCCGAAATACGAAAAGCCCATCCACGCGAGCATGGCGCCCAGCATGAACAACGCGCCGTGCGCGAAATTGATCACGTTGAGCAAGCCGAAGATCACCGCCAGCCCGAGGCTCAGAATTGCGTAGAACGAGCCGTTCACGAGCCCGAGCAACAGCTGGCTCAGCATCGCCGGTAGCGGAACGCCAAAGATTTCCATTGAAGCCTTAACCCATCGCCAAGGTGAGATCGGTCACGCACGATCCGGCCGGCGCGCGATCAGCGGCAAACAACGCCGATCGCGCGCGGCATGTGAAACGCTTCGCCGTCAGCCTGTGTACCATCATGGCACCACGCATCGCCCGTCAGGACAAGCAGACAGACGGCTATCTGGTTACGAACCAGCGATTATTTCCACAACGCGCAGCGCGTTTCGGCCTTGGTCGTGAACGCCTGCTCGCCGGGGATCGTCGCCGTGATCTTGTAGTAGTCCCACGGCTCTTTGGACTCGGCCGGCGTCTTGACCTGCATCAGGTACATGTCGTGGATCATGCTGCCGTCCTGACGGATGTAGCCCTTCGCATAGAAGTCGTCGATCTTGGTCTTTTTCAGCTGCGCCATCACCTTGTCGGAGTCGGTCGAACCCACCGCCTTCACCGCGTTCAGATAGGTCATGGTCGCCGAGTAGTCGGCGGCCTGCAGGCTCGACGGCATCTTCCTCATCTTGTCGAAATAGCGCTGCGCCCACTTGCGCGTGGTGGCGTCCTTGTTCCAGTACCAGCTGTCCGTCAGTACGAGGCCTTGCGTGGTCTCCAGACCAAGGCTGTGCACGTCGTCGATGAACATCAGCAGCGCGGCGAGCTTCATCGTCTTGGTAATGCCGAACTCCTTGGCCGCCTTGATCGAGTTGATCGTGTCGCCGCCCGCGTTGGCGAGGCCGAGAATCTGCGCCTTCGACGCTTGCGCCTGCAACAGGAACGACGAGAAGTCCGACGCCGACAGCGGATGGCGCACCGTGCCTAGCACCTGGCCGCCGTTCGCTTTCACCACGTCCGACGTGTTCTTCTCGAGCGCCTTGCCGAAGGCATAGTCGGCCGTCAGGAAGTACCACGTCTTGCCACCCTGCTTCGTCACCGCCGAGCCCGTGCCTTTGGCGAGCGCCGTGGTGTCGTACGCATAATGGATCGTGTACGGCGTGCATTGCTCATTGGTCAGCGTGTCCGCGCCCGCGCCGATGCTGATGTACACCTTCTTCTTTTCGCCGGCCACGGTGTTCATCGACAGACCCGTTGCCGAATTCGTGCCGCCGATCAGCAGGTCGACGCCGTCGCGGTCGAACCATTCACGCGCGCGCGACGCCGCGATGTCCGCCTTGTTCTGGTGGTCCGCATACACCACGGTGATCGGCTTGCCGTTGACCTTGCCGCCGAAATCCGCCACCGCCATGCGGATCGCTTCGAGTCCGCCCTGCCCGTCGATGTCCGCATACAGACCGGACATGTCGGTGATGAAACCGATCTTCACCGCGTCGTCAGCCGCTTGCGCGCTGCCCATCGTCAATGCGGCGCCGGCGGCGACCGCGAAACAAAGTGTGGCAAGCCGCGCGAGTGGGTTCTTTTTCATTCCTGTCTCCTGGTTTCTTCGCTTGTGGTTATCAGAGGCAATCGGGCGTTTTTATACGCCCAGTAGATCGTGCAGGACCGGCATCTTGCTTTCGAGTTCACTCGCCCCGAAGTGCTCGACAATCGCGCCGTGCTCCATCACATAGAAGCGGTCCGCCAGCGGCGCGGCAAAACGAAAATTCTGTTCGACCATCACGACGGTATAGCCCCGCGCCTTGAGTGTCATGATCATGCGCGCCAGCGCCTGCACGATGACAGGCGCGAGCCCTTCCGATATCTCGTCGAGCAGCAGCAGACTCGCGCCGGTGCGCAGAATGCGCGCCACGGCCAGCATCTGCTGTTCACCGCCGGATAGCCGCGTGCCCTGGCTCGCGCGGCGCTCCTGCAGATTCGGGAACATCGAATAGATTTCTTCGAGCGACATCATGTGCGCCTTGTCGCCGATGGGCGGCGGCAGCAGCAGGTTTTCCTCGCACGAGAGGCTCGAAAAGATACCCCGTTCTTCCGGGCAGTAGCCCACGCCGCAATGCGCGATGCGATGCGTGGGCAGATTGATGGTTTCGCGTCCGCCAATGCGGATCGAACCGGTGCGCCGCCCGGTCAGGCCCATGATGGCGCGCAGCGTGGTCGTGCGTCCCGCGCCGTTGCGGCCCAGCAGCGTGACGACCTCGCCGCGGTTCACCGTCAGATCGAACCCATGGAGAATATGGGACTCCCCATACCACGCCTGCAAACCCTTGATGTCCAGCGCGGGAACGGCGTTCTCCGTTCCGCTTACGTCGAGGCTTTCACGCTCGGCAATCGTATTCATGCGTGGGCTCCGGCGAGCGCCGCGTCGGCGCTGCCCATATAGGCTTGCATCACGAGCGGATTCTTCGACACTTCGGCGTAGCTGCCTTCGGCGAGTACTTCGCCTCGTTGCAGCACCGTAATCGTGTCGGAGATGCCGGCGATCACATTCATGTTGTGCTCGACCATCAGAATGGTGCGGCCGCTCGATACTTTTTTGATCAACGCCGTCACGCGATCGACGTCTTCATGGCCCATGCCTTGCGTCGGCTCGTCGAGCAACATGAGCTCCGGTTCCATGGCGAGCGTGGTGGCAATTTCCAACGCGCGTTTGCGGCCGTAGGAAAGTTCGACCGTCAACACGTCGGCGAAATCGGTCAGTCCGACCTGGGTGAGCAAATCCATTGCGCGATCATCAAGTTGGCGCAGCGTGCGTTCGCTCTTCCAGAAATGAAATGCCGTGCCGAGCTGGCGCTGCAAACCGATGCGCACATTCTGCAATGCTGTCAGATGCGGAAACACCGCGGAAATCTGGAACGAACGGATAATGCCGCGCCGCGCGATTTGCGCCGGGCGTTCGCCCGTGATGTCGATGCCGTTGAAAACGATCTGGCCCGCAGTGGGTTCCAGAAATTTGGTGAGCAGATTGAAACAGGTGGTCTTGCCTGCCCCATTCGGGCCGATGAGCGCATGGATTGAGCCACGGCGCACGCGCAGGTTCACACCGTTCACGGCGATGAAGCCTTTGAACTCACGGGTGAGGCCGCGCGTTTCGAGAATCGTATCGCCGAGAATCATGTTCCCTTCCATACGGAGTAAGGCGAAGCATTACGATCTTCCGCGCGAACCGCTGCGCGACTTTTTATGACGGCGGCACCCCGTGCCGCTCGTTGGCGTACTGCACCAATCCGGACGGTAATCCATGGGGCGGCACGCAGCATGGCTGCCATTGTCGCGCCAATGATGCAGCGCATTCATTGGGATTTGCACTTAGTGTAAGTGGATGACGCCGGCTCCGAGCGAGCCGCATACGTGCGAGATGCCCGCCGCGCAGGTCGGACGGGCATCTCATGCGGCTCGTGCTCAATCTAGTCTGTCACACCGCGGACATGGACCGCGTCGCGCAAGTTTGTGCCGCGAAGCTGCCGCCCACACGCGCACGGCGATCTTCACGGATCATGTCGCTGGCGCGCTCGGCGATCATCAGCGTGGGCGAATTGGTATTGCCCGAGGTGATGGTCGGCATGACAGATGCATCGACCACGCGCAGTCCGTCAACACCGATAACCCGTAGCCGGTTGTCGACGACGGCGCCGGGGTCGTCGGTCGTCCCCATGCGGCAGGTGCCGACTGGATGGAAGATGGTCGTGCCGACCGCGCCGGCAGCTTGCTGCAACTCCTCTTCGGTCTGGTACTGAATGCCCGGCAAAATCTCCTGCGGCCGGTAACGTGCGAGCGCGGGCGCCGCCGCGATGCGGCGCGTGAGACGCAGCGCGTTGGCGGCAACGTGCCGGTCGTAGTCGGTGGAGAGATAGTTCGGTGCGATCAAGGGCGGCGCTGAAGCATCAGCGGATTCGATGTGAATGCTGCCGCGCGAAGTGGGCCGCAACTGGCACACCGACGCCGTGAACGCATTGAACCGATGCAGCGGTTCGCCGAAGCGATCGAGCGAAAGCGGCTGGACGTGATATTCGAGGTCGGGCCGCGTGAGCGAGCGATCGCCCGGATCGGATTTGGCGAACGCGCCAAGTTGCGACGGCGACATCGACATCGGGCCGCTTTGAAAAAACGCGTACTGCATGCCGATCAGCAACTTGCCCCACCAATGCGCGGACGCTGTATTGAGCGTGCGCACGCCGTCGACTTTATAGGCCATGCGCAACTGCAAATGATCCTGCAGATTCTCGCCCACGCCACGCAGATCGTCGACGACCTCGATACCCAGATTCTGCAGACGCGCGCCATTGCCGATGCCGGAGAGTTCCAGCAATTGCGGTGAATTCACCGCGCCTGAACTGAGGATCACTTCGCAACGCGCCTTGGCCAGATAGTCCGTGTTGTCGCCGCGATATTCGACGCCTGTGCAACGGCGCCCTTCGAACACGACGCGTTGCGTGTACGCGCCGGTGATCACGGTGAGATTCGGCCGCTTGAGTGCGGGACGCAAAAACGCCTTCGATGCGTTCCAGCGAATGCCGCGTTTCTGATTCACGTCGAAATAGCCGACACCGGTGTTGTCGCCGCGGTTGAAATCGTCGGTGGCGGGAATGCCGGTCTCTTGCGCGGCGCGTGAAAACTCTTCGAGAATTTTCCATTTCAACCGCTGTTTTTCGACTCGCCATGGTCCGCCCGCGCCGTGCGATTCGCTGGCGCCGGCATGGTGATCTTCGCTGCGTTTGAAGACCGGCAACACTGAGTTCCATGACCAGGATGCGTCGTTCGTGACGCGCGCCCATTCATCGTAATCTTCGCGCTGACCGCGCATGTAGATCATGCCGTTGATGGAAGAACTGCCGCCCAAAACGCGTCCACGCGGATACGACAGCGCGCGGCCATTGAGGCCCGCTTCCGCCTGCGTTTTATAGAGCCAGTCCGTGCGCGGATTGCCGATGCAATAGAGGTAGCCGACCGGCACGTGAATCCAGTGGTAGTCGTCCTTGCCGCCGGCTTCAAGCAGCAATACCTGCACGTCGGGATCCTGGGTCAGGCGATTGGCCAGCACACAACCCGCTGTCCCCGCGCCCACGATGATGTAGTCGAATTCGCCTTCGAGGCGCCGGGTTGCGTGCGTCGTGTCGGTATAGCTCATTATTCAGTCTCCTAAGCTTTTTTGCCGATCAGTCGCATGGTTGTCATGCGACTGCGGCGTTAGGCTCTATTTGTTTTTTCTGCCTTCGACATGCGACGAGGAGCGCCGCCTGCCGAAGGCAACCGCCTGACTTTCACACTACTTGGCCACTGGCATCGTGAATTCAGCACCCTTGGCGATACTGTCGGGCCAGCGCTGCATGATGCTCTTGTAGCGCGTATAGAACCGTACGCCCTCCTCACCATACGCGTGATGATCGCCGAACAGCGACTTCTTCCAGCCGCCAAACGAATGCCACGCCATCGGCACGGGAATCGGCACGTTGATGCCCACCATGCCGATCTGAATCTGCCGCGAGAAAGCGCGAGCAACGCCGCCATCGGACGTAAACAGCGACACGCCGTTAGCAAACTCGTTGGCGTTGATCAGTTCCACCGCTGACGCAAAATCCGGCACGCGCACTACGCAGAGCACGGGTCCGAAAATCTCTTCGCGATAAATCTTCATGTCGGTCGAGACATTGTCGAACAAGGTGCCGCCGAGAAAGAAGCCCTTCTCATGGCCACTGACCTGATGGCCGCGCCCATCGACCACCAGCTTCGCGCCCGCCTCGACGCCCGAATCGATATAGCCGACCACTTTCTCGCGATGTACCGCGGTCACCAGCGGCCCCATCTCGGCATCTGATTCCATGCCGTTGAGAATCTTCAAACTCTTCACACGCGGCGTGAGTCGCTCGATCAGTTCGTCGGCGATATGACCCACTGCCACCGCCACCGAAATCGCCATGCAACGCTCGCCCGCCGAACCGTACGCCGCGCCGATCAAGGCATCCACCGCCTGGTCGAGATCCGCGTCCGGCATCACCACCAGATGATTCTTCGCTCCGCCCAATGCCTGCACGCGCTTGCCGTGCTTCGTGCCTTCCGTGTAGATGTATTCGGCAATCGGCGTCGAACCGACAAACGACAATGCGCTGACTTCCGGATGCACGAGCAATGCATCGACAGCGACCTTATCGCCGTGCACCACGTTGAAGACGCCGTCCGGCAAGCCGGCTTCCTTCAGCAATTCCGCGAGACGATTCGAACAGGACGGATCGCGCTCAGATGGCTTCAGCACGAACGTGTTGCCGCATGCAATCGCTACGGGGAACATCCAGCACGGCACCATCATCGGGAAGTTAAACGGCGTAATGCCTGCGACCACGCCGAGCGGCTGACGCAAATTCCAATTGTCAATGCCGCCGCCGATCTGATCGGTGAAGTCGGTCTTCAACAGATTCGGAATGCCGCACGCGAACTCGACGATCTCGATGCCGCGCATTACCTCGCCCTTCGCATCCGAAAACACCTTGCCGTGCTCGCGCGTGATCAGTTCCGCGAGTTCGTCGTGGTGACGGTCGAGCAGTTCCTTGAACTTGAACAGGACTCGCGCGCGCTTGATCGGCGCGGTTTCACTCCACGCGGGAAACGCGGCCTTGGCGGCGGCGACGGCCGCATCGACCTCGGCGACGCTCGCCAGCGGCACGCGCGCGCTCACGCTGCCTTGCGCGGGATTGAAGACGTCGCCGAAACGGCCGCTCGTGCCCTCGAACGTCTTGCCGTTGATGAAATGGGTCAGCGCGCGGGCGCTGGTCGCGCTGCGTTGGGTTTCGTCCTGATATGTCTCGCTCATGGTGTCCTCTTTCCTGTGAAGTCTTCCGCTCCGGCGTGCCCCGGGCGTGATAAAGGCGTGCTGAAGGTGAAGCGTACGGCGCTTCGGGCCGGGAAATCCAATGAGTAATGCTCAACTGCGCTATAAGGCGCGCTAATATCAGGATATGGATCTGACTCTGCTCCGGGCGTTCGTCACCGTGGCTCGCGAGGGCAACCTCACGCGTGCCGCCGTGCAACTGCACCTGACCCAACCTGCCGTCAGCCTGCAAATCAAGCATTTGCAGGAGACGCTCGGCGTCACGCTGTTCACGCGGACCTCGCACGGGCTCTCGCTCACGCGCGACGGACAAGCGCTGCTGCCTCACGCCGAACGCGCGCTCGGCGCGGCGAACGACGTGCAGCGGGCGGCGCAATCGCTGCGTCACGAAGTACGTGGACGACTGCGGATCGGCACCATCCTCGACCCGGCGTTTCTGCGCCTGGGCGGCTTTCTCAAACAGCTCGTGGAAAGCTGGCCGCACATCGAGACGGCTTTGCGCCACGGCATGTCGGGCTGGGTGCTGGAGCAGGTTCGCGCGGGCGAACTGGATGTCGGCTACTACATCGGCTTGCCGTCCGAAGACGAACCGCGCGACGGCCCAGCTTTTTACGCGCTCACGCTGACTCACTTCCAGTACCGCGTGCTCGCGCCGGCCGGCTGGAAAGACCGCGTGAAGGGCGCGCGCGACTGGCGTTCGCTCGCGGCGCTGCCGTGGATCTGGACGCCGCCCGCGTCGGCACATAACCGGCTGTTGACGCGCTGCTTCGACGAAGCCGGTGTGAAGCCGGTCAAGGTGGCGGAAGTGGACCAGGAGCCATCGATGCTCGATCTGGTCAAATCGGGCGTCGGTCTCACGCTCGCGCGCGACGCCACCGCGATCGCAGAAGCGCATGCGCATGCGTTGACCATCGTCGAAGGTGTTACCGTGCCGACTCAGCTCAGCTTTATCACGCTCGCGCAGCGCAAGGAGGAACCGGCGATTGCCGCGGCGTTGAAGCTGATCGAACAGCAGTGGGCGACTTGAGGATCGCGCGAATGGTTTTTGCGTGATGGCTCCGACAGCGCCGCCGAGTGCGCGATATGAGGCGCTCTCATGACAGCCGCAGCCCGTGTGACCATATCGCAAAAGGTAATCTGCGCGATCTGCTTACCCAGCGACCGCGGCCACTTGCCCCGCGCCTGAAACCACACCGTCACGCAGTTTTTGTTAGATTGAGGGTTCGCGCTCACGCGCCGGCTCTGCATCCTTTCCCGTTCCACCCGATTTGTCCTTCCCGGCAGCTTCGCCCCGGCAACACCGGAAGCCGCCGACCAATCCATCCTTCAACAGGAACCTGACATGGCACGCAACATTGAAATCAAAGCCCGCGCCCAGCATTTCGAGCAACTCCGCGAACGCGCGGCGCAGCTCGCGCCGGACGCACCGCTGATCTTCCGCCAGCAGGATTTTTTCTACGACGTGCCGCGCGGCCGTCTGAAGCTGCGCCAGTTCGACGACGGCACGCCGGCCGAGCTGATCTTTTATCAGCGCGACGACCGCGACGGTCCGAAGGCGTCGTATTACACGCGCAGCCCGGTGACCAATCCGGAGGCCATGCACGCGTTGCTCGCCACCGCGCTGACCACGCGCGGCATCGTCACCAAGGAACGGCATGTGTATCTGACCGGGCGTACGCGGATCCATCTGGATCGGGTGGACGGTCTAGGCGACTTTATCGAACTCGAAGTGCTGCTCGCCCAGGACGACGACGAAGAAGGCGGCCACGCCGAAGCGCATGCGATGTTCGCCACACTCGGCGTGCCGGAATCGGATCTGGTGGCCGTGGCCTACGTCGATTTGCTGAGCCCGGACAGCGAGCCGAAGCAAGCGGCATAAGACTGACGCAATCCAGGGTCGCGGGCGGCGGCGTCAGCGCGACCGGGGCCGCATCAAGGTGCGGCTGTTCCTGGCGACAGATGCCCCAGCGGCAACGGGCCGTTGCGCTTGAACGTGGTGAGCACGATATTCGAGCGTACGCTGTCGACGCCCGGCACACGCATCAGCTTCTTCATCACGAACGTCGACAGATAATTCAGATCGGGCGCGACGATGCGCAACAGATAGTCGGCGTCGCCCACCACGGCATGACATTCCAGCACTTCAGGCAGCACATCGATCTGCTGCTGAAACTGCTCGATGATCGAATCGCCGTGGTGCTTCAATTTCAGACTGGTAAACGCGGTGACGCCGAGTCCGAGTTTTTCCGGCCGGAGCACGACGCGATAGCCGTCCACCACCCCCACCTGTTCCAGCCGCTGCAAACGCCGTCCGATCTGCGACGGCGACAGCGGAACCTGTTCCGCTAATTGCTGATGCGTTGCACGGCCGAAGCGTTGAAGCACGTCCAGCAGCGCGAGATCGAAGTGATCCAGTTCCAACATGTCGAATATCCGCATTGAAAGGCTTATTGATGCAGGATTATTGCATAACTAGTCCGTAAATTGCCTCTATTGCGCCCAGTCCGCACTCCTGCCGCTCTACACTTGCATTTCCGATACACACCAGCCATCGCTGTAGAGCGCAGCATCATGTCCACCGCCAACACCGCCAAACTGAAAGAGCAATTCCACGCCGGCCTCGAAACCCGCGCTGATTTCACGATCGATCAACCAACCGAGCGCTATGGCGCCGTCGACCACGCGGTATGGCAACAGCTTTACGCGCGCCAGACCGCGCTGCTCAAAGGGCGCGTCTGCGACGAGTTTCTGGCGGGCATCGACACCATCGGCATGCCGCCCGACCGCGTGCCCTCGTTCGACGAAATCAACGCGAAGCTCGCCCCCGCTACGGGCTGGGAGATCGTCGCCGTGCCGGGCCTCGTGCCGGACCAAGTGTTCTTCGAGCATCTGGCGAATCGCCGCTTTCCCGTGACGTGGTGGATGCGCCGGCCGGATCAGCTCGACTATCTGCAGGAACCAGACTGTTTTCACGATCTGTTCGGCCACGTGCCGCTGCTGATCAACCCCGTATTCGCGGACTACATGCACGCATACGGCCGCGCCGCGCTCGCTGCCCATGACGCCGGTGCGCTGCCGCTACTCGCGCGTCTCTATTGGTACACAGTGGAGTTCGGGCTGATCCGCGACGCGGCGAGTCCGAACGGCGTGAAGATCTATGGCGCGGGCATCGTGTCGAGCAAGGGCGAAACGCTCTACAGCCAGCAGAGCGCCGCGCCGAACCGTCTCGGCTTCGGTCTCGAACGCGTGATGCGAACGCGCTACCGCATCGACACGTTCCAGAAAACCTACTTCGTGATCGACGACTTCGCGCAGTTATTCAAGGTGGCGCAAACCGATTTCGCGCCACTGCTGGCAAAGCTCGTCGCCGAACCGGCGCTCGCTGCGGGCGACGTGCTCGAGCACGATCGCGTCATCACGCGCGGCTCGCAGGAAGGCTGGCTGGCCGACGGTGATATCTGAAAATCAAGGCCGACTGCGGGCAGACGTCATCCGTGAAAAAATAGGGATGCGCCCGCCCGCCGGCGTGCCTGTCCAGATCCAACGAGGTAGCACCATGATTCAGAAACTGACCTCCGAACAACGCGCTACGCAGCTCGCCGGCTTGCACGGTTGGCAAGCCGTGGCAGACCGCGACGCGATCCAGCGCCAGTTCAAATTCGCCGACTTCAACGAAGCATTCGGCTTCATGACGCGCGTGGCGATCAAGGCGCAGGAAATGGATCACCACCCGGAATGGTTCAACGTCTACAACAAGGTGGAGATCACGCTGTCCACGCATGACGCCGGCGGCCTGACCGAGCGCGACATCAAACTGGCGACGTTTATCGACAGTATTACCGCGTAATACAGACGAACTAATGCGTCTCAGGCGTGTTGATGCGTCGAACATCGGGTAGTTCGGCAGCAATGAAAGGGCATTGCAGGTAATCCCTTGTCCAAACCTTCAGTTCTACAGGCTATTCTTAAGGTGCACGTAAGAATCCCACGCTTGCCTGGCAATCCCGTCTAAACGATCCGGTGATAGCGTGTGCTGACGCTGTACAATCATCAGCGCATACGGCTTGGAGAGCGCGCTTGCCTCCTTGCACAGAACGAGTTCGTCGCCGCTCGAAGGTGAGCGGGCGCGCCAGAAGTTGATCGCGGCTTCCAGTTCGTGAATGCTGATCTCGGACATGACTTCGTGATTGCTCTCAGGAAACGCCGGGTGGTCGAAAGTTTTCCTGGCCCTTCGGGAGACTGGTGCGATGTGACAAGGTTGAGAAGCGCCCGGTTGGCGTTTCGAGGCCGCTCAATGCCTGCTTCGTGGCCGCTTCGTGCCAGTTCGGTACGGCCACGCCGCACGCTGCCTGTGCAGCAGGCGCCCTGGCGAACCGCTTGCCCAAACGCCTAACCCATTGTACTTGAGCGAAATCCATGCGACTCCTTCTGATCGAAGATGACCGCCCCATCGCACGCGGCATCCAAAGCAGTCTCGAACAAGCCGGCTTCACCGTCGACATGGTCCACGACGGCATTTTCGCCGAGCAGGCCCTCACGCAAAATCGCCATGAGCTGGTGATCCTCGATCTGGGTCTGCCCGGCATCGACGGCATGACGCTGCTCTCGCGCTTCCGTCAGAGCAATCGTCACACGCCGGTGATCATCCTCACCGCGCGCGACGAGCTGAACGACCGCGTGCAAGGCCTGAATTCCGGCGCCGACGACTACATGCTGAAGCCGTTCGAGCCCACCGAACTCGAAGCGCGCATCCGTGCGGTGATGCGCCGCAGCGGTCCGCACGGCGACATGCCGCGTCCGGAAGTGTCGCTGGGCGGTGTGCGCCTGTCGGGCGTCGATCGCCGCATTTTCAACGACGACAAGCCGCTCGAACTCTCGCCGCGTGAATTCGCGGTGCTCGAAATGCTGCTGCTGCGTCATGGCCGCGTGGTCAGCAAGGCGCAACTGCAAGACCATCTGACGCATTTCGGCGGCGATCTCGGCGACACCGCGATCGAGGTCTACGTGCACCGGGTGCGTAAAAAGCTCGAAAGCTGCCGTGTCGAGATCGTCACGGTGCGCGGCTTCGGTTATCTGTTGCAGGAAATCCGTCAGGCCGCATAATCGTCAAGAAGGCCGCACGCTTTGCTGCGGCCTGACGGCGCCGGGCCGGCGCCGCGCACCCGGTGCGCACTTCGCCGGCATCCGGCGACATTTCGCGGTGCTTGCGCCGTTGCTCCTTTCCCGCGCGTTCGAACATGCCTCAGCCGGCCGCCAATAGTCTGCGCCGCACGCTGCTGCGGCGCCTCGCTGCTCCCCTTTCGCTGCTCGCGCTCATGAGCGGCCTGATCGCTTACTGGCTGGCGTGGCAGTACACGCAGCACGTGGTCGACCGTTCGCTCGCCGATCTCGCCACCGCCATCTCCAAACAGATACAGATTGCCGGCCCGAATGCGCGCATCACGGTGCCGCCGCTCGCGCAGGCCATGTTCTCGGACCCCGTCGAACACCTCGTCTACCGGATCAGCACGGGCGAAACCGAAATTGCCGGTGATCACAATCTTCCGCTGCAAGGCACGAGCGTGCGGCGCATGCATTACGCGTACGTATTCGAAACGCAGCATCAAGGCGTGACAGTGCGAGTGGCGCAGGTCCGGGTCGATCAGCCAACAGGCAATCCGATCGTCGTCGAAGTCGGTCAGCCGGTGCATCACCGGTTTCGCATCGCCGCCGAGTTTCTCGTTGCGATCATGATGCCGCTGCTGTTGCTGCTGCTGGCGGGATGGGTGATCGTGTGGCGCGTGGTGAACCAGCAGCTCAATCCGCTCACCGATCTCGCCGATTCGCTGAACCGGCAAACTCACACGTCGCTCGAACCGGTCGACGAAACCTATGTACCGGTGGAAATTCGCCCGCTCACTGGCGCGCTGAACGCGCTGCTCGGTCGCCTGAAAACGGCGCTCGACGGTCAGCGCAAATTTATCGCCGACGCCGCGCATCAACTGCGCACGCCACTCACCGCCGTCAAGTTGCATGCGGAACAGGCAGCGGTCGCGCGCGATCCACAGCAAACCCTGGCCGCCGTGCGTGAACTGCGTGCCGCGGCGGATCGCGCGGTGCGGCTGTCCAACCAACTGCTCTCGCTCGCACGCGCCGAGCCGGGCGAACAGGCGGCTCGCTTCGTCAACGTGGACATGGCCGCGCTCGCGTTCGACACGGGCGCCGAATGGGTGCCGCGTGCGTTGACGTTCCACGTCGACCTCGGTTTCCAGCGTCTGGACGACCCCAGCAACGGCCATCCGCTGATGGCGCGCGGCAATCCCGTGCTGCTGCACGAGGTGATCGCCAATCTGCTCGATAACGCGCTCAAATATGTGCCGCCGTCGCGCTTCGATGGCGGCCGCATCACCGTGACGGTCTCTCAAACGGCGATCGACGAAGTACGCATGGCGGAGATCATCGTCGAAGACAACGGGCCGGGCGTGCCGCACAACCAGCAGGCCGATCTCTTCAAGCGGTTCTTCCGCGGCGACGGTCAGAGCGACGCCGGCGTGGATGGCGGCGCCGGTCTCGGCCTTGCGATCGTCCACGACATCATGGTGCTGCATCACGGCAGCGTGCATTACGAGGACGCCCCGGAAGGCGGCGCACGTTTCATCGTGCGTATTCCGCTCGTGCCGATCAGCGTGGAGAGCGACGTGGAAACCGTTGAACCGAGGCGCCCGGCAAAAAAATCGGCGCACTCGGCGCCGGTGGATATCTGACTGTCTGGACAGCTCGACGGGCGTCTGAGTCGATCGCCAACGTGATCGATTCAGACAGCCCGCAGATCATTTCTTCTTCGCTTTCTTCGCTGAAGTCTTGCCTTTGCCGGCCGACTTCTGGGACTTGCCCGCACCCTTCTCCTTCTCCGGCGGCGCCAGCATCGTGCCGCGGCACTTACGCGCGCCGCAACGGCATTCATATTCCTTCTTGAGCTTCTTGGTCTGACGCGCGTCGATCACGAGGCCGTAATCGTAAAAGAGTTCTTCGCCTTCCGCGATATCGCGCAACGCGTGCACGTACACGTGACCGTCGATTTCTTCGGCTTCGCAGTTCGGCGCGCAGGAATGGTTGATCCAGCGCGCGCTATTGCCGTCCACTTTGCCGTCGATGACCTTGCCGCTGTCGAGCGCGAAATAGAACGTGTGATTCGGTTCGGCCGGATTATGCGGATGCCGGCGCAATGCTTCTTTCCAAGAGATCCGCTCGCCTTTGTATTCGATCAGGCGCTCGCCGGCCGCAATCGGTTCGAGGGCAAACACGCCTTTGCCGTGCACACCCGAACGGCGCACGGCGATCCTGCGTGAACTCATTGAATGAATCCTTGTGAAGAACTGGGGGTGAAGTTTGGCAGCCGTCGAAAATGCCCGCGTCTCGCGCGCTGCTTTTTTCTGACGCGGATAGCAAACGCGGCGCCTTGCGAGCGCCGCGTCGACCTGCGACGCACGTGCGCCACAACCGGCATCCTACACGGTGAAGACGGCTTCGTTCAACCGTCAAAAAGACGCGCGCTGACGCCGGCTTGCCAACTTCACCGTTGTCCGAACGAAATGTCGCCGAACAATGCCTTTTGCTCGCGCGGTTGCGAACGCCAATACTGCGGCGGCGCTTCGACCGTCGCGCCGAGCTGCGCCGCGGCGTGCCACGGCCAACGCGGGTTGTACAGCAGCGCGCGGGCCAGCGCGATCAGATCGGCGTCGCCGGCTTCGATCAGTTGCTCGGCATGCAACGGGTCGGTGATGAGGCCCACGCCGATGGTCGTGAGGCCGGTGGCTTCCTTGACCGCCTTGGCAAACGGGATCTGATAACCCGGTTCAAGCGGAATCTTCTGCAACGGCGAGACACCGCCGGAGGACACGTCAATCCAGTCGCAGCCGCGCTTTTTCAGCTCCTGCGCGAACGCGATCGTGTCTTCGAGCGTCCAGCCGCCTTCGACCCAGTCGGTCGCGGAGACACGCACGCCGACCGGTTTGTCGGCGGGAAAGGCAGCGCGCACGATATCGAAGATTTCAAGCGGAAAGCGCATGCGGTTTTCAAGCGAGCCGCCGTAGTCGTCGTCGCGCTGATTGGCGATCGGCGAGAGGAATTGATGCAGCAGATAGCCGTGCGCAGCATGCACTTCCAGTCCGTCGACACCAAGCCGCGCGGCACGGCGAGCCGACGCCGCGAATGCTTCGCGGATACGGTTCAACCCAGACGTGTCGAGCGCCAGCGGCGGCTCTTCGCCGGCCTTGTGCGGCAACGCGGACGGCGCGTGCGGCAGCCATCCGCCTTGCGACACCGGAATCAGCTGGCCGCCTTCCCACGGCGCGTGGCTCGACGCCTTGCGCCCGGCGTGCGACAACTGCATCGTGACCTTGATGTGCGAATGCTTGCGGATCGCGGCCAGCACAGGCACGAGCGCGGCTTCGGTCACATCGTCCCACAGGCCGAGATCGCCTGGTGTAATGCGGCCGTCCGGCTCGACCGAGGTCGCCTCGATGCACAGCATGCCGGCACCGGACAACGCCATGCTGCCGAGATGGATCATGTGCCACGCGGTTGCCTCGCCACGGTCGGCGGAATACTGGCACATCGGGGACACGACGATACGATTGGGAAGCGTCACGCTACGCAGCGTGAGCGGAGAAAAAAGCGCGCTCATGGATTACGCCCAGTAGAAACCCGAGAGCGATCGAGCATAGCACCGCAAGTGATTTAGTGCTGGCTTGGCACTTTTCAGGCCTTTACGGTGTCGCCTCGACCTGATCGAGCCATTCGCCGAACATCCGTCGCGCGGCGGCTTCGAGCGCAGGACCGAACTTCGCGGTCTCGGCCCGCAACTGGCGCGCGTCGATGCCGTGGCCAACCAGCTCTCCGGCGTTGCCGATCAGCCAGGGCTCGAAGCGATCGGTACGAATCTCCGGATGACATTGCAGACCCAGCACATGATTGCCCCAGGCGAACGCCTGGTTTTCGCAAGCCGGCGTGGACGCAAGACGCGTTGCGTTGTCAGGCAGATCGAAGGTGTCGCCATGCCAATGCAGCATGGAAGTGTGCGCGCCATCCAGATGGCGGACCGGCGAAGCGCGGCCGGCGTCGGTTAGCGTCAGCGAGGACCAGCCGAGTTCGGTTTGACTTGCGGGATAGACGCGAGCGCCAAGGGCGCGCGCGATCAACTGAGCGCCGAGGCAGATGCCGAGAGTCGGCAAACCCGCAGCGATGCGTTTCTCGATCATGGACAGCAACGGCACGAGCGTCGGATAAAGCGCGTCGTCGGTTGCGCTGATCGGACCGCCGAGCACCACCATCAGCGATGCGGAAACCGGATTCGGCGCTTCGATGCGGGCAAAGCCCACGTCGAGATAGCGGACCGGGCGCCCGCGCTCGCCGAGCACCAGCTCAAGACTGCCCAGATCCTCGAAGTGCACGTGGCGAATGGCCAGAACTTCGCGATTCATCGGCCTGTCCCACCTTCAGGTTGACTAAAGACTTGCCGCCACGCGGCACCAGTCGGCTGACGGGCGGCAAACGTCGCCCGTCGAAGCCGGCTTGGCAGTGTAGCGGATTGTCCCGGAAGAAGCCGCCTTATTGGGCGAAGATCTTCCAGGTCTTCTTCTGGGTGGCGACGTCGGCCATCTCATACACCGAGCAGTCGAGGCGCAGATCCGTATCCGACATGTTCAGGTCGAGCAACGCGCAATGATGCGGCGTCTTCTTCGGGTTCTTGCTCGGCTCGAAGTGCGTGCAGCTCAGGCACATGCGGTGCGGCGGAATCGTGCCTTGCGCTTCCAGCTGATGAACGGTCTTGAGCAGCGTGCGATAGAACACCGCCTGCTCGTCGTCGCGCAGCGTGCCGACCGCCTTGGCCAGGAAGTCCGGCCACTGCGCGGCGCGCTTCGCGGCCGTACGGCCACGCGCCGTCAGGCGGACCGCGAGGGCACGGCCGTCGTCGAGGGCACGGCGCTTTTCGACCAGCCCCTTGGTTTCGAGCGTGCTGACTGCATCGCTGGTCGTCGCGGCGGTGAGCGCCGTTTCACGGGCAATTTCGCCGAGACGCATCGGGCCTTTGCGTTGCATCAGCAAGACCAGAATTTCGCCCTGGGTCGGCGTCAGGCCAGCGCCCTCCGCCCATTCCCAAGCCTGGCTCCGCATTGCCGTGCTCAATCGCAATAGGCTGTGGGTCACCCGCCCGGTCGCCTGTTCTCCGTATACGCCTTCGCTCATAATCTTCAATTGTTCATTTACAGCTTTCGTACGATGCCGGCGAACTATCCGCCGACCGCGCCCGTAGCCTGTGTGGGGTAGCCTCGCCCAACTGCGGCAAGACGGTTTTCTACTATCTCAAAAATTTACCGCCTTGCAAGGCAAGGCCGCGAAAACGACATTCTATGCGAGAGCGGCGAATCGTACAGCTAACTTATCCAACACAAGCTGTGGATAACCAGGGGAAAACTCAGGGATAGCTTGTGCGCCGATTCTTGATAAGCACCCGAGCTGGTCCGCCTGTCACAAAGTTGTCCTCGTATACCGACGCCAACGCGCTCTCGACCAGTTCAGTTATGGTTTACGCAGCGCATTGACTTTGCAGGGAATTATTCAGTTGTCCACAGGCAGATGCAATGCTTGTTAACTACTACTACGTTTGTATACGTTAACGGTCTAAAAACCTAAGACACGCCGAGCTGGAAAATAATTTATTGAAAAAAAACCCGCTCGAAGCGGGTTTCCTTACGACTTCACGCAGCCCATGCCGCCTTCGGTCAAGCCCGCCACTGCAAACACTGCTGCCTGACCGCTTCATGCAAAGACTTTTCCCGTTCGACCACACCGCGTAACCAGGTTGCATCATTCACCTGACCGCGAGCAATCGCGCCGATTTCGGCAAGCGCATTGCCCGAACCCAACGCTTCGGCGTGCGGAGCAATCAGGTCCAATGTTTCGAGAATGTCTTCTGAAATCGTCTTGCGCTCGCCCGTCTGCGGATTGATGCAGGTACCGGCCAGACCGAAGCGGCATGCTTCGAAACGATTGAACGTGTAGACGAGGTAATCGTCTTCTTGCGGCGCAATCGGTTTGTCGAGCAACAGATGCCGGGCCAGCGTCTGGATGTAGCACGCAATCGCCGCGGCGCGATCCACCGACAACGGCGTGTCCATCACACGAACTTCGATCGTGCCGAAACCCGGCTTCGGACGAATGTCCCAGTAGAAATCTTTCATGCTGTTGACGACGCCGGTGTGGACCATCTTCGAGAAATATTCCTCGAAGCTGTCCCACGTCAGCACGAACGGCGCGCGGCCCGACAGCGGGAACGCGAACACGGAATTCAGTCGTGCCGAATGAAAACCCGTATCGACACCCTGCACGAACGGCGAAGACGCGGACAACGCGATGAAATGCGGAATGAAGCGCGACATCGAATGCAGCAGATAGAGCGCGCTGTTCGGATCCGGGCAGCCGATATGCACGTGCTGGCCGAACACCGTGAATTGCTTGGCGAGATAGCCGTACAACTCGGACAGGTACTGAAACCGCGGCGTATCGACGATCTGCCGCTCGCTCCATTGCTGGAACGCATGCGTGCCGCCACCGCACAAGCCGACGTTCAAATGATCCGCCGCGGAAACCAGTGTGTCGCGAATTTTGCGCAAGTCGGTGACGGCCTGCTCGTGTGTCGTGCAAATGCCGGTCGACAGCTCGATCATGCTTTCGGTGATTTCCGGCGTGATGTTGCCGGGGATCTTTTCGTCCTTGATGAGGCGCAGCAGATCCGAGCCGGCTTTGGTCAGATCATAGTCATGGGTATTGACGATCTGCATCTCGAGTTCGACACCGAATGTGAACGGTTTCGAATCGATGAAGGGTTCGAGTGACATGGCGTCCCCTGAGTCAGGTCGGCCGGGTGTGAGTCACATGCCCGGCCGTTTTTGAATCGAATATAAGTTGGAAAAAGCGTGTACAAACATCGAGCTTCGAGCAGCGCAACGCGCTCGTTAGTTCGCGCTTGCTATTCGCGCCGCTCAGCGACCAGCGCCAGGCTGCGATAGACGAGCCACGGCCCGAGAATCTGCAGCACGAAAATAGAACACATCACGATCGCGCGCAGTTGCGGGTCGAAGTTCGGATACAGGTTGTAGGTGTCGTCGACGAGCAGATACGCGAGCGCCGACATGGGCGATAAGGACAGACCGAGCGCCATCCCCTGCTTCCAGTTCAAGCCGCTCGGCTTGGCGAACGCCAGCACACCAACCAGCTTCGCCACAAGGCGCGCAACAATCAGACCCAGAGCCGCGACGCCGCCGAGCGCGATGTCTTTCCATTCGAACGAGGTCAACGTCAGCACGAACAGAATCACGGTCAACAACCAGCCGGCCGTGCCGAAGTGCTCCGGCCATAACTGCGGACGTGCTTCATGATTCTTCACGATGATGCCCGCGGCCAGCAGCGCAAGAATGGTCGACAGCTTGAACAGATGCGCAATCGCGATGGCCAGCAGCACGAGGCCGAACAGCGCGACGAACGAGTGCTCGTCCTGCATGTTCAAACGTCGATAAAAGAATGTGCAGGTACGTGCGAGCAGATACGCGAGCACCAGCGAGCCGACCAGCAGATAAAGCGGTTGCAGGATGGTCGCGAATACGTTGCCGTACATCTCCTGATGCAGCCAGCTCGACACGAGCTTTTCGATCACCACGGCATACATGCTGTTCAGC
This sequence comes from Paraburkholderia phytofirmans PsJN, assembly GCF_000020125.1. Classification (NCBI taxonomy): domain Bacteria; kingdom Pseudomonadati; phylum Pseudomonadota; class Betaproteobacteria; order Burkholderiales; family Burkholderiaceae; genus Paraburkholderia; species Paraburkholderia phytofirmans. Next base: position 4,402,805 of record NC_010681.1, read on the forward strand.
GCGGTCAAAGTCAACAGACGCTGGGTGACCTGCCCTTCCGCGCGCAATTCGGTTTTCAGCTGAATCACCATGGCCGGCGACGTCGCCATGGCGATTGCGGCGAGCACCGTTGCCACCATCAGCGGCACGTTCAGGAACAGCAGGACCGGCAACACGAGAGCGAAAGTCAGCGTAGCTTCGGCGACGCTCGACAAAATCAACCAAGGATTGCGACGAATCCAGCGCAAATCGAGCCGGCTGCCGAGTTCGAACAGCAGCAAACCGAGCGCGACATCGAGCAGCGGCCGCGCGGCGCTCGCGGAATCCGCGTCGATCACGCCGGAACCGGCCGCACCGGCGATCAGGCCAATAACCGCATAGCCGGAAATGCGCGGTAAACGCCACGCGCGGTAGCACAGCTCGCCGCACAAGCCGGCAGCGAGCAATGCGAGACCAGCCCAAAAAATGGCGTCGGGTGAAAGCGGCCAGGCTGGAAAAAATGAAAACGCCGAATTCATCGTGATGGGTTCTCCTTAGCAGCAACGGCAGGCGACACGAACCGGCGCAAACACCGGCGAGCGGGTGGGCACATGAAGCGCTCACTGTCGCGATCGCTTCGCGTGACCAGCGTTGCGAGTTTTTCAACGATCGGATGATCTGAATGCGCGGCGGCAGCAAGGAACCTGACGCATTCGGGGTGCGGCCGTAGCAACCGGCACGGTGAAAGAGCGCCGTCGACTTTGAATCAGATTCTGATTGAGCGGCACCGTTCCTTTTGCTGCGTGTGCCGCTGTAGAGACAAGGCACGACGCGGAAAAGAACGGCGATTGTGCCATAGCTTTTTCAGCCTTGACCGAAAAGGCGCGAACACGCAGGCAAAACGGTAAAAACGTACGTTATCTCACAGGCATGAGGAAAAACCGACCGTTTTGAGCGCGAATTCGGCCGGTCAAAGGGCTAGTTTGAACGCTGCAGATGTGCTTTTCGGGACATCCGCCGAGGAAGTTTTCCAGTGGCTCTGGGACGGTCCGAGCTACGCCAATAGGCTCTCCTTCACCGACGGTCTTTCTGTTTACAGGTTTACTGTATGTATACGTAGTAACAGTTAACAAAGTGCCTCGTTTTCTGTGGATAACTCCTGTTTACCGAGTTGAATCATCGCCTTGCCGACGGCATAACCGGATGCACAGCATGTGCGGGAGCGGCGCGTATACGAGGGTAACTTTTGGCGATTTTCCGCGACGGCAGAGTTACCCCGTTTACGTCCACAACGGTTCCACACCTGTTGCGCCGGTAAACCGCCTGGTTATCCACAACTTTCAGTGGATAACTCATCCGGCGAGCAGGCTGGCCGGGGTATGCGGTTAACTCACCGCTCCCTGACGCAGTGCGCGCAACAGGAAGCGCGCCGGGTCGATGTCTTCCGCCAGATCCCGTTCGAGCGGCCAAGGTTCGCCTTCAAGTTGCGAGGCGATCAGTTCCGCACCGAGCGCCGCCCAGACGAGACCTCGCGAACCATACGCAAAAGCACCATAGAGGCCGTCTGTGCGAGGCAGATCGAGCGGCCATGCGCCACGCAGACGCTGGGCGTCGAGCGCGGCCTGAGCTTCGTCGGCGAGTTGGCCGATCATCGGCATGCGGTCGCTGGTAACGCAGCGGAACGCGACGCGTCCGGTTAACGCAGTCGATCGAGCCGGATCCGCGACGTTTGCAAAGGCCGGCAGCATCTGCGCGACGCGTTCCAGGTTTTCCAGGTGGCCGTCCGCGCGCAGCGACGTGTCGGGGTCGTCGAGCTCATATGTGGCGCCGGTGAGCGTGACGCCGTCGGCCAGCGGCACGGCGTAACCCTCGCCGATCACCGGCATCTGAAGCGGCGGCAGCACGGCCCCGGGCGGCAGCAAAGTGAGTTGGCCGCGAATGCTGCGAGTCGGCGCATGCTGTAAACCGGCGATGCGCGCGGCATCGTGCGCGCTGGCGACGATCACCACCGGCGCACGCGCAATGGCCTCGCCCGAGGTGTCGAATACAGTCCACTGACCGCCGGACCGCTCGATCCGCGCAACGTCCACACCGAAGCGGCGCTCAAGCAGCGGACCGGCTGCGGCGCACTGCGCCGCGCACAGCGACGCCGGGTCGATCCAGCCACCGTGTGGAAAGAACCATCCGCCGCGTGCGAGCGGCATGCCGGCGAGCCGCTGCGCTTCAGCTGCTGAGACGGGTGTGACGTAGTCACCCGGATAACCGAATGCAGCGATTGCTTCGCTGATCGAGCGGGCCTCATTTTCGTCCGCGGCGATTTGCAACAAGCCTTGACCGCCGCGCAGCGGCGCGTGACCGAGCCGTTCGAGCGCGGCCCAGCGCCTGAGCGTATACAGAAAGCCGGCACGCGTAACGCGCGAGGCGATGCTGTCGTCGCGCGAAATCATGGGATGGAACACGCCGGCCGGATTGCCCGACGCTTCCTGCGCCACCGAAGCATGCCGCTCCAGCGACGTGACGCGCCAGCCGCGCGCGGCGAGCCGTTCGATCACCGCGCAGCCCGCCAGCCCCGCGCCGATCACCACCGCATGCCTTTCGTCGACCGCGAGCGGCGCCGGCGGCTCATGACGGCGCACGCGCCAGCGCGGCGCGAAATGGCCGACCAGCATCGCCCGTTTCCAGCCGAAGCCGTCCACCTTGCGGTACTCGAAGCCGCATTGAATCAGCGCGCGCTTGATGTCGCCGGCGCTGCTGCAGGTGGCGAAGGTGGCGCCCTCACCTGCCAGCCGCGCGAGCGCCTTAAAAATCATCGGGGTCCAAAGCTCGGGATTCCTGGCGGGCGCGAAGCCGTCGAGATAAAACGCATCGGCGCGCAGCCTCAAGGCCGGTAAGCGCTCCTGCGCGTCGCCGAAAACCAGCGTGAGCACCACGCGCCCTTCATCGAATTCAAGCCGGTGCGTGCCGGGAACGAGCGTCGGCCAGGCGTTCGCGAGCGCTTGCGCGAGGGCGGCAATCTCGGGATCGGAAATCGTCGCTGCAACCGCCTTGCGTAAATCGCCGACGGTAAAGGGATGCTTCTCGGTGGATACGAAATGCAGCCGCTCGCAGCGCAACGGGTCCGCGCGCCACGCGGCCCAGGTCATCAGAAAATTGATGCCCATGCCGAAGCCGGTCTCCAGAACCGTGAAAATGCGGCGGCCCTGCCACCGGTCGGGCAACGAATTGCCGCGCAGGAATACGTATCGAGCCTGTTCGAGACCGCCTACGGCGCTGTGATAGATGTCGTCGTAAAGCGGCGAAAAAGGCGTGCCGTTGTCGCGAAAAACGAGGACGGCGGGGATTAGCGGATCGGTCATGCGCGACGGAAAATGACGCTCGGAAAAATGCCCCTGGACCTGTCGTTTCGCGCCAGGCCCCCGAGGGGAATTGAAAAGATTTGAGGCGGCCGGGTGGTTACTCACGCGTGGGATCGAACGTTACCGCGCGCGCATAGCTCGCCGGACGGCGAAAAAGACCCGCCGAACGTTGGCAAAAACCAACGCCAAGCCCCGTCCATACTGGGTTTCAGGCCTCGGTTGGCGGTCGCCGAACGCACAATTTGCGATTTCCTTGCGATATCGACCCCGGAACCGCTTAAATCTTCGAAACCCTTGTCCTGATTGGGTTTGCGCTGCGCTATCATAGCAAGCGCCGCGAAGGGAGCGGCAGCACGGCCGACGGGCAGTCATCTGTCCGGCGCCTTTGGTCCGGAGGGGATCCGGAGCCGGCGCTGCTCGACGGCGCGGCCCGCGCACGTATAATCGGCGCGTTCGCGCTGTTCGTGTCAACCTAAACTCAGAAAGGAACCTTAATGAACAAACAGGAACTGATCGACGCCGTCGCAGGACAGACGGGCGCCAGCAAGGCTCAAACCGGTGAAACGCTGGACACGTTGCTTGAAGTGATCAAGAAGTCTGTGTCGAAGGGTGATGCGGTCCAGTTGATCGGCTTCGGCAGTTTCGGTTCGGGCAAGCGCGCAGCGCGCACGGGTCGTAACCCCAAGACCGGCGAAACTATCAAGATCCCGGCCGCCAAGACCGTCAAGTTCACGGCTGGTAAGGCGTTCAAGGACGCAGTCAACAAGCGCTAAGCAGATTACTGCCAGGCAGTTGACACCCGCCAACGGCGGGTTTTTTTTCGCCCGCGCATTGTGCATTGCGCATGGAGAAGCCGCGACGGGCGTCGCGGCTTGATTGCGGCGAGCGGCGAAGGCCGTTCAGTTCAGTCGTGACGGTGCACGATTTCACCGTGGCCATGACCGTCGTGGTCATGGTTGTGGTCATGATGATCGTGGTCGTCTTCGTCGAAGTCCCATGCCGGGAACGGGTCGGCGAATTGCGCCCAGGCTTGCGGTCCCTGCGCATATTCCTCGTCGGTCAGCAGGCACGCGTCGAACTTCGCTTTCCAGACCGCCGCGTCGATGCCGACGCCGATCATCACCAGCTCCTGGCGACGGTCGCCGATGCTCAGATCGTCAGGATCGCCGTACCAGTCCGCGGCGATTTCGGCGGCCAGCTCGTCGTCGCCGTCGGGCCACTCGCTGCGATCCTGAGCGGCCCACCACATGCCCGCCGGACCGTGCCGGCAAGCACCGCCCGCTTGTGAAAGCGAACCGGCGATATCGTTACGCGTAGCCAGCCAGAAGAAGCCCTTGCTGCGCAGCACGCCCTTCCACTCCTGATGCAGCAACGCCCACAGGCGTTCCGGATGAAACGGCCGGCGCGCGCGGTAAATGAAATTGCCGATGCCAAATTCGTCCGCCTCGCCGTGATGAGCATGGCCGTGCTCGTGGTCATGCTCATGATTGAGCGATGCCAGCCAACCCGGCGCGCTCTCCGCTTCGTCAAAATCGAAGCGGCCGGTGTTCAGCACCTGCGCGAGCGGCACCTCGCCGAAACGGGCGACTACCTGTACCGCGCGCGGATTGATCCGGCCGAGGATTCGCTGCAGGCGCGTGAGTTCGTCGGCGCTCACCAGATCGGCCTTGTTCACCACCAGCACGTCGCAGAATTCGATCTGCTCGATGAGCAGTTCGACCAGCGTGCGGTCGTCTTCCTCGGTCGCGGCGATGCCGCGCTCGGCGAGCGCGTCGGCGGAACCGTAGTCGCGCAGGAAGTTGAACGCATCGACTACCGTCACCATCGTGTCGAGGCGCGCGACGTCAGAGAGGGACGCGCCTTCGTCGTCGACGAAGGTGAAGGTCTCTGCGATCGGCATCGGCTCGGCCACGCCGGTCGACTCGATCAGGATCGCGTCGAAGCGCTGTTCGTCGGCCAAGCGTTTGATCTCGACCCGCAGATCGTCGCGCAGCGTACAGCAGATGCAGCCGTTCGACAGCTCGACGAGTTGCTCCTCGACGTGAGAAAGCGCGGCGGCATCGCGCACGAGAGTCGCATCGATATTGACGGCGGCCAGATCGTTGACGATCACGGCCACGCGCAGGCCCGCGCGATTCGCGAGGATGTGATTCAGGAGCGTGGTCTTGCCGGCGCCCAGAAAACCGGAGAGCACGGTGACGGGCAATAGCGGCTGGTTCATCGCAGTACGGAGAAGCTATAGGATTGGAAGGCGTGCCGGGCTTGGCGCCGCATGACAGCGGAGCGCAACGAGGTCGAGCCTCGACGGCAACACGAAGCCGCATTGTGCATCAAAACGGGTAGAGGTCGCGTGACAGGCCGGATCAGCGCGCAGCCGGCATCAGATTCCACTTGCGCAGGATCGCGGCGATCTGCTGCGCGTACTTGTCCCGCAGCGCCGGCGTCTCAGAGTGATAGGCGCCGATTGCCTGCCACGTATTGCCGTACTTGTTCATCTGGCGGCGCAGATGCCATGCCGCTATGTAGACGTTCTTGCACGGCTCCATGAGCGTGCCTTGCGAGATGCCATACTGGGCGAGCACGGGCAGATGGATCGAATTGATCTGCATCACCCCGTAGTCGGTCGAGCCGTTCGCATTTTTATGCGTTGCGTCCGGACGATTGTGTGACTCCTGCCACGCAATTGCGCGCAGAATCAAGGGGTTGACCTTCTGATACTTCGCGGCTTCGTCAAAGCAGTCGGCGCGCGCGGACCCTGCTGATATCAGCACGGCAAGTCCTACTGCGACGGTGACGAAGTTTCGTTTCATCAGTCAAGACCACTAAGCAAAGCGCAAGAGTAAGGTTCGGTAAGGCATCGTATCGGCCATACTTCAGCCACTGACAGCCGCCGGGCCACGCTGGCCGGAAGACTGTCGGACATCGGGGAAAACCCCGCGTCGGCAACGGGCAGCAGGGACTCGAACGGCTCGTATCATACCGGCAGGCGAACCCCCGTCAAGTTGGCTAACCGACATAAGAGAGCAGAAAACGAAGCGCTTTCGCGCCCATCGCCCGGCTATTCTTCAGCTTTCAATTGCTTGACAACAGACGGCGGTCTCTAGAGAAATCGCACGCGACAGTTCGTTTTGTGACAATTCCGACATGAAAAACTGTTACTGTTCATTTTTTTCGGACATCGGGCGGTGGGCAACGAGGGCGATGATCGTCCGCGAGGCCGGCCGGCAGATCGACAGGGCGGCGGCCTGCTCCCATGTCCACACTGCATGACCGTCGGCGGCCACGGCCGCCGGCATCGATACCCTATTCCATGAGAAGAAATCGTATGGCTTTGCGTCGCGTCGCAACGGCGCTGCTGGTGGCTGGCTTGATCACCGCGCAGACAGCACAGGCACAGGTGACACTGAACTTCGTCAACGCGGACATCGACCAGGTGGCCAAGGCGATTGGCGCGGCAACCGGCAAAACGATTATCGTCGACCCGCGTGTGAAAGGTCAGTTGAATCTCGTGTCGGAAAACGCAGTGCCCGAAGATCAGGCGCTGAAAACCTTGCAGTCCGCGTTGCGCATGCAGGGCTTCGCGCTCGTGCAGGATCACGGCGTACTGAAAGTCGTGCCCGAGGCCGACGCGAAGCTGCAAGGCGTGCCGACCTACGTCGGCAATACGCCAGTCGCGCGCGGCGACCAGGTGGTCACGCAGGTATTCGTTCTGAAGAATGAATCGGCCAACAATCTGTTGCCGGTGCTGCGTCCGCTCATCTCGCCGAACAATACCGTGGCGGCCTACCCCGCCAACAACACGATTGTAGTTACCGACTACGCCGACAACGTGCGGCGGATTGCCCAGATCATCCAGGGCGTGGATTCCGCCGCGGGCCAGTCGGTGTCGGTGGTGCAGCTGAAGAACGCCAACGCGATCGACATCGCTACGCAACTCAACAAGATGCTCGACCCGGGTTCGATCGGCAGCACGGACGCGACGCTGAAAGTGTCGGTCACCGCCGACCCGCGCACCAACTCGCTGCTGATCCGCGCGTCGAACGGCGCGCGCCTCGCGGCGGCGAGGACGCTGGCGAAAGAACTCGATACGCCGACCACCATGCCCGGCAACATTCACGTCGTGCCGCTGCGCAACGCGGACGCGACGAAGCTCGCCAAGACCTTGCGCGGCATGTTCGGCAAAGGTGGTGACAGCGGCTCGTCGAGTAACTCGAACGACGCGAATTCGTTCAACCAGAACAACAGCGGCGGCATTGGAGGCAACAATTCGACGGGCTCGTCGGGTACGCCGCCGCTGCCGTCGGGCGGACTCGGCAGCAGCTCGTTGGCATCGCCGATGGGCGGCAGCGGCAGTGGCGGCGGATACGGCGCGGGCGGGTCCAACAACGGCGGCTTCGGCAACGACAAGGAAAAAAGCGACGACAATCAGCAAGGCGGCATGATCCAGGCGGATTCCGCGACCAACTCGCTGATCATCACGGCGGCCGAGCCGGTGTACCGCAATCTGCGCGCGGTGATCGACCAGCTCGACGCACGTCGCGCACAGGTCTATCTCGAGGCGCTGATCGTCGAGTTGAATTCGAACACGAGCGGCAACCTCGGTATTCAGTGGCAAGTGGCGAACAACTCGATTTTCGCCGGCACCAATCTGCAGACCGGCAGCAGCAACAGCATCGTCAATCTGACCGCGGCGGCCGTGGCGGCCGGGTCCACCGGCGGCCTTGCCGGCGCGCTCGGAAACGGGACGCTCCAGCAAGGGTTGAATATCGGCTGGATTCACAACATCTTCGGTGTGCAAGGACTCGGCGCGCTGCTTCAGGCGCTCTCGCAAACCGCCGATGCGAACGTGCTGTCCACGCCTAATCTCATCACGCTCGACAACGAGGAAGCGAAGATCGTCGTGGGTACGAACGTGCCTATTCAGACGGGTTCGTATTCGAATCTGACGAGCGCGACGGCCACTTCGGCGTTCAATACCTACGACCGCGTCGACGTCGGTCTGACGCTGCACGTGAAGCCGCAAATCACGGACGGCGGCATTCTCAAGCTGCAGCTCTACACTGAAGACTCGGCGATCGTCACCGGCACGAACAACGCGGCGACCAACCCGGCCGGCCCGGAATTCACCAAGCGTTCGATCCAGTCGACGGTGCTCGCCGATAACGGTGAGATCATCGTGCTGGGCGGCTTGATGCAGGACAACTACCAGGTCAGCAACAGCAAGGTGCCGCTGCTCGGCGATATTCCGTGGATCGGCCAGCTGTTCCGCTCGGAACAGAAGACCCGCAACAAGACCAACCTGATGGTGTTCCTGCGGCCTGTGATCATCAGCGATCGTGGTACGGCTCAGGCCGTGACGTCGAATCGCTACGACTACATTCAGGGCGTGCAGGGTGCGTACAAGCAGGACAACAACCTGATGAAGGACAACGACGATCCGGTGGTTCCGCCGATGCCGATCGGTCCGAGCCAAGGCGGTTCACCCGCGATGAATCTGTTCGATCTCGACAAGATGCGCCGGCAGCAGCTGGCGCCGCCGCCGGGTAACGGTGGAGCTGTCACGAACGGCGCCGCGGCAACCAACGGCACCGCCGTGCAGAGTAGTCCGGCCACCGTCGGGCCCGCCATACAGAGCAGCCCCGTCACGGTGACGCCTTCCACGGCGTCGCCTGGAGTGCGGCCGTGAGTACGCCGTCCACGCCGCCGTCAGCGTCTGCTACGCCAGCCGCAACGCGAGCGAGTGCCGCGACGCAAGCGACGCAAGGCGCGGCAATGTCGCCCGCCGGCGCGACGGAGCACGGCGGCCGCGAGGCGCCGTCAGCCATCGCCGCGCGGCTCGTGCCGTACGGCTTCGCCCGTGCCGGCCAGATTCTGGTCGCGCATCAGCATGCGGACAGCCTCGAGGTCTGGATCAGCGAACGCACGAGCGACGCCGCGCTGTCCGAAGTAGCACGCAACTTCGGCGCAGTGTCGATCGTACGTCTGCCCGCCGATGAGCTCACGCAGGCGATCAACCAGGCGTATGCGCGCCAGGACGGCAGCGCTGCGCAGGTGGTCGGCGAAGTGGAAGGCGAAGTCGATCTCTCGCGCTTGATGCAGGACATTCCCGAGGTGGAGGATCTGCTGGAGTCGGAAGACGACGCCCCGATCATCCGCATGATCAACGCGCTGCTTACGCAAGCGGCGCGCGAGCAGGCGTCGGATATTCATATCGAGCCGTTCGAGACTTCTTCCGTGGTGCGCTTTCGCGTCGACGGCACGTTGCGCGACGTCGTGCGGCCGAAGAAAGCGTTGCACGGTGCGCTGATTTCGCGCATCAAGATCATGGCGCAGCTCGATATCGCCGAGAAGCGTTTGCCGCAAGACGGCCGTATCACACTGCGCGTGGGCGGCCGCCCGGTCGATGTGCGCGTCTCGACGCTGCCGACCGGTCACGGCGAACGCGCGGTGCTGCGTCTGCTGGAAAAAGACGCGTCGCGCCTGAACCTCGAAGCGCTCGGCATGGCGTCGGATACGCTCGGTAAGTTCGACAAGCTGATCGGCAGGCCGCACGGCATCGTGCTCGTGACCGGGCCGACGGGCTCCGGTAAAACGACCACGCTGTATGCGGCCATGTCGCGGCTCGAAACCGCGACCACGAACATCATGACGGTCGAGGATCCGATCGAATACGACCTGTCGGGCATCGGCCAGACGCAGGTCAACGAACGGATCGGCATGACCTTCGCGCGGGCGCTTCGCTCGATTCTGCGGCAGGATCCGGACGTCATCATGATCGGTGAAATCCGCGACCTCGAGACCGCGCAGATCGCGGTGCAGGCGTCGTTGACAGGTCACCTCGTGCTGGCCACGCTGCACACCAACGATGCGGCATCCGCCGTTACGCGTTTGACCGACATGGGCGTCGAGCCGTATCTGCTGGCGTCGTCGCTGCTCGGCGTGCTGGCGCAGCGGCTGGTGCGGCGCCTGTGCCCGATATGCCGCGAAGAGCGTGTCGAGGAAGACGGCAGCGTGCGTTACCATCCGGTCGGTTGCGACCGGTGCGGCCATTCCGGCTATGCGGGACGCCGCGGCGTCTACGAACTGCTGCTGATCGACGACGACATCCGCACGCTAGTCCACCGCAATGCAGCCGATGCCGAAATTCTCGCGGCCGGCCGTGCGCAAGGCATGCGTACGCTGCGCGAGGATGCGGACCGCTGGCTCGCCTCCGGGCTGACATCGCTCGAAGAAGTGATCCGCGTCACGGGCGGAGCTTAAGCGCATGCCGGCATTTCGTTTCGAAGCAATCGACGCGACGGGCAAGGCGCAAAAAGGCGTGCTCGACGCCGACAGCGCGCGCGGCGCGCGGACCAATCTGCGCTCGCAAGGACTGACGCCGCTCGTCGTAGAGCCGGCGGCTACGCGCACGCGCGGCGAGCGCAATCAACGGCTGTCGCTAGGGCGGCGTCTGTCGCAACGCGAGCAGGCGATCCTGACGCGCCAGCTCGCCAGCCTGCTGATCGCGGGCCTGCCGCTCGACGAAGCGCTCGCGGTGCTCACGGAGCAATCGGAGCGCGACTACATTCGCGAGCTGATGGCGTCGATTCGCGCGGAAGTGCTCGGCGGCCACTCGCTGGCCAATGCGCTGACGCAGCATCCGAAAGACTTCCCCGAGATTTATCGCGCGCTGGTCGCGGCCGGTGAACATACCGGCAAGCTCGGCCTCGTGCTGTCGCGGCTCGCCGACTACATCGAGCAACGCAACGCGCTGAAGCAGAAGATCGTGCTCGCGTTCACGTACCCCACCATCGTCACGATCATCGCGTTCGGCATCGTCACGTTTCTGTTGAGCTATGTGGTGCCGCAGGTGGTGAACGTGTTCGCCAGCACCAAGCAGCAACTGCCCTTCCTCACCATCATGATGATGGCGCTTTCCGGGTTCGTGCGGAACTGGTGGTGGGCGATGCTGATCGGCGTGATCGTGCTGGTGTATCTGGTGCGCTCGATTCTCAGGCAACCCGGCCCGCGTCTCGCGTTCGACCGGTGGCTGCTCACCGCACCGCTGCTCGGCAAACTCGTGCGCGGCTACAACACCGTGCGCTTTGCCAGCACGCTCGGCATTCTCACCGCGGCCGGCGTGCCGATTCTGCGCGCGCTGCAAGCCGCCGCCGAAACGCTCAGCAACAACGCGATGCGCGAGAACATCGACGATGCGATCGTGCGTGTGCGCGAAGGCACGTCGCTGTCACGCGCGCTCGGCAACACGAAGACGTTTCCGCCCGTGCTGGTGCACCTGATCCGTTCGGGCGAAGCGACCGGCGACGTGACCACGATGCTCGACCGCGCGGCCGACGGTGAAGCCCGCGAACTCGAACGCCGCACGATGTTCCTGACGAGTCTGCTGGAGCCGTTGCTGATTCTGGCGATGGGGGGAGTGGTGCTGGTGATCGTGCTGGCAGTGATGCTGCCGATCATCGAATTGAACAACCTGGTGCAGTAGGCGTGGATTGCGCGATTACCGCAAAGGGTCACCGCGCAATCGATTGAAGCGGCGCTGCTGTTCAGCGCCTGAGCTTCAGCGCACGTAGATCGTCGGACCTGCGGGATTGGCTGGCAGGAACACTTCGGAATGCGCGCCATTGCGGTCGATGATGATCGAGCGGGCGCGGACTTCGGAGAGTTTGGTGCCTTGCATCAGCGCGCTGCCGAGCGACACCGCATGCGGCGGTTCACCGCCCACGCTGACGATGGCCGCGGCGCCTTCCCGCAAAGAGAGGATGCCGAACAGCCGCACGTCCTGGTTGGCGTTGCGCGTGAGTTGGCCGCCGAATAGCGTGGCAGCCTGCTCGGTCGAGATCTGCGCGTGCGCGGCGGCGGCGGGCAACGGCGCACTGGACAACGTGCTGATCGTGATGACCCAGTAGGTGAGCGTCGCGCAGAACACGGCGAACAGCGCGAGCGACAGAAGGCGGATTTGGATGGCGTTCATGCGCATCATTGTACGGACTATTGTGAAAATTGCGTTGGGCTGAAAGCGCCTTCTCACGGCCTTTCAACTGCATGACATTAAAATGACCGGCCGGGCGTGTTCAATGGCACCCTGATTGCCAAAACGCGAACCCCGCCCAGTCGAAAATTTCACCTGAAAAGAGGTAGCAAGCTATGCAACTGTCGACCACTCGCCGTCATGACATCGCGGGTCCGCGCAGCCGTCGTCAACGCGGTTTCACGCTGATCGAAATCATGGTCGTGATCGCGATTCTGGGCATTCTGGCCGCGTTGATCGTGCCGAAGATCATGAGCCGTCCCGACGAAGCGCGCCGTGTCGCCGCCAAGCAGGACATCGGCACGATGATGCAGGCGCTGAAACTCTATCGTCTGGACAACGGCCGTTATCCGACGCAGGAGCAAGGTTTGCGCGCGCTGATCGAAAAGCCCAGCACGGACCCGGTGCCGACCAACTGGAAAGACGGCGGCTACCTCGAGCGTCTGCCGAACGATCCGTGGGGTAACGCCTACCAGTTTCTGAACCCGGGCGTGCACGGCGAGATCGACGTGTTCAGCTATGGCGCTGACGGCAAGGCGGGCGGCGAAGGCAATGACGCCGACGTCGGCTCGTGGCAGTAGGCGCTTATGGGGTCGGTGTTTTCGTGCGCGCGGTGGGATTGAACCCCGCACGTTTCTGCCGATGCATCGTCGTTTGATTTTGAGTTGATCGTTCGTGGCCGGCACTATGCGATTGTCCCCTTGCAAGTCCCGTGTGGACACGCCCAGTACGGCTTCGCTGCCGCGCACGGGGTGGGCCGGCGCGCGCGCGCGTGGCGTGCGGCGCCCGGCAGACGCGGGCAGGCGCGGCGCCGGCAAACGCGCGGCGGGTTTCACGCTGCTGGAAATGCTGGTGGTTCTGGTGATCGCGGGCTTGCTGGTGTCTTTGACCGCGTTGACGATGACACGCAATCCGCGCACCGATCTGAACGAAGAAGCGCAGCGTCTCGCGTTGCTGTTCGAATCGGCCGGCGACGAAGCACAGGTGCGCGCGCGGCCGATTGCCTGGCAACCGCTCGATGGCGGCTTTCGTTTCGACCTGCGCACGGAAGACGGCTGGCGTACGCTGCGCGACGATCTGCTTGGGCCGCGTCGCTGGGAAGGCGGCGTGACCGGCGTGAGCATCAGCTATCCGGGTTCCGATTCGCAGCCCAGCCGTATCGTATTCGGCACCGAGGCGATCGACGTGCCTGTGCAGATCACGCTGTTTTCGGCAGCCGGGAGCGCGACGATCGTCGGCACCGGCAATGGCCGCTACGAGGTGCACTGAGATGCGTCGTTGCAGGAGCATGACGGCTCGCGAAAAGGTTCACGGCGCGCAGCGCGGTTTTACGATGATCGAAGTGCTGGTGGCGCTGGCGATCATCGCCATCGCGTTGGCCGCTTCGTTGCGCGCGGTGGGCAGTCTCGCGAGCGGCGAGGCCGATCTGCACCGCCGCTTGCTGGCCGGCTGGAGCGCGGACAATACCTTGGCGCAGTTGCATCTGACGCATGCCTGGCCGAACGTCGGCTCGACGAGTTTCGACTGTTCGCAGGGCAACTTGCAGTTGATCTGTACCGAGCAGGTGACGGCCACGCCGAATCCGGTGTTTCGTCGAGTGGAAGTCATGGTGACGATGCCGGGCGGGTCCGGCAATCTGGCTCAGATGGTGACGGTGGTCGCGAATGAAAACAACCGTTCGCTCTGAGCGCCGGCGCCGATTGGGCGTGAGGGGCGCGCGTGGTTTCACGCTGATCGAATTGCTGGTCGCGATTGCGATTCTGGCGGTGATTGCCGTGCTGTCGTGGCGCGGGCTCGACCAGATCATTCGCGGCCGGCAGACCATCACGAGCGCGATGGAGGACGAGCGCGTGTTTGCGCAGTTGTTCGACCAGATGCGGATTGATGCGCGGCAGGCCGCGTCGGATGATGAGGCTGGGCAGGCGGCGGTGTCGGTGTCCGGCAGCGTGTTGCAGATCGTGCGGGAATTCCGCTTGCCGGGTGCGGCGCCGCGGTTGCAGGTGGTGAGGTATCGGGTGTCCGATGGACGCGTGATCCGGTATGCGTCGCCGCCTTTGGCGAATATCGGAGAGTTGAGGGGGGCGCTGCGCGGTAGTGAAGGTGAAGGGTGGAGCGGTGTGCCGTTGATGGGCGGTGTTGGGTCTATTTCTGCTCAGGTTTATGTGCCCAAGGTGGGGTGGACTACGCAGATGGGAGAGGTGCAGAGTGCCATTACGGAGGCGGACAATAATCTTAAGGTGCCCCAGTTGGGGAGTGCGCCGCTGCCGCGGTCTGTGACTGGGTTGCAGGTGAGTGTTGGGGCTAAGTCGTTGGCGCGGCCTGTTACTCGGGTTTTTCTCGTCGGAGAGTGATATGAGGTTCGCTTTTTTGTCTTTCCGACGGGGTTGGTCTTTCCGGGCTTTTGGTTTTGGCCTTTCCTTGATGTCTTTGTGGTCTATTGGCGTTGCCCCTGTGCGGGGCGGCACTTACTTTCTTTGCCGCCGCAAAGAAAGTAAGCAAAGAAAGCGGCTTCACACCGCTAACGTACAAGCGGGTCCCACGCACAGCCACTTTCGTGGCGCGATCAACGCACATTCCCTCGCACAGCAAACGGCAGTGACCCGGCAGTCATCCGTTCCGGCGGCGCTCCGCGCGCCGAGCGGCAAGCAACCGAACCGCAGGACCGTGGCAATGCCTGACGGCTCGTCACGGTATCTCCGGTTTGCTTCGGCATCCGTGCGTGCATCCGCGCCTCCGGCGCTTCGCCGAGGAGAAGCCGATGGCCCCCGCTTCGCAGAAATGAAGGCACCGAGCTCTACCCTTCCGGCGAGCACATCGTGCGAGGCGGGAGGTATGACGGCCTTGTCACGGGTGTTGAATGTGCGAGGCGGCGGATTCCAGATGATCCACTACCGGGGCTGTGCGGGGGATCCGCTTAGCATTGGCGGTGTAAAGCGGCTTTCTTTGCCTACTTTCTTTGCCGCGGCAAAGAAAGTAGGTGCCGCCCCGCACAGGGGCAACGCTAATAGACCACAAAGGCTTCAAGGAAAGGCCAACAAAAAGGCCAACAAAAACCAACCCCAAAAAACCCAAACCGGCGTAGCCATAATCAGCGCCTTACTAGTAGTCGCGCTATCAGCGATCCTGGTATCGGGCATGCTCTGGCGCCAGCAAGTCCAAATCCGCCGGATAGAAAACCAGCGCCTCCTCTCACAAGCCCAATGGGTAGCCCGCGGCGCGTTAGACTGGACGCGCCTGATCCTCCGCTCAGAAGGCGACACATCAGCCGGTATCACCTACCTTGGCGGCCTATGGGGCGTCCCAATAGCCAAAACCCGCCTATCCGATTTCCTGGGCCAAATAGGCGAAGTAAGAGCACAACAAGGCGCAGAAACCTACCTATCGGGTTCGATCGAAGACGCCCAGGCAAAATTCAACCTGAGAAATCTGGTGGAAAGCCCAGCCCCAGGCGTGATGCAACTGGACATGAACCAGATCGGCGCCTACCAGCGCCTACTGGCATCGCTCGGCGCAAACAGCCAGCTGGCAAAAACCACCGCAATCCAGGTCCGCGCGAGCCTGGCACAATCGGCAACCCGTTTTCAGACCGTCACGTCCACGAACGGCACGACCGCAACCCCGCCGCCGATCCAGGGCGGCGCCACCGGCGGCAGCTTCACCAACAAACCGGGTATCGAAGACAGCGAAGACAGCTCCGCCAACGCGCCGATCCAGATGACCAGCGTCGACTCGCTGCTCGATATCCCCGGCTACACGCCAGAAATGGTCGCGCGCTTGCGCCCCTTCGTCACCGTGCTGCCGACGGTATCGGCAGTCAACGTGAACACGGCTTCGGCCGAAGTCATCGCGGCGGTCGTGCCGGGAATGAGCGTGTCGACGGCGCAAGCCTTCGTTGCGCGCAGGCAAACGGTGTTTTTCCGCAATGTCGGCGACATACAGCTCGCGTTGCGCGGCGCCGGCGTGCAATCGGTCTCGATCGACCCGAGCGAACTCGACGTCAACTCGAATTACTTCCTCATCCACGGCCGCGTGCAGCACGAACGCGCCGAGGTGGACCGCACGACCCTCGTCTATCGCGACGCATTGACTCACACTACGCGTATCGTGCGAGTAGAAGACCAACTATGAATAACGCCTTTCCCAGAGAGAGTGGCCTTTGAGCACGCTGATCGTTCTATTGCCGCCGCGTGACCCGGCGGTGCCATCGCAGGAATGGCAACTGCCGGAGCTGCCGTTCGTGCTGCTCGACAAGTCGGGCCGCGCCCAGCGCACCGGCCGGTCGGCGCTCGCGCTGCTGCCGCGCGCCTCCACCACGGTGCTGATGGTCGCCGCGCGCGACCTGCTGATGATGCCCGCCACACTGCCGCCACTGCGCGGCCCGCGGCTGCGTCAGGCGCTGCCCAATATCGTCGAGGATCAACTGATCCAGGACCCGCAGACCTGTCACATCGCCGTCGACCCGAAACCGCTCGCGGGCGGCCGGCAGCTGCTGGCGATCATCGACCGCGGCTGGTTCCGGTATATCTGCGAATCGTTCACCAACGCCGGCCATCGCAGCTTGCGCGCGGTGCCGGTCACACGCTGCCTGCCGCAGGCGGCCGCACTTGATGCCGATGTGCCCGCCGAAGTCGCGGAAACGGTGAATGCGGGTGAGCCGGCCATGGCAGGCGCGGCCGACGTGGCGACGTCGTTGCCGGGCGTCGCGCCGGTGCTGACGCCCGGCGTCGTGGCTGCGGTGCCGATGGTGGCCGCCGTGCTCGGCGCCGTGGTGCAGACCGCGCCCGCCCTGCTGCTCGAAGGCGTGACAAACAGCGCAGGCGAGCGCGGCGTGCCGCGCGTCGAACTGGCGATTGCACGCGGAGTGCAAGGCGAAGGGTTGGCAGTGCCTGCCAGCGCCGTGAACGCGACGCTCAGCGCGCTCGCCGGGGCGGCGCCGGTGTCGCTACACATGCTCACCGAAGTGCCCGGCAACGAGCCGAGTCTCGCGCCGAATAGCCCGGCACGGCTGGCTGCGTACATCCACGGCGCCAGTCCGCTGCCGTTCGAACAGCTCGCGCGGCGCGCGCTGGAGTGCCGCTTCGACTTGTGCCAGTTCGAGTTCGCCTCGCAGCCGTGGCGGCTCGACCGCGCGACGCTGCGGCGTCTGCGGCTGCCGGTGTTGCTCGCGGTCGGCGCGCTGCTGGTTGCGATCATCGGCGCAAACGCGCAGTGGCTGATGCTCGCGCGCCAACGCGATGCAATCAACACGCAGATGACCGAACTGCTGCTCAATACCTTCCCCAAAACGACCGTCGTGCTCGACGCGCCCGACCAGATGTCGCGCCAGTTGCAGCAGCTGCGCGTCGCGGCGGGCGAACTGTCGCCGGACGATTTTCTGCCGCTCGCCGATGGGCTCGCGCGCTCTCTGCCGCCGGTGCCGGTCAACGGGATTGCCGCGCTCGACTATCACGACCGGCGGCTCGACGTGAACTTCAAGCCGGAGATCAAGCTCGATCCCGATTTCGCGAAGCGCCTGGCGCGTAACGGCCTGAGCGGCGCGATCGACAGCAATACCGGCAAGTGGACCATCAGGAACGGACAATGAAAGCTGAACTCGCTCAAACATGGGCCGGATTCTGGGAGCAGCGCACCGAGCGCGAAAAAGCCCTGCTGACGTGGGGCGGCGGCGTGCTCGCCGTGGTGATCGCGTGGTCGGTGCTGTGGGCGCCGGCGCAGGAAGGCCGCTCGCATCTGCGTGAATCGCTGCCCGCCATGCAGCGTCAGTTGGCGCAGATGACCGCGCAGGCGAACGAAGCGCGCCAATTGTCGGCGGCGGCTCAAGGCGTCGCGCCGACCGGCGCCGCGCTGAAGGACGCCCTTACCGCTTCGCTCAGCGATCACGGCCTCGCGGCGACACAGGTTCAGGTGATCGGCAACGCGGTCCAGATCCAGTTGAAGAACGCGTCGTTCCCGGCGTGGACCGCTTGGGTCGACGACGTGCGCAAGCAGTTCAAGGTGCAAGTCTCGGAGGCGCACGCCACGGCGCTCAAGGAAGACGGCCAGGTGGACCTGACGGCGTCGTTGCAGCCGTCCACCGCGAAATGACAATCACCGCGACCTCGCCGTCACAGGATCTCGCATGAATTACTGGATGCGGCGCTTGCGCGTCGCGCTGCCCTGGCTGGTAGTCGCGGTGCTGTCCGCCGCGGCCGTGATGCTGACGATGCTGCCGGCCGCCTGGATCACCCCGCAGTTCGCCAAAAAGACGGGCGGCCACGTCAATCTCGTCAATCCGGCCGGATCGCTGTGGCACGGCTCGGCCACGCTGATGCTGGCCGCCGGCTCCGACATGAGCGCGGCGACGTTGCTGCCTGGCCGGATCGAATGGCGCACGGCGTTCTGGCCACTGTTTACCGGCCGCGTGCGCATGATCATGCGGCACAGCGAAGCGATGCCGGAGCCGATCACCGTCGACGCCACGCCGCGCACCGCGACTGTTACGTCCGGCTCGATCGCCGTGCCGGCTTCGCTGCTGAGCGGTCTTGGCGCGCCGTTTAACACGCTCGATCTGCAAGGCAATGTGCAGCTGTCCTGGTCCGACTGGCGCAGCTTCAATCGGGAGGCGTTCGGGCAACTGACCATCATGTTGACCGACGTCAGTTCGCGCGTCTCGCTGGTCAAACCGCTTGGCTCCTACCGCGTGCTATTTCAGGCGCAGGGCGAGTCGTCCACGCTCGACCTGACCACCATCAAGGGTCCGTTGATGCTGACCGGCAATGGCACGGTGTCGGCGGCATCGACGTCGTTTCATGGGACGGCCAGCGCCGCGCCTGAGGCCCGCGATAACCTCGCAGGATTGCTGAACCTGTTGGGGCGGCCGAGCGGGCCGGACACGGTGGCGTTGACGTTCGTGCACTGAGGCGCGCGGGCTCGAGCTACGGGGCGGGCCGATTGACACGCGGGCGGAGCATCGATGTCGTTGCGTAAAGCGGCCAGCGCTGTGGCGTAAGAGCGCGGTAGCCTCGCGGCGCTGCTGGATCTGTTGTGATGCAGAGCGTCCACGGAATAATAAAAAAGGCATGGCCGTCAAACGCGGCCATGCCCTTTTGTTTTGCTTCGACGGCCAGCGCTTCTACTCGGCTTGCGTCCGTGCCGGCGGCGTCGCCGTGCTTTGCGCGACAGGCGCAGCCGACGATGCCGGCAGCGGCGCCGGCGCTGCCACATCGCCGGTTTCGCGATTCATCCGCGAGGCGTCCCAGCCGCCGCCCAGCGCCTTCACCAGACCCACCGACGACACCATCCGCTGTCCGGCGATGTTCTCCAGCTTCTGCTCGGCCGTGAAAGCCGTGGTCTGTGCCGTCAGCACGTTGACGAAGCCGACCGTGCCGGCCTTGTACTCGTTCGTGACGATGGCGAGCGCCTGACGCGCCGAATCCACCGCTTGCTGCTGCACGACGATTTCCTGGGCGAGGATGCGTTGCGACGCGAGATTGTCCTCGACGTCCTGAAACGCGGCCAGCACCGTTTGACGGTAGGTCGCGACGTCGCCGTCGTAGGCGGCGCGCGCCGCGTCGGTCTGCGCCTGGCGCAGGCCGGCGTCGAATAGCGTCGCAGCGAGCTGCGGGCCGAGCGTCCAGAAGCGCGACGGCGCGGTCAGCAGTTGCGAGAACACCGAATTTTCGAAGCCGCCGGAAGCCGACAGCGTCAGCGACGGGAAGAAAGCGGCGATGGCGACGCCGATCTGTTCGTTCGCCGCCGCGGCCTTGCGCTCCGCCGAGGCGATATCCGGACGCCGCTCGAGCAGCGCGGACGGCATCTGCGCCGGCACGGTGGGCGGCGTGGCGGTAAGCGGCGCCGGCGGAATCGAGAAGGTCGAGGCCGGTTCGCCGACTAGGACGGCGATTGCGTGCTCGTCCTGGGCGCGCTGAACGCCGTTATCGATCGCGGACGCCTGCGCCGATTGCAATTGCGTCTGCGCCTGAATCACGTCGGAGCGCGCGGCGACGCCGGCCGCGTACTGGTTCTGCGTGAGTTGCAGCGAGCGCTGGTAGGCCGCGACCGTGTCGTCGAGCAGCTTTTGGGTCGAATCGAGCGCGCGCAGCGAGAAGTAGGTCTGGGCGAGCGTGGCTTGGGCCGACAGCCGCGCGTTGGCGAGGTCCGCCGCGGCGCCTTGCTGGCCGGCTTTCTGCGCGTTCACCGAGCGGGTGACCGAACCCCACAGATCCGGCTCCCAGCTTGCGTCGAGCTGCACGTTGAAACTGTTGCTGACGCCGGAGCGGCTCGTAGCCGTGGTCGAGTTGCCGCCGGAGGACCGCCCGTTGCCGGAACGCGTTGCACCCGCCGACGCGCCGATAGTCGGGAAATACGCCGCGCGCGCCTCGCCGACCAGCGCGCGCGCCTGCCGGTAGGCGGCAGCGAATTGGGCGACTGTCTGGTTGGCGGTGTTCAGGCGCTCCTCGAGCGCGTTCAGCTGAGGATCTTCGTAAATGCTCCACCAGTCGCCGCGATCCTGCTGGTCGGCCGGTTCAGCGACTTTCCAGCCGGGCGCGGCTTCCTTGTAGGACGCCGGGATCTCGGCGGCGGGACGCTTGTAGTCGGGGCCGACCGCGCAAGCCGCCAGCAGGCCGGTGAAGGCTGCAGCCACAGCAATAGTCAGGGCGCGAGGCGCAAGCATCCGCGCGCGCGAGATTCGATCAGACTGCATGCAATGAATTCCTTCTGGACGCCGCGGCGCGGCCAATGGCGGCACCGCCGGCCGGGCGAGATCTTGGTCTGCCGGAATGTTAGCGTATGAGCCCGCTGGGCGCGGGAAACTGAAAGGGTAATGCGAGGAAGGAGGCAGGTGTGTTACGGAGGATGTCGCGAAGGTTACGCGCTGTTACCGGCGAGGCGTCAACCCCGTGATTCCGTCGACTTGGCTTGGCGAGCCAGCTTACCGGCGGCCGCCCGGCACGGCGCATCGCCGCGCGCCTGGCAGGCGCCGGTGGGCCCTACGTGCTTGTCCGCGCCGGTAGGAACGACGGCGGCGTTCACCGCAGGCACCGCCGCCGCTGCCAACTGGATTTTCGCCGTCTTGGCGCCCTTCTGTCCCCGCCGATGCTCGAACCACGCCAGCACCGCGACGCCGACCGATCCCCCAGGTAACACGAACAGCACGGCGAACAACGCGAGTTTCCACCAGCGGTGCGGCCCTTGAAAGGTGCTGAGTGCGGAATCGGTCAGGGAGCGGCTCAGGCCGCCAAGCGTGTTTTTGAGGTACAGCATCGGGAAAATCCTTTTTCGCGCGTCGCGGTCGCGGCGCGCAGAGAATCGGTCAGAACATGGTCTCGGGTGGCGCGGGTCGCGCGTAACTCGTTGCCTATAATAATATTGACTATGCAATTAAATTTCAAGATACTTCCACCCGCGGATGTCGGCCGTGTTGTTTTCCTGCCGTCCGCACTGCGCGAAACCACGTTTGACTTGTCTGCTTAGGCAGCTAAAATCCGTACTGCTTGAGACGTTTCCGGATCTACGATGACTGAAGGCCCCTACAAGGCGGACGAGATTCACCTCGAATCGAGTCTCGGCTACTACCTGACGAAAGCTCGAAACGTGCTGGTCGAGCGGACGGATCGTGCGGTCAAGCCGTTGGGACTGACCACGCAACAGATCGGCGTGATCCTGATGCTGTCGTCGCGGCGCGCGAGTACACCGTTCGAACTGTCGCGCGCCATGTCGTATGACAGCGGATCGATGACACGTCTGCTCGATCGCCTCGAAAAGAAAGGCTTTATCGTGCGCTCGCGTAGCGAGACCGATCGGCGGATGGTGGAGCTGGAGTTGACGCCGCAGGGCCACGACGCCGCGCGGCAACTACCTGGCTTGGGTGCGGCAGTGCTGAACGAACAGCTGCGTGGGTTTTCGGCCGCCGACCACGCCGCGTTGATCGACCTGCTCGGCCGTTTCATCGCGAACGGCATCGACGCGGGAGCAAGCGCGGGGTGTGGATTGGGGCCGCAGCAGGAATCGCTGGACGAATCACCCGAAGCCTCGCCGCGCGAACACGGCGAACACTAACTTGACGCGTTTTTCCGAGCGCGTCGTCGTATGAAGATGTCTGTCTGGGCAGAGAGTGATGCGGCATGTAAGCGCACCACCGAAAGTCGCGGATAAAGCTGCCGCGACAAGCTTTCCAGCTGAGGAGAAGAATGATGAACGCCACGGCTTCCGCCGCCGCCCTACCCGCCGCTGAACCCGCCCCGCTCAAGGGCGGCGCCTTGGCCTTGCTCACGGTCGGGCTTGCGCTCGGCACGTTCATGGAAGTGCTCGACACGTCGATTGCGAATGTCGCGGTGCCGACCATTTCCGGCAGCCTCGGTGTCGCGACCAGCCAGGGCACCTGGGTGATCTCGTCGTATTCGGTCGCCTCGGCGATCGCAGTGCCGCTGACAGGCTGGCTCGCGCGGCGTGTCGGCGAAGTGAAGCTCTTCACGCTGTCCGTGTTGCTCTTCACGATCGCTTCCGCGCTGTGCGGCTTCGCGCACAACTTCGAATCGCTGATTGCGTTCCGGCTGGTGCAGGGGCTCGTTTCGGGACCGATGGTGCCGCTTTCGCAGACCATTCTGATGCGCTCCTACCCGCCGGAAAAGCGCGGACTCGCGCTGGGTCTATGGGCGATGACGGTGATTTGTGCGCCCATCTTCGGGCCCGTGATGGGCGGCTACATCACCGACAACTACACCTGGCCGTGGATCTTCTACATCAACGTGCCGATCGGTCTGTTTTCGGCGGTATGTGCGTTCCTGCTGCTGCGCGGCCGTGAGACAAAGACCACGAAACAGCGCATCGACGCGGTCGGCCTCGCGCTGCTCGTGATCGGCGTGTCGTGCCTGCAGATGGTGCTCGACCTCGGCAAGGATCGCGACTGGTTCAACTCGACGTTTATCGTGACGCTGGCGGTGATCGCGGTGATCTCGCTCGCCTTCATGCTCGTATGGGAGATGACGGAAAAGGAGCCGGTGGTCGATCTTTCGCTATTCAAGGATCGCAACTTCGCGCTCGGCGTGGTGATCGTGTCGTTCGGCTTTATGGCCTTCTTCGGCTCGGTGGTGATTTTCCCGCTCTGGCTGCAAACGGTGATGGGTTACACCGCCGGGCTGGCTGGTTTGGCGACCGCGCCGGTCGGTCTGCTCGCGCTGTTTTTGTCGCCGATGATCGGCAAGAACATGCACCGGCTGAACCTGCGCGTGGTGGCGAGTTTTGCGTTCATCGTGTTTGCGTTCGTCTCGTTCTGGAACTCCACGTTCACCCTCGACGTGCCGTTCAATCACGTGATCTGGCCACGGCTCGTGCAAGGCATCGGCGTAGCCTGCTTCTTCGTGCCGATGACCACGATTACGCTCTCCAGTGTGCCGGATGAGCGGCTGGCGAGTGCATCCGGGTTGTCGAATTTCTTCCGGACGCTGTCGGGTGCGATCGGCACGGCGATCAGTACGACGTACTGGGAGAACGACACGATCCGCCATCACGCGATGCTGACCGATTCGGTCAACGTCTACGCCGCGAACACCAATGCTTATACCGATTCACTGGCCGGTCTCGGGCTCTCCGGCGACGGCATTACCGCGCAGTTGAACCAGGTGGTGACGGCGCAGGCTTATATGATGGCCACCAACGATTTCTTCCGCATTTCATGCGCGGCGTTTCTCGTGCTCGCGGCGCTGGTCTGGGTCACCAAGCCACGCAAGGGCGTGGGTCCTTCAATGGGCCATTGAAGTCTGACGACGCCTTAAGCAGACGCGCGCCGAAGCAATATTTTTCCTTCAACTCTTCGCGCGCGTCTTTAGCCTTTATTGCGTGACGGCTTCGCCATTCGTCGCCGGGATCGATTGACCCTGCATGGCGTCCGGATGCGGCGTCGCCGGCGCGGCTTGCGAGGGTTTAGCGCCGCTTTGCGGTGCGCCGGCTGCAGTGCCTCGAACGTATTGCTTGAAGTCGGCGCCGGCTTCCCATGGGTTCGGCTTGCAGCCCATCGAACCGTCGCAATGCGCGGCGAAACCGATCGTTGCCGTGCCGTCCGGATTCGCGGCGCGCGTAATCTGATACGCCAACGCGCGCTTGCCGCCATCCGGGCCGGCGGTCTGGATCAACGTGTCGGTCGAGGCATCGATCTTGTAGGTCGAATGGCTCGCCACCCACGCTTGCGCCCGTTGCCACCAGACATCGCATTCCGTTTTGTTCGAACACGTCAGCGGCGTGGTCGCGATCTGCATGACGTCCGGATCGACCTGCCCTTGCGTCGAACATCCCGCCGCCGCTACGCACAGCATGGCCAACAGACTTTTCTTCATCACGTTGAATCCTCCCTCTGTGGTGCGCGTCATGTCAGTTTGGACTACGGCGCGAGTACGGTGTTTCATCTGGATCAGAGAATCGTCGGAACGCGCGGAGTATTTGCCGATGGCGTCGGAGCGCACGGCACATTGCGTAGACGTTACCGGCATGAACAAAAAAACGGCCATGTTGGCCGCTCTTTCGTCACCTCATCCGCGAGTGTTATTCAGACACTGAACCGGTTTAGCGTGTACGCCCGATACGCGGCGACGAACGCGTCGAACGAACCGACTTCTTCCTGTTCGAGTTTGGCTTGCTCGGCGAGCGATTGTGCGGCCAGATCGGTGAAAGCCTGGGTCTGCTCTGCATCCAGCGGACGCGCGCGGAAATACGCGGCGTGTGCCTCGCTTTGTTCAAGACCGAATGCGAGGAAGCTCTGCTGCTTCTCGCGCATGGTCTGCAGCACGCGCGCCGACGGCGTCAGCGATGCATCCGCCAGCTTCGCGCGCTGAACCGCGACGGCGCGTGCATGCGCATCGCCGCCATGCAAAGTGTCCAGTGCGGCCGCGGCCGCGTCGATCTTGATGAGCAACTCGTTCGCCCAGTCCGTCATCGCAACCGGTTGGCCGTCGCGCGTCAGTTCGAGGCCCGGCTTGCGCCCTTCCATGGTCACGCGGCCGAAATTCTGGTTGGCTTCGGCATAAGCATCAGGCGGTAACAGCGCGCTGTCGTCGAGCGCGCAGACCAGCAGGTAGGCGTCGAGAAAGCGCGACGTCTCGAGCGAAATGCCGGTCGGCTCGAACGGGTCGATGTCCATGCAACGCACTTCCACGTATTGCACGCCGCGCGCGGCCAGCGCATGCAGCGGACGCTCGCCTGGATGCGTGATGCGCTTCGGACGGATCGTCGAGTAGAACTCGTTCTCGATCTGCAGCACGTTGGTGTTGATCTGCACCCACTCGCCGTCGCGTTGCGTGCCGATTGCCTCGTACGCGGGATACGGCTGGCTCACGGCTTTCGCGAGCGCGTCGAGGTAGCCGGGCAGCGTGTCGTAATCGGCGTGCAATTCGGCTTGCGCCGTAGTGTTCGAATAGCCGAGGTCGCTCATGCGCAAACTGGTTGCGTACGGACGATAGAGCGTGTCGGCGTCGAGCGAATCGAGTGTGTGTTTGCGATCGCGGAGAAAACGCCGATCCAGCGCCGGCGATGCGCCGAACAGATACATCAACAGCCAGTTGGTGCGGCGGAAGTTGCGGATCAGCGCGAGATAGCGGTCGGACTGGAAGTCGACCGCGTTCGCGGTGGACTGCTGGTCCGCATGCAGCAGCCGCCACACTTCTTCGTTCAGCGAATAGTTGTAGTGGATGCCCGCGATGCACTGCATCGTGCGGCCGTAGCGAAGCGCGAGGCCGATGCGGTACACGTACTTCAGCTTGCCGATGTTCGAAGTGCCGTAGTGCGCGATCGGAATGCCGTCGTCCGTGTCGGGCAGCAGACCCGGCATGGAGTTGTTCCACAGGATCTCGTCGCCGAGTTGTGCGTAGACAAAACGGTGGAGCGTGTCGAGCTTCTCGAGCGTCAGCGCGACGTCGTGCTCAGCCGGCGTGATCAGTTCGAGCAGCGCCTCGGAATAGTCAGTAGTGAGCGATGGATGCGTAAGCGCCGAACCGAGCGCGCGCGAATGCGGCGTCAAGGCGAGCTTGCCCTCGTGCGTCACGCGCAGGCTTTCCTTTTCGATGCCGCGCAGGCCGCGTATCAGCGCGTCGCGCTGCGGGCCTGAGGTCAGCACGGACAGGCGGTGCGAGAACGCGTCGGTCGTGCGGGAAGGTGTCGTGTTTGGCATTGATGCGAGTCGGGCGTTGTCGGCCGCCATGTGCCGCAGCACTGCGGTTGACAACGTTCGGCGGAATTTTCGGTAGCGGGCACTTTAACATCTCGCCAGAACGGCTGCTTGAGGCCGCTTCGGCGGGTCGCCGGCGCATGGCGGACCACTGCTTTTTCGGGCCAATCTCGCACTATTTCGCGCCAGTCAGTCGTGTCCGTGCCACAGTACTCTATCCGCCCCGCGCCTTGCGCGCGATCCGCATTTCCTCTCCCCAAACCGCGCGATGCCTCGACCACCATAGGCGCCGCGCCGCGTCAACGACAGGCGCGACGCGGTGACTTACCCGCCACGCGCGGCGCCCGCGCGGTCCGCTACTTCATTCCACAGATGCATCGCCGCGTACGCACGCCACGGCCGCCATGTGTCGGTGCGGGCGCGCTGCTGCGTGGGCCGCACGAGCGACGGATCGCGCGCGCAGATCGACTGCATCAGCACGAGGTCCCATGCGGGCCACGCGTCGGCATCGCGCCATGCGCGCATGGCCACATACTCGACGGTCCACGGGCCGATGCCGGGCAGCGCGAGCAGCGCGGCGCGCAGACTGCCGGCGTCGGCCGTGTTGCTGTCGAGCGGCACATCACCGGTGGCGACCGCGTGCGCGAAACCCTGCAACGCCGCTACACGTTTACCCGGCATGCCGATTTGCGCAAGATCCACGGCGGCCAGCGCGGCGGGCGTCGGAAAACGCCAGGCGGTGTTCTCATGCGGATGCCCCTCGATGCGCTCGCCCGCGCGCTGCACCAGTCTGCCGATGATAGTGGTCGCCGCCTTCACGCTGACCTGCTGCCCGACGATTGCGCGCACCACCAGCTCGAAGCCCGACCACGCGCCCGGCACGCGCAAGCCGGGCACGGCTTCGACCAGTGGCGCGAGCCATGGGTCAGCGGCGAGTTCTGCGCCGATCTTTTTCGGATCGGCGTGCAGGTCGAACATCTTTGCAATCGGCGCGGCGAGTGCGTCGGCGTGACGGCTCACCGGCCCTTCCATGCTCGCGACCAGGCAACGCTTGCGTGGATGCTGACGCACGCTCAGCGTGCCGCTGTCGCCGGCCCAGGCGATCGCGCGACGGTACGCGCCGTCTTCCACCGCTTCGACGCCGGGCGTCGCGCGTCCGCCGAAGAAACGCAGCAGGCGCGGCCAGTCGAAAGGTGGTTTGAACGGCAATTCAAGGGTAGCGACTTCGTCAAGCGTACTCACGCGGCGTGGTCCAGTTTGGTGGTGGTTTTGATATCGAGGTCAGAGTCTGCATCGGCGCGACGGTTGCGCTCGGCTTGGCCGCCTGAAAAGTCGCCGGCATGCTGCGCCTCGTTGTCCAGCAGCGCGGCCTTGCGTGGCAAACCCCAGCGATACCCCGCCAACGCTCCGCCCTTGGCCACCACACGATGACAAGGAATTGCCAGTGCCACCGGATTCGTCGCGCACGCGCTGGCCACCGCGCGCACCGCGCGGGGCGCGCCGACCGTCTCGGCGATCTGCGAATAACTGCGTGTCTCACCGTACGGGATGCGCCGCAACGCGTCCCACACACGCTGCCTGAATGCCGTCGAGGCGATGTCCAGCGGCAGATCGAAATCTTGACGCGTGCCGCGCAAATAGGCGTCGATCTGGGCGATGAACGGCGCCATGTGTTCGGGATCTTCCAACACGTCGGCGTTGGCGAATTCGCCGCGCAGGTCATCGGCGAGCATGGCTTTGTCGTCGCCGAAACCGATTTTGCAGATGCCCTTCTCCGTCGCCGCGACCAGTACATGACCGAGCGAGGTCGGCGCGCTGGCGTAGCGAACGATGAGTCCGGCGCCCTTGCGGCGATAGGCGGACGGTGCCATGCCCAGCTCGGCGGATGCGCTGTCGTACATGCGCGACGGCGAGCCGAAGCCCGCGTCGAGCGTGGCGCGCGTGACGTCCGAGCCGCTCTGGAGCGCGTCGCGCAAGGCGGCGCCCCGCTGCGCGGCCTGATATTGACGCGGCGACACTCCCACGACCCGCTTGAAAAGACGCTGCAGATGGAATGGGCTGACGTGCACGGCGTCGCTCAATTGCGCGAGCGTGAGGCGCTCTTGCGGGTCGGCGTCCAGCGCGGCGCACGCCCGGTTCACGATTTCCAGCTCGCGCGGCAGGCCGCCGGGCTGGCAGCGCTTGCAATCGCGAAAGCCCGCGGCGCGCGCGGCGGCGGCATCGGTGAAGAAGGCGACGTTCTCACGGCGCGGCAGGCGCGAGGCGCACGACGGACGGCAGAACACGCCGGTCGTTTTGACGGCATAGAAGAACGCGCCGTCGGCTTGCGATTCGCGGTGCGTGACGGCTTCCCAGCGCGCGTCGTCGCAAGTCCAGCTCGCGGCGGCGGCGGTATCGGTAGATTTGCGGTTCATGATGGTCCCGAAAAGACGGTGTCGATGCTCACCAATGTAGGCCGCATGCCGACACACTACGCTCCGGTTCTTGCTCTGTCATTGCGCTTCTTCGTAGACCCGAAACCCCGCCAGGCGTCCGTTTAGCGGAAAACTGCGACAATTTGGCACGATATCGGGTTTTCCCTTAAAAAGTTATTGCGTCGCACCAGGCCGATGTGTATATTAGTACTTGTCTCCTCCATGTCTCCTCCATGTCTCCTCCTGATATGGATTCAGCCCGCTCCACATAGAGCGGGCTTTTTTTCGCCCATACGGTCCTGATCCGGCCCTCACGGGGGCTTTCACGACCTGCACTCGCAGCGCCGCCCTTTCTTCTTCTACACTGGCAATTCACCGGTTTTGCGGGCCAGCCAAGGGGCGTTCCACATGAAAATCCACATTCGCGAGATCGACCACGTAGTCATTCGGGCGACGAACGTCGAGGCCATGGCGCGTTTCTATTGCGACGTACTCGGCTGCAGCGTCGAGAAGGAACAACGCGATCTGGGCCTGACCCAGCTACGCGCAGGGCGCTCGCTGATTGATCTGTTGCAGGTGGGCGCCAAACTCGACCACGCTGAAAACGGCGTGCCGGGCACCGGGCGGAATATGGATCACGTGTGTTTGCGCATCGATCCGTTCGACGCCGAAGCGCTCAAGGCGCATCTGGTCGAACACGGCGCGCGGCTAGGCGAACTGGGGCAGCGCTACGGCGCTGACGGCTATGGACAGTCGCTGTATCTGTTCGACCCGGAAGGCAACATGGTCGAACTCAAGGGGCCGCCGGAAGCGGCGCGCGTCACGTCGCTCTGAGACTTAAGCCATTGAAGGAAGCGTCAGGCGTTGGCGGGCGCCTTCAACACTGTCCATTCGATTTTCACCGCATCGGCCTCAGCGCTGCCAAGCCACGCTTCGCCGTCCTGCACGGTGCATTGCAGCCGCATGGTCCGTTCGGCGAGCGAGCCGAGGGCCGTGGCGACGTCTTCGCCGAGCGTCCATACCGTCACGTTGCGCATACGGTCCACCTTGTTGCGCACGCCTTGCCACCAGATGTCCGACGCGCGGCCGCCGTAGGCGATCACGATCACTTCGTTCGAGCGGCCGCTCGCTTTGGCGATGCGCCGTTCATCCGGCTGGCCGACTTCGATCCAGGTTTCGATCGCGCCGGTCAGATCCTTTTCCCACAGATCCGGCTCGTCCACATCCGACAAACCTTTGCAGAATTCGAGCCGTTCCTGCGCGAACAGCGCGAACGCGGCGACGCGGACCATCATCCGTTCGTCGGTTTCGGAGGGGTGGCGTGCGATCGTCAGTGAATGGTCGGCGTAGTAATGCCGGTCCATGTTGGCGATCTGCAGTTCCGCCTTGTAAATCGTCGATTTGAGAGCCATGCCGTTGCTAAACCAGGCGCTCGCTCCACCGGAGCGAACTGAAAAAGAATCGTCGACGGCGCGTTGCCGTTTTCCGTGTTTGTTGTACATCTTCTGTTCCTCCCGCGCCGTCTGCCGGCTTGCATACCGCGAGAGAAGCATTTATCGCGCCACTGTCGGTTCGAAAGCGGTGCCGTAGACCTCGCCAGCGGCTTCCCGCAAGGCTTCG
This sequence comes from Paraburkholderia phytofirmans PsJN, assembly GCF_000020125.1. Taxonomy (NCBI): domain Bacteria; kingdom Pseudomonadati; phylum Pseudomonadota; class Betaproteobacteria; order Burkholderiales; family Burkholderiaceae; genus Paraburkholderia; species Paraburkholderia phytofirmans. The sequence goes on from NC_010681.1 coordinate 4,433,315, forward strand.
AGCACCACCGAGGCCGCCGGAGAAAGCAGGTGCGACTGGCGCGTGATGATACCGAATGTGTCCATCCTGCACGGTAAATCGATCGGTATCCGCTTCAGAACGCCGTACTGTTGGTACTGACGCGCCACTTCGTCCGGTAAAACCGCCAACATGTCGCTTTGGAGCAGCAGGCTCGAAATCGCCAGAAAATTGTTGGTATTGACCACGTTTTGCGGCGGATTCAGCCCGATTTGCGAAAACATCAGATCGAAGCGGTGACGTAAAACGCTGCCCGGAGGATGTAAAACCCAGCTCGCATTGACGATTCCACGCAGTGTCAAACCTGTCTCATTTTCGAGATGATGGCCGGGACGCGCCACCACGCAAAGCGGTTCGTCGGCGAGCGGTTCGTAGCGCACTTCGGTCTTGAACTGATTCTGCCGCTCCAATACGCGGCCGATCATGATGTCCAGTTCGCCTTCCGCCAGTCGCGGCAGCATTACATCGGAGGTTTCGACTTCTGCCCAGATTTGCAGTTGCGGATAGCGTTCCTTCACGCTGGCGATCGCGCGCGGCACCATGGTCGCCGCGGCCGCCGCGATCACGCCGATCCGCACTTGCCCCGCCAACCCCGAACGCAACGCCGAGATTTCGTCGTGCGCATGACTCAGATTCGACAGCACCATGCGCGCATGACGGATCATGACCTCGCCGTACAGCGTGGCATGCATGCCATGCGGCGTACGGTCGAACAGGCTCACTTCCAGCATGTCCTCGAGTTCTTTCAGCAGACGCGACGCGGCAGGCTGGGTCATGCCGAGCACGTCGGCGGCACGCCGGACATTGCCCTCCTCTTCCATTGCCGCGAGCAATAGCAACTGCCGCGTCTTGAGCCGCGCCCGCACGAACCAGTTCGAGTAGCTACGCGTCATGGCCTGTCTCCGACCGGTTTCGATGAGGCGGCTCGCAGTCACGAGCCGCGAACTCTGGCAATGCAAGGCTCCATCATGCCATACCGGAATTGATATCGGGATAGCCTAAAAAGGGATTGGAAAGTTATTGGGGCGGCTCATACCATTCGTGGACTTTCTGAGCTTCCTTATGTGGCGCCTTTTAGTCGATGAACCGCGATCCGCTCGTCCCACTCGTTGCAAGTCCGTTGCGCCACTACATCAATGGCGGATGGGAGACGGGCGCGACCACGGGCGTGTCGCTCAATCCGTCGGACCTGGACGATCCGGTCGGCGAATATGTGCGTGCCGACGTGCGGCAAACCGATATGGCCATTGAAGCGGCGCACGCGGCCTTCCGCGAGTGGTCGTTGGGTTCGGCGCAGCGCCGCGCGGACGCGCTCGATGCCATCGGCAGCGAGATGCTCGCGCGCCGCGACGAGCTCGGCCGGCTGCTGGCGCGTGAAGTCGGTAAGACGCTGCCCGACGCCTTGACAGAAGCGACGCGCGCCGGGCAGATCTTCAAGCTCTGCGCGGCCGAAGCAATGCGCGCCTTCACCGAGCCCGTCGCGTCGGCGCGTGCCGGTGTCGAGATCGACGTGACGCGCGAACCGCTCGGCGTGGTCGGCATCATCGCGCCATGGAGCGCGCCGCTGGCGGTTGCGGCGGCCAAGATCGGCGCGGCGCTGGCCCATGGCAATTGCGTCGTCTTCAAACCGGCCGAATCGACGCCGGCTTGCGCGGCGGCGCTGGCCTCGATCATCAGCCGCGCGGGTTTGCCCGCGGGCGTGTTCAACCTTGTGATGGGCAGCGGCCGTCAGGTCGGCGCGCGAATCGCCGCGCATCCGCTGACGGCGGCGATCAGCTTCACCGGTTCGGCGGAAACCGGCACGCGCGTGCTGCAAGCTGCCGTCGCGCGCCAGGTGCGCGTGCAACTGGAGATGGGCGGCAAGAATCCCTTCGTCGTATTGGCCGACGCCGATCTCGAAGGCGCCGTCGAGGCCGCCTTGAGCGGCGCCTATGGCGCGACGGGCCAACGCAGCACGGCGGCGGCGCGACTGATCGTCGAAGGCGCGGTGTTCGAACCGTTCGTGGATGCATTGCAGGCGAAGCTCGCCAGACTCTCGATCGATCATGCCTTGAAGCACGGCACGGATATGGGTCCCGTGGCCAACGCCGCGCAATTGGAGCGCAATCTCGACTACGTGCGCATCGGTCAGCAGGAAGGCGCGCAATTGCTGCGCGGCGGCCGGCAGCTGGAACGCGCGACACGTGGCTATTTTTTCGAACCGGCGCTCTTTATCGGCGAACCGGAACACCGTGTCGCGCGGGAGGAAATCTTCGGCCCCATCGCCGTCGTGCTGCGCGCGGACGACTACGACCACGCGCTGCATCTCGCGAACGACACCGCTTACGGTCTGTGCGCCGGCATTTGCACGCGCTCGCTCAATCGGGCGCGGCATTTCCGCCGTCATGTGCATAGCGGCCTCGTCACGATCAATCTGCCGACCACTGCCGTCGAGCATCACGCGCCCGGCGGCGGCCGCAAAGCGTCTGCTTATGGCGCGACGGACTCGGCCTTCTGGAGCGCTGTCAAAACGGCGTACGTGGCGGGCTGATGGTCATGCGATCGCTTCACCTCGCCACGCACCCCAACGTTCATCCGCGTCCCCGCTGACGCCGCCGTGCATCACCCGCTGCAATCAAACAAATCAACGCAGCTTTTTTAACTTCAGGAGACAGATATGACCAGCAAGCTTCGCCGTTTGACGCTATCCGCGATGGCGGCCGCCGCCCTCGCCGCGCCCTTTGCCATGCAACTTTCCGCGCATGCGGATGCGCCGCTCAAAGTCGGCTTCCTCGTGAAGATGCCGGAGCAGGCATGGTTCATCAACGAACAGAAAGCCGCGAGCGCGCTCGGCCAGAAGGACGGCTTCTCCGTGGTGAACATCGGCACGCCGGACGGTGAAAAAGTGCTGGCCGCGATCGACAACCTCGGCGCACAAGGCGCCAAAGGCTTCGTGATCTGTGCACCCGACGTGCGTCTCGGACCGGCAATCCAGGCGCGGGCGAAGCGCTACAACATGAAGTTCGTCACCGTCGACGATCAACTCGTCGACTCCACCGGCAAGCCGCTGCCGAACGTGCCGCATCTGGGCATGTCCGCGTTCAAGATCGGCAATCAGGTCGGCACGGCGATCTCCGAAGAAATGAAACGCCGCGGCTGGAAGCCGGAAGAAGTCGGCGCGCTGCGCATCACGAACTACGAATTGCCGACCGCGAAGCTGCGCACTGACGGCGCGACGCAATCGCTGCTGGCAGGCGGCTTCAAGAAGGAAAACATCTTCGACGCCCCGCAAAAGACGACGGATGACGAAGGCGGTTTCAACGCCTCCTCGCCGGTGCTCGCACAGCATCCGAACATCAAGAAATGGGTGATCTTCGCGCTCAACGAGGAAAGCGTGCTGGGCGGCGTGCGCGCGACCGAGCAATTGCATATTCCCGCCGCGGATGTGATTGGTGTCGGCATCAACGGCGCGGGCGAAGCGTTCGCCGAATTCCAGAAGAAGGAACCGACGGGCTTCTACGGCACGATCGCCGTGAGCTCGACAATGCACGGCAAGGAAAGCACGGAAAACCTGGTCGAGTGGATCAAGGACGGCAAGCAGCCGCCCGCCGATACGCAGACCACCGGCAAGCTGATGGTGCGTAGCAACTGGCAGGACGTGCGCAAAGAGCTCGGTATTTAAGCGGTATTCGAGTTTGCACGCTGCGGACCGTCTCTCGCTCAGGTGAGAGCGGTCCGCACAGGTTGTTCACCAGCTTGAGGTTTTTCGATGACGTCTTCACACACCGAGTCCCACGCTGCGCAAGCAGCGCCCTCGCCCGCGCTCGCCTCCACCGAGCCCTATCTGCGGCTCGACGGCATCACCGTGCGCTTTCCCGGCGTGCTCGCGCTCGACCAGGTGTCGCTCGAAGTGCGGCGCGGCGAAGTGCACGGCTTGATGGGCGAAAACGGCGCCGGCAAGTCGACGCTGCTCAAGGTGCTGTCCGGCGTGAATCAACCGGCGGCGGGCACCTTGTCGCTCGATGGCGTCGAACAGCAATTCATCACGACCAAAGCCGCGATTGCCGCGGGCGTGGCGATCATCTATCAGGAACTGCATCTCGTGCCGGAACTGACGGTTGCGGAAAATCTGATGCTCGGTGCCCTGCCGAATCGCTTCGGCATACTGGACGAAAAAGCGCTGGTCGCGCGTGCCGTGCGGGAACTGGAACGGCTCGGCGAAAAAATCGATCCGTCGCAGCAGGTCAAGAATCTTTCGATCGGCCAGCGGCAAATGATCGAAATCGGCAAGGCGCTGATGCGCGACGCGCGCGTGATCGCGTTCGACGAACCGACCAGTTCGCTGTCGTCGCGCGAGACGACGCAGCTCTTCCGGATCATTCGCGCGTTGAAGGCCGAAGGCCGCGCGATCATCTATGTCACGCATCGGATGGATGAAGTCTACGAACTGTGCGATCGCGTCACCGTGTTTCGCGACGGTCGCCGCATCGATACATTTGAAGCGGGTGAAGGACTCGACCGTGATCGCCTGATCAGCTGCATGGTGGGCCGTTCGATCGCCGACGTGTACGGCTATCGCTCGCGCGATCTCGGCGACGTGCAACTCGACGTGAAGGAAATGATGGGACGCGGGCTGCGCGAGCCGGCTTCTTTCACGGCACGCAAAGGCGAAATCGTCGGCTTCTTCGGGCTAGTCGGCGCGGGACGCTCCGAGCTGATGAAGCTCATCTATGGCGCGGTCAAACCGGATGCCGGGGAGATTGCGCTCAAAGGCAAGCGCGTGCGTTTTGCCACACCGCGTGACGCCGTGCGCGCGGGCGTGGCGTTGTGTCCCGAAGACCGTAAGCAGGAAGGCATCGTTTCGATCGCCTCGGTATCGGACAACCTCAACATCAGCTGCCGGCGCCATTTCAGCCGCTTCAACGTGCTCAACGGACGCAAGGAAGCGCAGACCGCCAAAGAGTTCATCGGCAAGCTTGCGATCAAGACGCGCAATGGCGATACGCCGATCGGCACGCTGTCCGGCGGCAATCAGCAGAAGGTGATTCTGTCGCGCTGGCTTGCCGAAGACATCGACGTTTTCCTCATGGACGAACCCACGCGCGGCATCGACGTCGGCGCGCGCAGCGAGATTTATGGGCTGCTGTATGGGCTCGCCGAAGCGGGCCGCACGGTGATCGTCGTGTCGAGCGATCTCGCGGAAGTGATCGGGGTGGCGGATCGCGTGATCGTGATGAAAGAAGGCCGCATCGTCGGCGATCTGCCCAAGGCGCAGGCCACGCCGGATGCGCTGATCAAGCTCGCCCTGCCCCGTTGACGCCGCCCTGAATCCTCAACACAGCGAAGCAACCGAATCGAATCACGGCATAGCCATAGAAACGGAATAAACACCATGCAGACACCTTCAACCGATTCCTCCACCCCAGCGGTCGCCTCAGCGGGCTTGAGCGCGCGCGCCGCGCGTACCTGGGACCTGATCAACAAGTCGGGCATCGTGATGGTGTTCGTGATTCTGTTCGCGGCTTTGTCGTTCACCGTGCCGGATTTTTTAAGCTCGCGAAACATCCAGGGCTTGCTGCTCTCCGTCACGCTGATCGGCTCCATCTCCGTGACGATGATGTTCGTTCTCGCGCTCGGCGAAGTGGATTTGTCGGTGGCGTCGATCGTCGCGTTCGCGGGCGTGGTGGCGTCCACCTTGATCACCGCGACGCATAGCGTGATCCTCGGCGTCGCGGCCGGCGTGCTTGCGGGCGGCGCGGTTGGGCTCGTCAACGGTGTGCTGGTTGCGCGCTACAAAATCAATTCGCTGATCGTCACGCTGGCCATGATGGAGGTCGTGCGCGGCCTCGCCTACATCACCTCGAACGGCGACGCCGTGATGATTTCCGAAGAACGTTTCTTCGACCTCGGCGGCGGCGCGTTCCTCGGCATTTCGTATCCGATCTGGAGCAACATCATTGGCTTCGTGCTGTTCGGCTTTTTGCTGAAGAAAACCGTGTTCGGCAAGAACGTGCTGGCCGTCGGCGGCAATAGCGAGGCTGCGTTGCTGGCGGGCTTGCCGGTGACGCGGATCAAGATCACAGTGTTCGTATTGCAGGGCCTCGTCACCGGATTCGCAGGCGTGATGCTTGCGTCACGTATGAGTCTGGGCGATCCGAAGACCTCGGTCGGCCTCGAACTCGGCGTGATTTCCGCATGCGTGCTCGGCGGCGTCTCGCTCACGGGCGGCGTCGCGACGATTTCCGGTGTGCTGGTCGGCGTGCTGATCATGGGCTCGGTGCAGGACGCCATGAGCCTGCTCAATGTACCGACCTTTTACCAATACCTTATTCGCGGCGGGATCCTGCTGCTAGCGGTGCTGTTCGATCAGTTCCGCCGTAGCAAGCGCGTGCACTGATTGTCCACATACAAGCGCCCCGCCCCCACGTTTGCCAACAGGAGATTTCATGGCTGATTCGAACCAGACTAAAAAGCCGCTACGCAGCCAGGCGTGGTTCGGCCTCAAGGACCGCGACGGTTTTCTACATCGCTCGTGGATGAAAAACCAGGGCATCCCGCACGACGAATTCGACGGACGCCCGGTGATCGGCATTTGCAACACGTGGTCGGAACTGACGCCGTGCAACGCGCATTTTCGCGAGCTGGCGGAGTACGTGAAGAAAGGCGTGCATGAAGCCGGCGGCTTGCCGCTCGAGTTTCCCGTGATGTCGCTCGGCGAGACCAATTTGCGGCCTACTGCGATGCTGTTTCGCAACCTCGCCTCCATGGATGTCGAGGAGTCGATTCGCGGCAATCCGATGGACGGCGTGATTCTGCTGGTCGGCTGCGACAAGACCACGCCCGCGCTGCTGATGGGCGCGGCGTCGTGCAATCTGCCCGCGCTGGCCGTTTCCGGCGGCCCGATGCTCAACGGCCGGTTTCGCGGCAAGAACATCGGCTCTGGCACGGGCGTCTGGCAGATGTCCGAGGAAGTGCGCGCCGGCACGATGACGCAGGAAGAATTCACCGAAGCCGAGTCGTGCATGAACCGCTCGCGCGGCCACTGCATGACGATGGGCACGGCGTCGACCATGGCCTCGATGGTCGAATCGCTCGGCATGGGCTTGCCGCACAACGCGGCGATTCCGGCCGTCGACGCGCGCCGCCAGGTGCTCGCGCATCTCGCGGGCCGGCGCATCGTCGACATGGTTCGCGAGGATCTGACGATGGACAAGATCCTCACGCGCCAGGCCTTCGAAAACGCGATCCGCACGAATGCGGCGATCGGCGGCTCGACCAATGCGGTCGTCCATCTGATCGCGCTGGCCAAGCGCATTGGCGTGGAGTTGTCGCTGGAGGATTGGGAGCTGGGATCGAACGTGCCGTGTCTCGTGAATCTGCAACCGTCCGGTGAATATCTGATGGAGGACTTTTACTACGCGGGCGGTTTGCCGGCGGTGTTGAAGCAACTCGGCGAGCAAGGGCTCTTGCACAAAGAAGCGTTGACCGTGAACGGCAAGACCCTTTGGGACAACGTGCGCAATGCGGCGAATTACGACGAGAAGGTCATCACGACCTTCGCCGAGCCGTTCAAGCCGAAGGCCGGTATCGCGGTGCTCAAGGGCAACCTCGCGCCGAATGGCGCGGTGATCAAGCCGTCGGCGGCAACGGCGTCGTTGCTCAAGCATCGCGGTCGCGCGGTGGTGTTCGAGAACATCGAGGAACTGCACGCCAAGATTGACGACGAGTCGCTCGATATCGACGAGCATTGCATCATGGTGCTCAAGGGCGCGGGGCCGAAGGGTTATCCGGGCTTCGCGGAAGTCGGCAATATGCCGCTACCGAAAAAGGTGCTGCAAAAAGGCATCACGGACATGGTGCGCATTTCCGACGGCCGCATGAGCGGCACGGCGTACGGCGCGGTGGTGCTGCATGTGTCGCCGGAAGCGGCCGCGGGCGGCCCGCTCGCGTTCGTGCAGACCGGCGACATGATCGAACTGGACGTCGAAGAACGCCGCCTGCACCTCGACGTCACCGACGAGGAACTCGCACGCCGGCGCGCCGCATGGCAGGCGCCCGAGGCGCCAAAACGCGGCTACTACAAGCTCTACGTCGAGCACGTGCTGCAAGCGGACCAGGGCGCGGATCTCGACTTTCTGGTGGGATCGAGCGGCGCTCCGGTGCCGCGCGATTCACACTGAGCGGCCGGTCATACGTTAAACGGTTGTTCCCTGCGCTTTGCGAGAAGGCGTACTGCCGATGCGGATCGAGACAATCCGCATCGGCTTTTTTCTGTCCGTTCAGAAGCGAAGCAGGCGCGCGCAAATAAAATCGGCCAGGCATTGTTATGCCCAGCCGATTTTTAACTCACAGCTTCACCACCTCCGGCTTATCAAGGCAGAGGACAGACACGCACAAAATCACACTCCGGCATTTCGCCGGAATGGACGGCGTTCAGCTTATTGCTTGATGAATCGATCGTTTGCCCAAAGGCCTTGCGTATCGCTATTACCGGAATTCACAAATTCGATGTCGTGACCGACCACGCGGACGACACGGAAGCTCGAGTTTTCCGGAGTGGAAACGCATTGATATCCGGAGAAGAATTCCTGCATTTTTTGCTGTTCACCGGCTTGCGCATGCTGGTCGGCGGCGTCGAGTTTATCCTTCGACAGGCAGCCATATGCGTTGGCCTTGAACTGGATGGTTTGCTGCGGCTTGATCATGACGTCTTGCGCCTGAACAGTAGCGGCAGCCAATCCCGCAATGGCGAAAACAACGGCGATTCGCATTTTCATATTTTCCTCCGGTGCGGGTGGATACTCAGGTTAGCTATGTATTTAACTTTAACTTTGAACCCGCATCTTGCACTTTAGGAGAACGCGAGAGAACGACAAGCACATCTTGTGTGCGGTCGCAACAGCGGCGAAATGTCGCACCGTCATTTTCGCCTGCTTAATCGTTGAGCAACGGCTTAATTGGCGGTGGTTGCGACGAATAACGAAAAGGCAGGCAGGCCACACCGCTTTAACCAGTAAAGCTTTGCGGCGCGTATGCGCGTAAACGAGAAGCACCAATTAAGTGATTTACTACAATTAATCCGCGCATTTGGTGCGTTGCACACCAAGTCATTCAACGGACTAAAGCAAAATCAAGAAATAACGGTGTGCTTGCAGAAGATAAAGAGTGCCAGCTTGACGAGCGGTGCGCGCAGGAGCGCCAAAAGGGCAGCCCGCACGCGCGTCCGTGGCTTCAGTCGACGCGTCGATTCGCCTCGAAGAACTCGGACTGGAACATGCACATCCGCAAGGCGTTGTGATAGCTGCCGTTGCCGAAGAACTCCTCGATCAATTCGGCTTCGTGCCTGAAACCGCACTTTTCATAGACGTGGATCGCCGCTGTGTTCGACTTGTCGACGATCAGATAGACCTTGCGCAAGTTCAACACCGAAAACGCATAGTCAGTGGCGAGCTGGGTGGCGAGGGTCGCGTAGCCACGGCCTTGCGCATGCGGCGCGATGATGATCTGAAACTCGCCGCGTCGATGGATATAGTCCAGTTCAATCAACTCGACCACGCCGACCGTCTGCCCCTCGTTGTCGATCGCCACGAAGCGTCGTTCGCGCAGATCGTGCACGTGCTGGTCGTAAAGCTGGGTCAGTTCCGAGAAGGTTTCATACGGCTCCTCGAACCAGTAACGCATGATTTTCGCGTTGTTGTTCACTTCATGCACAAAGCGCAGATCGGTGCGCTCGAGTGGGCGCAAAGTGAGTTCGCTGCTACGTTCGGTCGTCATTGGATTCCCCTCGAGAATTTCTGGTTTGAATGCGCGCGGTTTGTGCGTGCTTGCGCGCTTTCCAGTTAGTCAGGGCGCCGTGCGGGGAGTTCTTGCAAGCTCCCTCGTCCCCAAGAAACTTTCTTACGATAAGCTAGGCACCATGCAGGCCCCGCACGTGCAGGGCGTCGCGCTGTCGCAGGGCCGCGCCCGGCGCGAACGCGGTGATTGTGAGGTGCGCGGCACGGTACGGGTACGCGCGGTGCTCTACAATGAAATCATGCTCCTGCAATCGGAGGCTGCCGTGATCGAGAACTTGATATTGGGCGTGTTTCTGGTCGTTCCGCTGCTCATCGTCGCCTTTCTTTTCTCCGACGAATTGTGGCAGGAACACCGGCATTTGCACGAGATGCGACCGATGCACGTGAGACCGCGCCGCATCGACTGGCGGCATCCGCTGCGCCGTTCGCGGGATCGTCTCTGACGCGTCGCGCTTGCCAGCCCGGTCCACCTGCGTGCCGCCCTGCACGAATCAACCCGCCGCCCTAAAATAGCGGCCCGTTGAACAGGAGGATTCGTGCGCAAACTGATGTCTTTGATGCTGCTGGCTGGAACCGCCATCGCCTTCGTGCCGACTGCTGCCGAAGCGCATTCGCGTGTGGTGTGTAAGCGCGTGTGGGTGCATGGCCGTCTGGTGAATCGTTGCCACCGCGTGCCGGTGCCGCATCACCACCGTCATCATCGTCGTCCGCCACCGCATCATGGGCCGGCGCCGTACCGCCGGTAGTGAAATCAAACCCGCCGCGTGCGGGTTTTTTAATGCGTGCCGCGAGCGCGGCGGCGAGCCAACCCAAAGACAAATAAAAAAGCCTGCCCGAGTCGGGCAGGCTAAAAAGAGATCCACACTCAATGCCTTGCGAGAACCAAGGCAAGAACCAGTCTAGCCGTACAGCGCACACCGCTGGTTTCAACGGCCTTTACACATGTTACGGCGCATGACCACGCGTGGAGCCAAGCGATGCATCGCCTCAGTCGGCGCGCCAATGCGAGCGAATGCGTTTGGCGAGCGCTTCGAGCGTGTCCGCGTCGGCGACATCGCGCGCATGCATTCGCAGCGGCTGGCCTTCCCAGCGCGGGATCACGTGAAAGTGCACATGCGGCACCGTTTGTCCCGCCGCGGCGCCGTTGAATTGTCCGATGAACACGCCGTCCGGCCGTAACGCCGCGCGCACCGCAATCGCGAGCTTCTGCGTCATGCGCATGCAGGCCACCGTGGAGGCATCCGACAAGTCGAAAATCTCCGCGGCGGCTTCCTTCGGCACCACCAGCAAATGCCCGTCGGCTTGCGGCATCAGATCCATGAAGGCGAGGGCGGCATCGGTTTCGGCCACCTTGATGCAGGGCAGTTCGCCACGCAGAATCCTTGCGAAGGGATTGCTGTCGTCGTAGTTCATCGCGTTCCTCTTATCGTGGAAGGTCATATCGGGTAAGGCGCTGTTGCCGACATTGTCCATCACCTGTGTTACAGCACGCCCACGCGCGCTGCGCGTTTGATCGCCTGCGGCGGCTGACCGAACGCGCGCAGAAAGGCGCGCCGCATCCGTTCGGTATCGACGAAGCCCGTTTCCGCGGCCACTGCCTCCATGGAATGGCGGCCCGCTTCCAGCATGGCGCGCGCGGCCTCGACGCGCAATGCCTCGATGGCTTTGGCCGGCGATTGGCGGGTTTCGTCGCGAAACGCGCGGCTGAACTGGCGCGGGCTGAGATGCGCGACGTCGGCGAGTTGCTCGACAGTCAACGGTTCGCGCAGATGGCTTTTGGCAAACGAGAGCGCGTTCTGAATGCGGTCGGATTTCGGCGCCAGGTCCAGCATGGCCGAGAACTGCGACTGGCCGCCGGCGCGGCGATGGTACACAACGAGCTTCTTGGCGATCGCGCGCGACACTTCCACGCCGAGATCGTTTTCAACCAGGGCCAGACACAGATCGATGCACGCCGTCATGCCCGCCGACGTCCACACCGAACCGTCGACGATAAAGATGCGGTCTTCATCCACGCGCGTTTGCGGAAAGCGTTGCTGCAGATCGCGGGCGTGAAACCAATGGGTGGTCGCGTGGCGGCCGTCGAGAATCCCGGCCTCGGCCAGCACGAACGCACCCGTGCAAATGCTCGCGGTGCGCCGCGCCGCGCCGAGCACCTCGTTCAGAAACGCCCGCAACCCCGGCGACGATGGAGCGATCTGCATTGCTCCGGTGACCACCACGGTGTCGTACGCCGGATCGCCGAACGGCCGGGTGGCGACCTCGACGCCCGCCGAGCTGCGCACCATGCCGCCATGCTCGGAAATGATCTCCACCTCGTACTCGGGCCCGCCGGCCTCCAGGTTGGCCAGCTCGAAGATCGAGACCGCCACCATATCGAGGATCTGGAAGCCTGGAAAAACCACCACGCCGATGTGTCTCATCGCGATGTCCTAAAACGAGGTAAATACGACATTTGAGACAACAGGCTACGCGTCTAGACTTGCCTCGTCAACATCGCAATGCCGCACAACAGCCAGGCGGCGGCGGAGTTCCCGGTTTTCCCCATTCACTTATCGGACAGGGCACAGGCGCGAAGCGCCACGCCCGCAAGGAGAGATTCAAATGGCAACGCAAACAGGCAAGGGCACGGCATTGGTGACGGGTGCATCGTCGGGTATCGGCGCGGTGTATGCGGATCGCCTCGCGCGGCGCGGCTACGACCTGATTCTGGTGGCGCGCGACGTGCAGCGGTTAAACGGCCTGGCCGAGCGTCTCACGACGGAAACCGGCCGCCACGTCGAAACGATCGGCGCGGACCTGACCGTCAAAGCCGACGTGCGCCGCATCGAAGAAAGGCTGCGCGCGGATCGTGACATCACGATGCTGGTCAACAACGCCGGTGTCGGCGCGACCGCCTCGCTGATCGATTCGGACGTCGACGCGCTCGAAAAAATGATCGACCTGAACGTGACCGCGCTCACGCGCCTGACGGCAGCCGTCTTGCCGGGTCTCGTGGAGCGGGGCAACGGTATCGTGATCAACATTTCGTCGATCGTGGCATTGTCGCCGGAGACGTTGAACGGCACGTATAGCGGCACCAAGGCCTACGTGCTCAACCTGACGCAGTCGCTGCATCACGAAGTGGGCGGCAAGGGCGTGCAATTGCAGGCTGTGTTGCCGGGCGCCACCAGCACGGCATTCTGGGACCGCGCGGGACTCGCGGTCGAACATCTGCCTCAGCAGATCGTGATGAGCGCCGAAGACATGGTGGACGCCGCGCTCGCCGGCCTCGACCAGGGCGAACTGGTAACGATTCCGTCGTTGCCGGATGCGGCCGACTGGGAACGCTTCAACGACGCACGCCAGCAGTTGCAGCCGAACCTGTCGCATAAGCTGCCGGCCGCACGCTACACGCGCGGCGCCGCGGCGGCATAACGCCAAGGACGGACTGAAAAGCGCATTCACATTCAGCGCCAGTCAGTCGACACGTCGTCGGGATCGATCAACGTCAGTCCCGACGACGGCAACGGCAGCGCCGTCTTGTAACGCACCTGCTTGAGCGCGAAGCTCGAGCGGATATTGGAGATGCCCGGAATCTTCGTCAGATGATCGACGATGAAGCGCTCCAGCGTCTGCATGTCCGGCATCACCACGCGCAGCAGATAGTCGGCGTCGCCCGTCATCAGATAGCACTCCATCACCTCGGGGCGCTCCGAAATCGCCTGCTCGAAACGCTGCAGCGCGTCTTCCACCTGCTTTTCCAGACTCACCTGAATGAACACGTTGATGCGCAGCCCGAGCGGCTCCGGGTTCAGCAACGTGACCTGCTGCTTGAACAGACCGAGCTTTTCGAGCGCCCGCACGCGGTTGAAGCACGGCGTGGGCGACAGGTTCACCGAGCGCGCCAGATCTGCATTGGTGATGCGCGCGTTCTGCTGCAACTGGCTGAGGATGCCGATGTCGATGCGGTCCAGCCGTCTGGGTGGCGTGGTCATAGATGAAATATTCTGTCGTGGTGGCGGAATTCGGAATAAATAGCCTATCGCAGCCCGGGATCACAAGCAAATGAGAGGCTCATTTTGTGAGCACATGGTTACCATTGACTCACTCGATCTTGAGCCGAACGCGTCGATGCGGGAGTGGTGCCATGACGGATTTGTCCAGCGGTAGCGAGCAGTTGCGGTTATCCAATCCACAACGCGTTGAAAGCGCGGAGCAGGCGGATACGGATCCGCAGGAAACCGCCGAATGGCTGGAAGCGCTCGATGCGGTCGTCGCGCATGTCGGTCGCGACCGCGCGCAGTTCCTGTTCGACAAGCTTGCAAGCCACGCGCTGTCGCTGGGTGTCGAATCAGCGCGCACCAACGTCACGCCATACCAGAACACGATCCCGTTCGAGCAGCAGCCGCGCTATCCGGGCAATCTCGAACTCGAAGAACGGCTCGCCGCCGCGCTGCGATGGAACGCTTTGGCGATGGTGGTGCGCGCGAACCAGGCCTACGGCGAACTCGGCGGCCATATCGCGAGCTACGCGTCGGCGGCGGATCTGTTCGAGGTCGGCTTCAATCATTTCTTTCGCGCGGCCGCGCCGGGCGGAGAAGAGGGCACGGGCGACCTCGTGTACTTCCAGCCGCATTCGTCGCCGGGTGTGTATGCGCGGGCTTACCTCGAAGGGTTTTTAAGCGAGCAGCATTTGCAACACTATCGCCGCGAGATCGGCGGCCCGGGTTTGTGTTCGTATCCGCATCCGTGGCTGATGCCGGACTTCTGGCAGTTCCCGACCGGCTCGATGGGCATCGGGCCGATCAACGCGATTTATCAAGCGCGTTTCATGCGCTATCTCGCCAATCGCGGCCTCGTGCAAACGGAAGGCCGCAAGGTGTGGGGCTTTTTCGGCGACGGCGAAATGGACGAGCCGGAATCGACCGGCGCGCTCTCGCTGGCCGCGCGCGAAGGGCTCGACAATCTCGTGTTCGTGATCAACTGCAATCTGCAGCGGCTCGACGGGCCGGTGCGCAGCAACGGCCGCATCATCGATGAACTGGAAGCGCACTTCATCGGCGCCGGCTGGAATGTGATCAAGGTGATCTGGGGCTCCGACTGGGACGCGCTGTTCTCGCGCGACCGCACGGGCGCCTTGCTGCGCGCGTTCGCGCATACCGTCGACGGCCAATTCCAGACCTTCTCGGCCAACGACGGCGCGTATAACCGCGAACGCTTCTTCGGCCAGAACCCGGAGCTTGCCGCGCTCGCCGCGCAGTTGAGCGACGACGACATCGACCGCCTGCGCCGCGGCGGCCACGACGTGCGCAAACTGCACGCAGCCTACGCGAAGGCACTCGAACATCGCGGCCAGCCGACGGTCATTCTCGCGAAGACGATGAAGGGCTTCGGCATGGGCACCTCGGGCCAGGGCCGCATGACCACGCATCAGCAAAAGAAACTGGGCTTCGACGACCTCAAGGCGTTTCGCGATCGTTTCCGCCTGCCCCTCACGGACGAGGACGTCGAACAGGTGAAGTTTTACAAACCCGCGGAAGACAGCCCGGAAATGCAATACCTGCATGCACGTCGGGCGGCTCTCGGAGGCTATCTGCCCAGAAGGCGGAGAGTTGCATCGAAGGGGCTGACCGTCCCGCCGGTGTCCTCCTGGGGGCAATTTTCGCTGGACTCTAACGGCCGCGAAATGTCCACGACCATGGCGCTCGTCCGCATGCTGACCGCGCTGCTCAAAGACCAGGAAGTCGGTCCACGCGTGGTGCCGATCGTCGCCGACGAAGCACGCACTTTCGGCATGGCGAACATGTTCCGCCAGGTCGGGATCTATTCGCCGCTCGGCCAGTTGTACGAGCCGGAAGATCTCGGCTCGATGCTGTACTACCGCGAGGACACGAAAGGCCAGATTCTGGAGGAGGGCATTTCGGAAGCGGGCGCCGTGTCGTCGTGGATCGCGGCGGCGACGTCGTACAGCGTGCACGATCTGCCGATGCTGCCGTTCTATATCTACTACTCGATGTTCGGCTTCCAGCGCATCGGCGATCTGATCTGGGCCGCCGCGGATCAGCGTGCGCGCGGCTTCCTGATTGGCGCGACCTCGGGCAAGACGACGCTCGGCGGCGAGGGCTTGCAGCACCAGGACGGTTCGAGCCATCTGGCGGCCTCGACGATTCCGAATTGCCGCGCGTACGACCCGGCGTTCGCGTACGAAGTTGCCGCGATCGTCGACGAGGGCATGCGTGAAATGGTCGAGCAGCAGCGCGACGTGTTCTATTACGTCACGGTGATGAACGAGAACTACGCGCAGCCTTCAGTGCCGGGCGGCGACTTGCAGGCGCTGCGCGAAGGGATTCTCAAGGGCATCTATCCGCTGACGGCGCGAGCGCCAGTGCAGGATCAGAAGAGCAAGCAAGCTCAGGTGCAATTGCTCGGCGCGGGCGCGATTCTCGGCGAAGTGATCGCGGCGCAGCAGATATTGAAGGGCGACTGGCAGATCGACGCCGCCGTGTGGAGCGTGACGAGCTTCACCGAGTTGCAGCGCGACGGCATGGCGGCGGAACGGCTCGCGCGTCTTGGCGAAGCGAGCGCGGCGCCGTATGTCACGCAGGCGCTCGATGCATCGCAAGGTCCGATCATCGCCGCGACCGACTATGTACGGGCCGTGCCGGAACTGATTCGCGCGTACGTGCCGCGCCGATATGTGACGCTCGGCACGGATGGTTTCGGCCGCAGCGATACGCGTCAGGCTTTGCGCGAGTTTTTCGAAGTGGACCGCAAATCGATTGTGATCGCCGCGTTGAAGGCGTTGGTGGATGAGGGCGCAATCGATGCAAGCGTGCTTGTCGAAGCACGCAGCAAGTATCGCGGCGGTGCGCCGGTTGGTGACGCGTCGTGGCAATGCTAAAGAAGCGCACGCGTTAGAAACCGCTTAACGCACTGCCGGTGCCAGTGGTAGTGCTATTACCGCAAATGAAAACGCGTCCGGTAAATGGGCGCGTTTTCATAAAGCGTGAGTAGACCCGTAAGCCGAACAATCAATCGCTCACCGCAACCTGATTCTTCCCATCCCGCTTCGCGCGATACAAGCCGACATCAGCCGCTTCGATCAGCTTCGTCACCGGTTCGGCGACCGTGGGCACGAGCGTCGCCGCGCCGATGCTGATCGTCACGATGCCGGTGGCGGAGCCCGAATGCGGGATCGCCAGGCCTTCGATTGCAATGCGGATCTTTTCCGCGAGCAGACGCAAGCCGCCCGACGACGTGCCCGGCACCACCACCGCGAACTCTTCGCCACCGAAGCGCGCCGCGAGATCCGCCGGGCGCCCGAGGCACGATTCGACGGTATGCGCGACTGTCTTGAGGACTTCGTCGCCGGCAACGTGCCCGTAGGTATCGTTATAAGCCTTGAAGTTGTCCACATCGATCATCAGAAAACCGAGGCCGGTCTTCTCGCGTGTGCTGCGACGCCATTCGGCGGCCAGATATTGATCGAGGTAGCGGCGATTCGACAGGCCCGTCAGGCCGTCCGAATGCGTGAGCCTTTGCAATTCCAGATTCGTCGCGAGCAATTGCTGCTGCGATTGACGCAGCGCCCGGTAGGCCTCGTCGCGTTGAATCAGGTTCAGGTACGAACGCGAGTGATAGCGGATGCGCGCAATCAACTCGATGCGGTCCGGCAGCTTCACCAGATAGTCGTTCGCGCCGGCGGCGAAGGCCGCGCTTTTCACGAGCGGCTCTTCCTTGGTCGACAAGACGATGATCGGAATGTCGCGCGTCGCCGCATTCTGCCGGTACTGGCGCACGAGGGTGAGGCCGTCGGTGCCCGGCATCACGAGGTCCTGAAGGATCACCGTCGCGCGCGTTTCGGCGGCAGAGCGCAGCGCTTCTTCAGGCGAGGCGCAGTAGTGGAAGTCGACGCTCGGTTCGTCGGCCAGCGCCTGGCGGATCGCCTCGGCGATGATCGCCTGATCGTCGACCAGCAACACCATGATCGGGCACTCGGCTGCGGGCGGATTGCCGAGGATGCGCGCGAGGGCATCGTCGATCGCGAGATTGGGGGCGTCCACCGCGTCCGACGCGAAATCCTGCGCGGCGGCGTTCTGATGCGGCTTAGGAGTGTCCATGATGTTCAGCCAGAATGAATGTGAGTGAATCGAAACGGCTCATAAGTGGCGAGTGCGTTTTTAGCGCGCGTCGACCGCCGTCACGAGCGCGGCGGCGATGCGCGGCAACGGCAGAATCGCGGCGGCGGCGTCGAGTGCCGCGGCCGCTTTCGGCATACCGTACACGGCGCTGGTCGCCTCGTCCTGCGCGATCGTGTGATAGCCCTTGGTGCGCATCGCTTTAAGTCCGATCGCGCCGTCGCGGCCCATGCCGGTCAGCAGCACGCCGACCGCGCGCGCCGGCCAGCGCGCCACCACGCTATGAAAGAACACGTCGACGGAAGGCCGGTAAGGCGTCTCTTCCGGCACGCGCGTATAGCCGAGCACATTGGGCAGTTTCAGATGCAGATGATCGTCGGTGGCGGCGAGCAGCGCGACGCCCGCTTGCGGGCGGTCGCCTTCACGGGCGATCCGCACCGGCACCGCCGACTGCTGGTTCAGCCAGTCCGCCATGCCGGCGGCGAACGCCGCGTCGACGTGCTGCACGATCACGATGGCCGCCGCGAAATCCTTCGGCAGGCCGGCGAGCAGTGTCGCAAGCGCCGCCGGTCCGCCCGCCGATGCGCCGATCGCCACTAGCGGCGTGTCGCGATTCGTCACGCAGGCGGGCGCTGTCGCGGCTGCCGCACCAGGCGCGTTGCGTTCCTTGACGAGCGCCGCGATGCGGTCGATCTTCGCGATCAACGTGGCGATGCTCTTGTGCGCGTCGGGACCGTTCAGCGAAGGCGTATCGACGGCATCGAGCGCGCCCGCGCCCATCGCTTCATAGACGCGCCATGCGTTCGCGCCCACGTCGACGGTGACGACCAGGATCGCGCACGGCGCGCGCGCCATGATGCGGCGCGTGGCCTCGATGCCGTCGACGTTCGGCATCACCAGATCCATCAGCACGATGTCGGGCCGCTGCGCGGTGCAGAAATCGATCGCCTGCTGGCCGTCCTGCGCGATCCACAACACTTCGTAGTCGTGGCGCGCCGCGAGCGCGCGGCGCAGCGCCTCGACGGCAAGCGGCATGTCGTTGACGATTCCGATTTTCATCCGTTTCTCCCCGGGACTAACCGTATGCTTCGCCGATCAGATCGCGCACCGCATCGAGCAGTGCTTCGTCATGAAAACTGCCTTTCGCCAGATAGTAGTCCGCGCCCGCGTTCAGTCCGGCGCGGCGGTCCTCCTCACGATCCTTGTACGAAACGATCATCACCGGCAGCGACTGCAACTGTGGATCGCGCTTGATGAGCGTGACGAGTTCGATGCCGTCCATGCGCGGCATGTCGATGTCGGTGATGACGAGGTCGAAGCGCTCGCCGCGCACGGCGTTCCAGCCGTCCATGCCGTCGACGGCGATCGTCACGTCGTAACCGCGCGTGGCCAGCAGTTTGCGTTCGAGCTCGCGCACGGTGAGCGAATCGTCGACCACCAGCACGCGGCGCGTGGCACGCTGAGCCGCGCGCGCGTCGCCGTGTTGCGTGTGCTTGAGATCGCCACCCGCCACAAGCCGTTCGACGGAGCGCAGCCAGTCGTCGACATCGGCGATCAGCACCGGATCGCCGTTCTCCATCAGCGCGCCGGCGGTGATGTTGCGGATCTTGCCGAGGCGCGGATCGAGCGGCTGCACCACGAGCATGCGCTCGCCGAGAAAGCGGTCGACCACCACGCCGTAGGTTTGCGAGCCGTCGCCGATGACGATCATGCTGACGGTGCGGCCTTCATCCGCGGGCGGCGCGGCGTCGAGAATTTGATGCGCGGTGACGACGCCGATACGCCGCCCGGAAAAGGCGATGTGCTGATGCCCTTCGAGCAATTCGATCTCCGCGCGGTTCACGTGCAGCGTGCGGTTCACATGCGCGAGCGGCACGGCATACGGCTCGCCCGCGACTTCGACCAGCAGGCTGCGGATCACCGAAAGCGTCAGCGGCAACTGCAATTGCACGCGCGTGCCGAGTCCCGGTTCATGCGTGATTCGCACCGTGCCGCGCACGCGTTTGACGACGTCGTGCACCGCGTCGAGTCCGACGCCGCGGCCCGAGACTTCGGTCACCTGATCGCGTAGCGAGAAGCCGGGCAGCAGCAGGAACTCGAGCAATTCGGCTTCGGAGAGGCGCGCTACCGTTTCCTCGCTCGCGAGTTTTTTGCGTACGACCGACGCGCGCAAGGCGTCGAGATCGATGCCCGCGCCGTCGTCGGAAACGGTGATGAGCAGCGTGCCGGCGGTGTGACGCGCGTCGAGCGTGAGCGTGCCTTCTTCCGGCTTGCCGCGCGCGAGGCGCACGGCGGGTGCTTCGATGCCGTGGTCGAGCGCATTGCGCAGCATGTGGCCAAGCGGCGCTTCGAGCAGATCGAGAATGTCGCGATCCACTTGAGTCGATTCGCCCACTAGTTGCCAGCGCATTTTCTTGCCGAGCGAACGGGCGACGTCGCGCACCATTCGTGCGAGGCCGCTGGTGCCGTCGCCGAACGGACGCATGCGGCATTGCAGGGCGGCGTCGTAGAGTTGTTGCGACAGGTGAGTCGAGCGGCGGTCGAAGCTCTCCAGATCGGCGAGACGCTCGGCCAGCATATGCTGCGATTCGGCGGTCAGGCGGCGTAACTCTTCGAGCGCAGCCTGGGCGCGCGGATCGAGCTTGAGGTCGGCGAGCGTTTCGTGCAGTTGGTCCAGCGCGCGAGTGCCGTCGCGTTGGACGCGTTTGATACGCAGCATCGATTGCGCGAAGGGTTTCAGCCAGCGTGATTCGACCAGCGATTCGCCGGATAGCGATAGTAGACGGTCGAGGTTGTCGGCACGCACGCGGAGCATGCGGCCGGGTTCGGTGGCGGGTGCGATGGTTGTGCTGTTCGACGCGAACGGAGCGGCGAACGGGTCGTGCTGCTTCTGCGCGGGTGCGAGGGCAGCATTGTCGTCTTGTGTAGGCGCGGGCGTAGCGTCGGCCGGTCTGGCTTCAGCGCGCAGTGCATCGGCTAGCGAGTTGAATACGGCGTCGGGGTCCGGGTTCGCATTTACACCGAGGGCGATGGCAGGCGATTCGATGACCGCCGCGGTCGCCGGCGGCGTAGTGTCCCGCCGTATCGCCGCGCCATGAGGCGGCACACCGGCCATCCGCGCCTGCAATGCCGCCACACATGTGCCGACCGCGTCGCGAGCCGACTCGTCTTCATCGTTGCCGATGCGCGCGACGATATCCACCCCGCGCAGCAACTCGTCGATCCAGGCCGCGTCGAGCAACGCACGTCCTTCCTGCGCGGCGACGAAGCAATCCTCCATGGCATGCGCAAGCTCGACGCCAACCTGCACGCCGACAATACGCGCCGCGCCCTTCAACGAATGCGCGGCACGCATGCAGGCTTCGAGCGCGGCGGCATCGCGCGGGGCGCGGTCGAGTGCGAGCAGGCCGTCGTTGAGCACGCGCGCCTGGGTCCGCGCTTCTTCGCGGAACAGGTCGATCAGCGACGGGCGGCGCGGGTCGTCCGTCATCCGAGGCTCCGGTTCAAAGTGTCGAAGAGCGCGTCGGCGTCGAGCAGGCCGACGCTCATGCCGCGCCACGGCGCGACCGCTCGCGTGTGGGCAGCGGCGGCATGCGAAAGTGTGGCGGGCGGCGCGCACAAGCTGGCCGTCGCGATCCGGTGCACGCCGTCGACCTGATCCACCGGGAACACCGCGTGTTCTTCAGCGCGCGAGACGACGAGGAAACGCGGCAGATCGTGGCGCGCTCGATCGTCGCGTGCGTTGGCGCCGGTTTCGAAACCGAGCAGGTGCGCGAGCGACAGGCACACCAGCAATTCACCTTGTACATTCACCACGCCCAGTACCGCGCGATGCTGCCGATGCGGCAACGTATGAATCGGCCGCGTCTGCACGATGCGTTTGAAGATTGGCGTGGGCAGCGCGAGCCATTCGTCGCCGATGCGAAAGACGAGAAACGATTCGCTCGCGCCTTGCGCATTTTGCTGCGGTTGTGCCCGCGCGCGCACGTCGTGCCGCGAGAGGTCCACCAATGGAATCGGCCGTTCCAGCAGTTTGGCGGCGGCCGTTTCGAACACTGGGCAATTGAGGCAGCGTACGTACTCGACAAGTCGCTCGCACGACGAATCGCCGCGCACGCCGATGCGATTCCAGCAATCGTCGAAGCTCACCGTTTGCACCTCAGCCACGTTGCGCTCCCTGCGCGCGCGACGCGCGTTGCATCAACAGGCGCGCGGCATCACGGTCGCCTTCGAGTTCGAGCAAGGTCGCGAGATGCGCGAGCGCTTCCGCGTGCTGAGGATCGAGATACAGCGCCTTGCGATACTGGCTGCGCGCAAGGCTTGCGTCGCCGTTGGCATCGGCGAGCACGCCAAGCAGATAAAACGCGTCGGCGTGTGGGGCGTGGTGTTCCAGATAGGCGCTGATCGCCGTGGCGGCTTCCGCGAGGCGGCCGCCGTCAGCCAGCGCGTGCGCGGCTTGTAACGTGTCGCGTGCCGCGTTGGTCGGCGCGGTGACTGGCGGCAACGACGGGTTGAATGCCGGCGGCGTGGCGGCTGGCATCGGCGTTTTGTGCGTGTACGCTTGCGTCGCACTGTTCTCACGCTGGGCGAACTGCGTCGCGCCCCTGAACGGCGTGGGCGCAACCGGATCGGGCCACGCGAAAGGCTCCGCGGAAAACACGTGCGGCGACGAGAGTGCGGGATTCTGCGAATGCGTCATCGCAAGCGCGGCGGCGGTAGCGAGCGGCGCGGTGTGCCAGCTATTCCACTGCGTCTCCTCGGGCGCGCCGTGATGAAACGCGAAGGCCAGCGGGATCTTTGCGGACTGCATGCCGTAGCGCATTAGCAGCCCGGTTTCCGCAGGGCCGACGAACAGCGTGCCGTTTCCCGCCA
The DNA here is from genome assembly GCF_000020125.1 of Paraburkholderia phytofirmans PsJN. Classification (NCBI taxonomy): domain Bacteria; kingdom Pseudomonadati; phylum Pseudomonadota; class Betaproteobacteria; order Burkholderiales; family Burkholderiaceae; genus Paraburkholderia; species Paraburkholderia phytofirmans. The sequence continues at coordinate 4,456,098 of NC_010681.1, forward strand.
GCACGCTGGTGAGCGCCTGCAGGGCTTTTTGCTGCGCGTCGCGGTCGAAGTAAATCAGCACGTTGCGGCAGAACACGAAGTCATAGACACCGAGCGACGACGCGTCGAGTTGCATCAGATTGGCACGCGAGAAACGCACGGCTTCGACGATGCGCGGTGCGAGACGCCAGCCGTCTTCGGTGCGCGTGAAGTGAGCGTCGCGGAACGCAAACGCATTGCCGCGAAACGAATTGCGTCCGTAGACCGCGCGTTGCGCGACGGCGAGTGAGCGGTCGCTGATATCCATTGCGTCGATGCGCAACTGCGCGGGGTCGAAGCCTGCATCGAGCAACGTCATCGCGATCGTGTACGGTTCTTCGCCGGTCGAACAGGGCAGGCTCAGGACGCGCAGCGGCAATGCATTGCCGCGCTCGGCGAGACGTTCATGCGCGAGACGCGCGAGTGCCTTGAACGCGTCGGCATCGCGATAGAACCAGGTTTCGGGCACGACGACTGTTTCGATCAGCGCCTGCACCATCGAAGGTGAACATTGCGCGGCTTCCCAATAGTCCGCGAGCGTGGCTTCGGCGTGACCATCGGCGCACCACGCTGCTGCGCGCTGATCGACCGCGCGCTCGATCGCGCTATGACCGAGCGATGCCGCATCGAGCCCGATCGTCCGATGCAACAGCTCGGCGAAGCGTCGATAGAGTGGTGCGTTGTCGTGATGCGCGTTCATGCGTGCGCCTCGGGAAAGAGGAGCGCTTTCACGTCGTCGGGCAGCAGATGCTCGACGCGGATCCATTGAACGAGGCCGCCCGCTTCGCTCGCGACCGGGCCGAGATAGCGCGCGTGCGGCATGTCGAGGCCGGCATCGTTAAACGCCGTCACGTCTAGTCGAATCGTGCGTGTCGCGCCTTCCAGCAACAGCGCGAGCAGGCGCGTCGTGCCCGCATGCGGATAGCGCACCAGCACGATGCGCGTCGACATCAATTGCGCGGCGGGACGGCCGAGCGCGAGCGCCGGCAGATCGATCAGCGGCAATGGCGCGCCTTCGTGATCGAGCACGCCCGCGACCCACGACGGCGCGCCGGGGATTGACTTCGGCGGCGACTGCGGCGTGAGCGGCATCAGACGCTCCACCTGCGTCGCGTCGATCACGTACCGTTCGCTATCGAGCGTGAAGAGGATGAAGAGCATCGGCATGTGCGTGGGCGGTGATGAGCGTGCGGGTGTCGGCGTCGAGCGGCGCGCCGTGGCGCGTCAGGCCGTCACCTTGAAACGCGACACGCCGGTGCGCAGACTGTTGGCGACGTGCGTCAGATCGTCGATCGCCTGGGTCGATTGACGTAGCGATTCCGCCGTCTGCTGCGCGGCCTCCGAGAGTTGCGTCAGCGCCTGGGTGATCTGCTCGGCGCCGGTGGCCTGCGTCTGCATGCCTTCGTTGACCATCGAGAAGCGCGGCGCGAGCTGCTGCACCTGCTGGATGATCTGCGTGAGATGACCGCCGACGTTCTGCACGTCGAGCATGCCGCGCCGCACTTCTTCGGAGAACTTGTCCATGCCCATCACGCCGGCGGCCACCGCGGACTGGATTTCCTTCACCATCTGTTCGATGTCGTAGGTCGCCACGGCGGTCTGATCGGCGAGGCGGCGAATCTCGGTTGCCACGACCGCGAAACCGCGGCCGTATTCGCCGGCTTTTTCCGCTTCGATCGCCGCATTCAGCGAGAGCAGGTTGGTCTGGTCCGCGACCTTGGTGATGGTGGCGACGACCTGATTGATGTTGCTGGCCTTCTCGTTGAGGATCGCGAGCTTCGCGTTGACAGAGCCGGCCGCTTCCATCACGAGGCGCATGGTTTCTTCCATGCGCGCGAGCCCGGCGTGGCCGGTGCCGGCGAGCGCCGCCGACTGGCCGGCCACTTCGGACACTTCGTTCATGGTACGCAGCAGGTCGCGCGAGGTCGCGAAGATTTCACGCGACGTGGCGCCGATCTCGGTGGTGGTGGCGGCGGTCTCGTTCGCGGTGGCTTGCTGTTCGCGCGAAGTCGCGGCGATTTCCGTCACCGATGTCGTGACCTGCACCGCCGATTTCTGCGCCTGGCCGACCAGTGCGGTGAGTTCGTCGGTCATGCGGTTGAAGCCCGCTTCGAGCGCGCCGATTTCGTCCGCGCGATTCAGTTGCAGGCGCTGGGTCAGGTCGCCGGTGCGCATCACGTCGACAACGCGCAGCACTTTGGCCATTGGCGTGGTGACCGCGCGCAGCAGCCAGTACCCGGCCAGCACGGCGACGATCGCGGCGATCAACAGCATGACGAGCAACACGATGCGGGTTGCCTCGACCGAACTGCGGATGCTTTCGGCGGCTTTGTCGGCGTCGGCCTTGTTGTTGTCGACCAGTTTGCGCGCCGAGAGGCGGCCCGCTTCCCAGATCGGCGTCAGTTGCGTGTTGAAGATACGCACGGCGTTCTCTTTCGAGCTCGGCAGGGCGTTCAACAGCGATGCCTGGATCGGCAGGTACTGGGTGTGTTGCTGGCGGAAGTCGTTGAAGAACCCACGATCGTTGTCGCGGAAGATGGTCGCGCCGTAGTCGCCGAGAAGCTTCTGAAGTGTTTGCTCGGTGTCTTGCAAACGTTCGGTGTCGCGCTTGACGGACTCGGGATCCGCGTCCACGTAGACGAGGCGCTGTGTGACGGTGTAGTTCTCGAACCAGGCCGCGCGCATCGCGGTCGCGTAGTATAGGCCGGGCATCGAATCTTCCTGCTGACTCTTCGCGTCGCGATCGATGCCGCCGAGCTGTTCGAACGTGACGATTGCCATCGCCAGCATCACGATCAGCACGATTCCGAAGCTGCACAGAATCCGTTGCCGGATGGTCCATTGTTTCACGCGCACGCCCCTTACTTTTTTCGCTTGTCTCGACCCGTGTTGCCGATGTGGTCCGATGCTTCAATCGACGGGCTGGAAAAGCTTTGCGGGTTGTCAGAACTATCCGACAGGTTATGCGGCGGATTTTACATTGATCGGTGGAATGGGGAAGCGGGGTATCGCCTGGCGCGCGGGGTGCACGGATGTAGCGTACGCTGAATCAGCTTTGGGACTTCTTGGTATCGCGCGTGATCTGCCGGATGCTTGTTTCGGGTGTCGGCAACGCTTCTGGCATGGTTCCACCAAGTTCGCGGATGGTGTCGCGGACTTTGCCGCCCACCTCAAAATGCGTCTGATTGGCTTGCCGCTTGCCTTGGACACCGTCGCGGCGCAATTTCTCCTCCGTTTGGGTCGCGCGGAAAAGATTGGCGGCGAGCTCGGTGCTGCCCATATGGTCGAGAATTTTCTGACTCTTTTTCAAACTCTTGCGCGCGTGGATGTCCTTTGCGCCCAAGCCACCGTAGAGGCCGCGATAGCCATGATCCTGGAAGACTGCATAGTCGAGTGTGGTTTGGACGCCGGCACTGCGGGCGGTTGCGCCTAGTTTCTTGTTGTGAAGAGTCAGTTCGCCGCGCAGCATCAGGCGACGCTGATCCTCCACCATATTGGCAAAAGCCTTGCCGTCACCAACTTCCTGACGCCTGGTCTGAATCGCAAAGTATGTTTGCCCGTTTGCGATGACCGGCTTCGACGGATCACCATTCTGTACGACGAGATAGCACGCATATCGCGACAGGCGGAAGTCTTCGACCGTGCGCTACGCGCCAGAGCCGAGGCCGACCATTTTTCCCACTTGGGAAAAATGGTCGGAAACGCTGTGGCCCGAGTGCTTGCACGCTTCGCTTGCCTTCTCGATGACGCGCCTGAACTTGTCCCACGTTGCATATTCGAGAAGCAACTGAAGCTCTCGCGCTGACCAGAACTCGACATTGTGTTCGCTGAATTGCTTGATACCGTCGAAAGTGTGACTCGTCATAGTGGCTCCCTTGGTTCGTTACGTGGACAGCCGGGCCGCGCGACATCCGGCAACCTCACGTCGATTTTATGAAGGGGGCTTGGACCAGACCATCAGACAGCGGAGATCAACGCGTCAGGATTGTCGCTGGTTGAAGCAGTGCTTTCCTACGCTGGCAGGGCAACGCGGGCTACAGTGCACCGATGTACCGCGTTACACGGGTAATGTCCCGTTACCACTTGCAGCATCTATTTCTGCGCGCCCCCGCCACAATCTGTTCCATGCCTGAACGGCGGGGAGTCAAACATGAAAAAGATCGCAGTGGCGTTGGTGATGGTGGGAAGTCTGAGCGTGGCCGGGCAAGCATCGGCGCACGGTAATGGCGGCGATGTCGTCGGTGCGCTGATCGGCGGGGCCGTGCTCGGGGCGGTGGTGACCTCCGTGCTGAATCCTGCGCCGGTGGTGGCGTACCAGCAGCCCGTGTATGCGCAGCCGGCGTATGAGCCCGCGCCTGTCTATGCGCAAGCGCCGCCGGGATACTGCTATGACCAGTACCAACGTGCTTATGTGGCGTGCAGTGCGCCGCCGCCGGCTCAATACGGATATCCGCAGCCTCAGCCGGGTTGGTAATCAATCGTGGAGCGCGCGCGTCGTTGCGCGCGCCACAGACAAAAAGGCCGTCGTGTTACGCGACGGCCTTTTTATTTCAAGCGCGACTCAGTGCCTGTGATGCAGCCACTCCGCATAGTGCGTGTCGAGCCAGCGTTCGAGTCTTTGCGGCTTTGTCTTCTGGTGGTAATGGGACGCGGCCCAGATAGCAACGCCGACCAGCAGCATGACAGCAGGCCCCAATAAATAAGCGATCAACGATTCAGACATGGGAGCCTCCGTATCGAGTTGCGTCCACCCTTCAGTTTAGGCGATGAAACGCGGGAGAAAAGGTCTGTGTGATGCGATCGTGGCGGGCGGTCGGTGGCGTCTTTTTCCTCACCTTTGAAACCTAGTGGGGAATTAGGATTTCTTATTTCTAACAGTAGGTTGGGTCGTACAGTACGCGTTTTGTGTACCATTGAAATTCCATATTTCAAAGGTTTGGTGCCCGACGAGACCGGTTTCAAGGCGTACTGGTCGAGCCTCTACGTGTGCCTTCGATCTGCGCATCCACAAAATCCGCCCACCGCTGCATGACCCATCGCTGCTTCGCGGCATTCTCCGCGCTCGCACCTTGCGCGATATGCCCGGGCGTCGTCGCCGTGTTCTGGTCGAGCGCGTCTGACGGCTGCATCAGCTTGCGCAGATGCGCCGTTGCGGTGCGCCGGAAGTCATGCAGGACGAAATGCTCCACGTCCAGACCGAGTGCCTTGACCGCCTGATTCAGCGTACTTTTGGCGATCGGCCGATCGTCGCCTCTGACGCTCGGGAATACGAACTTTCGGCTGGCCTTGGCGTGGTCGAGCTCGCGCAGCATCGAGACGGCCTGCTGGGAAAGCGGCACGCGCTGATCGCGGTCTTTTTTCAGGCGCGCAGCGGGGATCGTCCACATCGCCTTGTCCAGGTTGAATTCGGCCCACGTCGATTCGACCAGGTCCGACTTGCGCACCATCGTCAGCACCAGCAGGTGCAGCGCTAGCTTCAAGGGTCGGCGAATGTTCGACGCATCGATCGAGCGGAACATGGCGCCGATCTCGTCGCCGGAAAGCACGCGGGTGCGGCTGTCGAAAGTAGCGATGGAGCGCGCCGGCACGACCTCGGCCGGATTGCTGGATGCGAGTTGCCGGGCGATCAGATATTCGTAGAGACGCTTCACCACGTTGCGCGTATGCAGCGCCATTTTCGGCGAGCCGCGGCTCTTGATTCGGTCGCATATCGCGACGATGTCGTCGGCGGTCACCGCTTTGATTTGCATGTGGCCGATGGCGGGCAAGACGTCTTTGTCGAGCGCCCGCCGCGTGGTGCGACGGTATTCCTCCGACTTGCCGGCCATTTCCGTTGCGAGATAAAGCTCGGCGGCTTCGCGCAGGATATCGGCTTTGCTTTCCGCGCCGCGGTCGCGCCGCGCCGTGGCGACCGGCGAGATGCCTTGCGCGACCATCTCCGCATACTTCTGCGCCTTGGCGCGCGCGACACGCAGCGAGATCATCCGGTAGTCGCCGATGGTGGCAAGCGGTTGGCGTTTGCCGTTCAGCGTGTAGCGGAAGCGCCAGATCTTGGTGCCGGTCGTCATGATTTCGATGACGAGACCATTGCCGTCTGCGACGCAATAGCGGGTGTCGCGCGGTTCGAGCGCGCGGACTTGGGCTTCGGTGAGCGGGACGGCTAGGCGGGGCATGTTCGGATCGCGGGTGTTCGGACAGCGGCGATTTTAAACCGTATGGTGGCTGTGTACCAAAGATTCGGCGATTTTTGGGTCAACGGAGTGGGCGTCTCCGTCGGTTAGTGCGAATTTAAAAATCACGAGATATACCTTTGTAATGGGCCCGAATAGCTCAGCCTCGTCCCTCGCTCACTTCCCAATACAGAACCTGCTAAAAATCACTCCGAGCAGATCATCCGAACTGAACTCACCGGTGATCGAATTCAACTGGTCCTGCGCGAGCCTGAGTTCCTCCGCGAACAAATCAAGCGCCTGCGAGTTCTGATCGGCGTGCGCGGCAGCAGTCGCCAGATGCTCCTCGGCCGCGCGCAGTGCAATCAGATGCCGCTCGCGCGCCAGGTAGACGCTTTCCGCGCCCGCCTGCCAGCCGGCGATCCGCAACAGTTCGTCGCGCAACAGCGCAACGCCGTCGCCCTGTTTCGCCGACAGCCGCACTTCGCTCAGTTCGAGGTCCGCGTCGAGCGCTTGCGTCGCCGGCGCGAGGCCGGTCAGGTCCGTCTTGTTCAGCACGCGCACCACTGGCACGCCGCGCGGAAAGCGTCCGGCAATCGCATCGTCTTCAGCGGTCATGCCGGTGCGCGCGTCGAGCAGATGCAGCACGACATCCGCCCGCTCGATTTCGCTCCACGTGCGCGCAATGCCGATCTTTTCGACTTCGTCCTCGGTATCGCGCAGGCCGGCTGTGTCGATTACGTGCAGCGGAATGCCTTCGATCTGAATGGTCTGCGCGACCTTGTCGCGCGTCGTGCCGGCGATCGGCGTGACGATCGCCAGTTCCGCGCCGGCCAGCGCGTTCAGCAGCGACGATTTGCCGACGTTCGGCTGCCCGGCCAGCACCACCGAGAGCCCTTCGCGCAACAACGCGCCTTGCCGCGCTTCGCTCAGCACGTGCGCGAGACGCTCGCGGATGCGCGTGAGCTTGCCGCGGGCGTCGGCGGCTTCGAGGAAGTCGATCTCTTCTTCGGGGAAGTCCAGCGTCGCTTCGACAAGCATGCGTAGCGTGATCACGTCTTCGACCAGCGCGTGAATGTCGCGCGAGAACGCGCCGTCGAGCGAGCGGCCCGCTGAGCGTGCCGCGGCCTCGGTGCTGGCCTCGATCAGATCGGCAACCGCTTCGGCTTGCGCCAGATCCAGCTTGTCGTTGAGGAAGGCGCGGCGCGTGAATTCGCCGGGCTCGGCGAGGCGCAGACCGAACGCGCGGCCGGCGTCGATGCAACGCTGCAGCACCAGTTGCAGCACTACCGGACCGCCGTGGCCTTGCAGTTCGAGCACATGCTCGCCGGTGTAGGAATGCGGCGCCGGAAAGTACAGCGCGATGCCGCGGTCGAGCGCGTTGCCGCTGACGTCGAGGAACGGGACGTAGCTGGCGTGGCGCGGTGCCAATGTTTGGCCGGTGAGCGCCTGCATCAGTGGCTGGGCGGCCGCCTCTCCCGCACGGCCGAACGAAATTCGCACGACACCGATGCCTCCCCGGCCGGGCGCGGTGGCAATGGCGACGATTGGATCGGAATCGGTGGTGAGCATAGAGAGCGTGGCAAAAGCGGAGAGGAGGGGAGGGTGGCGCCGGTCAGCACGGCGCGAGGCATTGTAACGCGGGCGCTTTCGCTGCCCGTGTCGCGGCGCTCTTGTTGATGGCGGAAGCCGACTGATTCGCGCGGTTCGGATTTATCTCAAACGAGCTAGGATTGCTACTGCGCTCTTTGAGAATAAATAAGAAGTTGTAGGACGGCGAAGCCGCAGACAGGCATGCCAGACAAGGAAAAACACCAAAATTCTACAAATTCGGCAGACCCATTGCCTGAAGCGCCTCGCAAGCTAAAAGTATCTCAAATACGCTAAAACTAAACTCGTCCGGTTGTCAACTGTTTGAACGTTGAATTGCACAATCCGGCCCATGCCGACCAATAAAGAAAAAGCCGCCTTCGCCAAACGGCTGAAGGACCTGCTGGAGCCGCTGAAGATTCGCGGCGGGACCAAGCTCGCCGAGCAATTCAACCTTCGCTATCGAGGCGAGCGAGAGGTGACGCCGCAAACCGCTCATAAGTGGTTATCCGGTACGACGATTCCCAAGCCCGATAAGTTGCGTACGCTGGCCGAATGGCTGAACGTGAAAGAGCATTGGCTGCACTATGGGCCGTCTCCGGGCGTGAACGCGAGGCCGCTGGCGCGTGGCGAGAAATATCCACCGTCGGCCGAGACAATCGAGCTCGCTTCCAAGATCGAGTCGCTCACGCCGAAAGACCGCTTCCTGGTCGAAGAGATGATCGTGCGCTTTTACGGTGAAGACGCGGAAGAGGAATAGGCGCGGCATCGCGCGGCGTGTTTTGCGGAGAGAATGAAAAAAAGCCGCCCGGTTTTGCGCCGGGCGGCTTTTTTTCTACTGCTGCTATCTGAGCTTCAGACGACGGTGGGCGCTTCCGCCCACCTCAAGCACATGTCATCAAGCCGCTTTGGCCTTCGTCTGCCCCATCATCCGCGTGATGTAGTACTGCTGGGCGATCGACAGCACGTTGTTCACGACGTAGTACAGCACCAGACCGGCCGGGAAGAAGAAGAACATGACCGAGAACGCGATCGGCATGAACATCATCATCTTGGCTTGAACCGGGTCCGGCGGCGTCGGGTTCAGCTTGGTCTGCAGGAACATCGAGACGGCCATCAGCACCGGCAGGATGAAGAACGGATCCTGCTGCGACAGATCGTGAATCCACAGAATCCACGGCGCGCCGCGCATTTCCACCGACGACAGCAGCACCCAGTACAGCGAGATGAACACCGGAATCTGAATCACGACCGGCAGACAGCCGCCGAACGGATTGACCTTCTCGGTCTTGTACAACTCCATCAGCGCCGAGTTCATCTTCTGCGGGTCGCCCTTGAAGCGTTCGCGCAGTGCCTGCATGCGCGGCGTGATCGCCTTCATGCGCGCCATCGACTTGTAGCTCGCGGCCGACAGCGGGAAGAACACCGCCTTGATCAGCAGCGTGAGCAGCACGATCGACCAGCCCCAGTTGCCGACATAGCTGTGGATCTTCTCGAGCAGCCAGAACAGCGGCTTGGCGATGATCGTCACCCAGCCGTAGTCTTTCACCAGTTCCAGACCCGGCGCGATGCCTTCGAGCATGCGCTCTTCTTCCGGACCCGCGAACAGACGAGCGGACACGTCGACGGTTTGACCCGGGGCGATGGTCGGCACCGGCTCCTTCACGCCGACGCGATACAGCGCCGGATCGATCTTCTCGACGTAGATGTCGCGCTTCACGCCTTGCTGCGGAATCCAGGCCGACGCGAAGTAATGCTGGACCATTGCGATCCAGCCGTTGTCGGCCGAGGTCGCGTAATCCTGCTTGTTCTTGTCGATGTCGCCGAACGTCATCTTCTGGAAGTGATGCTGGTCGGTGTACACAGCCGGTCCGATGAACGTGTGCGAGAAGCGCGGCGTTTCCACCGGCTGATCGTCACGTACCAGTTCCATATAGACCGACGGGGTCACCGGCGCAGTGCCGACGTTCTGGATCTTCGTGTCGACGCCGATCACATAGCTGCCACGCGTGAACGTGTAGGTCTTGATGACCTTCACGCCACCCTTCACCGGCGACTCGAAGCTGAGCTGGAACGACTTTTCGTCGCCCGTCAGGTCGTGCTGCTGGTTCGGCAACGGCGTGTAGATGTCGTTGTGATTCGGGAAATCGCCGCCGAGCAGGCCCGTGCGCGCCAGATACGTATGGTTCGCGGTGCGGTCGAACAGCGTGATGACGAGGTCCGGCTGCTTGCCGTCACCCTTGTTCACGAGCGACAGCTTCGACAGCGTGCCGCCGCGAGTGTCGATTTCACCGCTATAGACGTCGGTGTTGAACTTGACCAGTTGCGATTGCGTGGCCGCCGGCGCGTTGCCCGGTGCGGCTGCGTTCGTTGCCGGCAGATCGGCGGGCTGGGTTCCCGGCGTCGTGGTTCCCGGTGCGGCGCTACCGACGGTCTTGGTCGGCGTGGCGCTCGGGAAGAACATCGACGGGCGTCCGTGGTCGCGTTGCCAGTTGTCGAACAGCATGACCGCTGACATGAAAAAGATGACCCATAGGACGGTGCGTTTGATATCCATGCGTTGTCTCAGTGTCGATGGAACGGCGCGTCAGCGCTTTTCAGAAGTGGGAGGCGGGACGAGATCGATGCCGCCCGCGGAAAACGGGTGGCAGCGGCAAATACGCCTGGCGGCGAGATAAGTCCCGCGCGCGGCGCCATGATACTGGATTGCTTCGCGCGCGTAATCAGAGCAGGAAGGGTAAAAACGGCACCGGTTGCCGAGCATTGGGCTCACGGCAACCTTGTAGAAACGCAGTAAAGCGATGAGTACCGTTTGCATGGCTGGTGCGGCCGGACGGCGCCGCGCAACGTGGAGTACCGGGCGACGCCCGCGCAGCACGGCCGCCGGAGCGGTCTGAACTGCAAAGCGGGCGGTCACTTGAGCGTCATTCCGTCTTGGGCGCTTCCGCGGGCGGCGCCTGGCGACGGGTCACTTCGCGCGCTGCCTTGTCGAGCAGCGCCTCGATTTCGCTGCGGCACAGCGCCCTCAACGGCGGCGACGAGGCGCTCGGCAAAGCTTTCTTGTCGAAGCGCGTGTGCAAACGCAGCAGCACATCCCAACCGCCGAATTCCGCGCGGCGCAGCCGGAAGGCTTCACGCGCGATTCGACGTACCAGATTACGCGTGGCCGCGCGCGGCGCATACTTCTTGCCGATCACGAGGCCTAAGCGAGCTTCATTGCCGGTAGGCCGGCCGTACACCACGAAGTGAGCGGTGCGGCGCCACGGGCGCAAACGAAAAACGGATGAAAATTCATCCGTTTTCAGCAGCCTTGCGGCTTTGGGGAAGGCGGCTTGCGCTCGCAACGGAACCGAGCCCAGTTGCTGCGCCTCAGCCGTTCCCGCTTCACCGCGGGCTTCACTACCCGGCATAAGCGTCGCGTGCAACGCCTGCCTTAGATGGCGAGGCGCTTGCGGCCCTTCGCGCGGCGTGCGTTGATGACCTTGCGGCCACCTGCGGTCTTCATGCGAACGCGGAAGCCGTGGGTGCGCTTGCGACGGGTAACGGAAGGTTGGTAAGTACGTTTCATGTTGCTCTCACTTGATCGAAAAATAACCGCGCGATCATCGCTGAAAGCGCAATGGCCGGTGGTTCACTGAATTGGTTTTCGCGGAACCCGCTAT